>JBAQRU010000224.1:0-22277 GCA_049296025.1 Lysobacteraceae bacterium | reverse complement strand
CACGAACAGACCGGCCAGACCACGCTGTTCGTGACCCACGATCAGGAAGAAGCGCTGGAACTCGCCGATCGCGTGGTGCTGCTGCGCGACGGCAGGATCGAACAGATCGGCACGCCGGAGCAGATCTATCAGGCCCCGGCATCGGCATACGTGTTTGATTTCATCGGCCGCAGCAATGCGCTCGAAGGTGCGGTGCAGGCGTCGGCCTTCGTCAGCGCCGATGGCGCTGCGCGCTTCGCGGCACCCGGCATCGCCGACGGGCCGGTCGTTGCACAACTGCGGCCACATGATCTCGTGCGAAGCGAAGATCATGCCGGCATCCGCGCGCGCGCGCTCGCCACGCATCGACGTGCCGACAGGATCACCATTGAACTTGCGATCGGCGATCGCGCCAAAGCCTTCGAATGGGACATGATCGATTCGTCGGATGCGGTGCCGCCATCGGTCGGCGACGATGTGGTGGTGCGTCCTGCGCGCGCGATGTTCTATCCGCGCGGAGCTTGATGCGTTGCGGTTACCCCGGTCCCGGCGCCGCCATCGATCGGCCGTGGCGCCATTCGCGTTCGTGTGTCGCGATGTCGCTGCGCCGCAGCCAGTCGAGGATCGAACGCACGGTGACCACCGGATAGTCGCCGCCCAGGCGCGTCGCGACGGAGTGATCGGTGAAGACCAGATTCGCGGCGAACAATCCGCCCACGATCCGCTTCGTGTAGGGAATATGGATGCGGCCCGGTTGGAACCCGTGGCCCAATGCGAGCTGATAGGCCTGTATCCGCGTGCGCACGTTTGCTTTCGGCGGAATCGCCGCTGCGATGTGTTCGAGCACCCATGAGGTCGAATTCTGGTAACGCGTGCTGTCCGGCCGTGCGATCAGGTTGTAGTGCGGCGTGTACAGCGCGTCGCCGGGCAGTGCGAGCAATTGCCGCGACAGGCGTTCGGCGACATCGGGCTGCAGCCAGGTGATGCGTGCGTCCTGGTTCACCAGGTCATCGGCGAAGAAATTCACCAGCCCCTGCGTGTACAGGCCGGAGCCGTCGCTGCTGCAGTCGTTGAGCAGATGCACCACGGTCCAGCGGCCGTCGGGATGGTCGCGCACCGCGAATCCCGAATGGCTGTAGTGCAGTCCGTGTTTCGACAGATCGGTGCCAGCGCGCGAGACCAGCGCGACCGGTGCATTCGTTTCGTCCAGGGCAGAGGCAACAGTGAGCGCAGTCGCTGCGGAATCGGCGATGCGCTCCGGAAGCATGGTTTGCGGCGTGCAGTCGGTGCCCGCGTGCGCGGGGCGCGCAACGCCCAGCAACAGCGCGGTGAGCGCTGCGATCATCAGCACCAGCAGAATGCCCGCGATCCGCGCGCTACGCCTGCGCTCGCAGTGGGCCGGCGATGCGCAGTGCGCGGGTCTGGTCTTCGACATGTCGCGATTCACCACGACAGGTGCCACGAGTGGATGTGCGGGCGGGCGGCTTCATCGGCGATAAAACACAGCGCCTCGCCCGAAGCCATCAACAGCCAGCCGCCGCTCACGACGACGACTTCGAGGGTTTTGCCGGTGGCGATCGCCAACGACTTCACCGCTTCTGCGCTGAGATGGACCACGAACGAGGCGCCGAGCCCCACCACGGAGATTGTCACTGCCACCGCCGTGCCGCTGGCCGCGACCCCGGTCACCACGAATTTGCTGCCCTGCGCCAGCGCGCCGACGATGGCGACCGGGACTTCCACCGATGCCATCAGGCTCGCTTCCGATTGCCGCATGGATGCGTTGGATTGCGCATCGGCCGGCGGTACCAGCAGGCAGCCCAGCGCCACCACGCACGCAGCCAGGCGGAACATCGGACGGGTCGGCGTGGGAGCGGGAGTGAAAGCAGGCGTGGAAGCGGGCATTGGGATGAACTCATCGGGCGATGGGTCGAAGAGACACCGCCGGCCGCAGACGTTGCAATCGTCGTCGACCGAGTGTAGATAACGGGGCTGACCAGTATCGAAAAACTAGACCCATGGCCGTTTCCGTCGAATTGATCGATGCCCTCAAGCGTCTGCTCCGTGGCCATGGCCTGACCTATCGCGAACTGGCCGCGCGGCTGAAGATGAGCGAGGCGGCGGTGAAGCGCATGTTCTCGCTGCGCGCGATGAGCCTGCAGCGGCTGGAGCAGATCTGCGACGTGCTGGATGTCGGGCTGTCGGAGCTTGCCGCCGAATCCGCGCGTGGTCGCGAGACCATGGCCGAACTGAGCGAAGCGCAGGAGAAAGCGCTGGTCACCGAACCTGCGCTGCTGCTGGCGCTGTTCCTCAGCCTCAACCGCTGGCGCCAGCAGGACGTGCTGGCGCAGTTCTCGTTCACCGAACCGCAGTGGACCTCGCTGCTGATCAAGCTCGACCGCCTCGGCATCATCGAACTGATGCCCGGCAACCGCGCCCGCGCACTCACCGCACGCAACTTCCGCTGGCGTCGCGGCGGCCCGATGGAGCGCTATTTCCGCGAGCACCTGCTCGCCGATTATTTCGCCGACGCCTTCGACGGCGAACAGGACGGCCTGTTCCTGCTCAGCGGCAGCCTCAGTGTCGACGGCGTCCGCCAGATGCGTCAACGCCTGGAGGAAGTGGTCCGCGAATTCGATGCGCTGCTCATTCGCGACGCCACGCTCACCGCGAAGGAACGCATCGGCGTGAGTCTGGTGCTGGCGCAGAAGCCTTGGCTGTTGCAGTTGTTTCAGCAATATCGGCGGTCGTTGTGAATGCACCAGCGCCGTGTTTTCGTATCAGCGGGTGCAAGACCTTAGGTGCAAGACCCGCCCTGCGCATCGTGGCTATGTTGGCGGAAGCAGCATGCGTCGTCTTTCGATGCGTCCCGCGTGGTTGATGGCGCATGACGCTTCGCTTATGTGCCCTACGGCGGGGTGGACCCGTAGGGTGGCGGTGAGCGCAGCGAACCCCACCTTTCCCGAAGCGTCGCACACACGATCGAAGGGTTCGCGCCGAAGAAGCGAGTCGTCGCTCTGCCCGCGCCGATGCCGGAACTGACACGCGCGAATGGTGGAGTTCGCTGCGCTCACCACCACCCTACGTGTTGCCGTGTCAGTCAGGAAGACTCGTCCCTGACCTGCCGAACGTGTTTGCGATACTCACCCGAGTTATCGGGGTTTCCCGCTGAAAGCACCCGGGTTCGCTGCGCTTACCCGGGCTACGCCTTGAACGCATCCAGCGGCTCCACCACCGAAAACTTCTCCTTCTGCAGCTTCCCCTCCAGCGGCGGAAACTCAAGCGGTTCGGTCTTGGTGTCGGTATCCGGCAAACGATCCAGCAGATCGCGGATCAATGTCAGCCGTCCGCGCTTCTGGTCGTTGAAATCCACCAGCGTCCACGGCGCGTGTTTCGTGTGCGTGGCCTTGAGCATCGCCTCGCGCGCCTTGGTGTACTCGGCGTATTTGGTGCGCGCTTCGAGATCGATCGGTGAGAGCTTCCAGCCCTTGAGCGGGTCTTCGCGGCGTTCGGCGAAGCGTTTTTCCTGTTCTTCCTGATCGCAGCACAGCCAGTACTTGAACAGCAGGATGCCGTCGTCGACCAGCATCTGTTCGAACACCGGCGCTTGCTTCAAGAATGTCTTCACCTGCTTGTCGTCGGCGAAGCCCATGACCTTTTCGACGCCCGCGCGGTTGTACCAGCTGCGGTCGAACAGCACGAGTTCGCCTGCGGCGGGTAGGTGCGACATATAACGCTGGAAATACCACTGGGTGCGTTCGCGGTCGCTCGGCTTGGGTAGCGCGACGATGCGGCTTTGGCGCGGGTTGATATGCGCGCTGATCGCGTCGATCACGCCGCCTTTGCCGGCGGTGTCGCGGCCTTCGATGATGACGAGGATGCGCTGCCCGCTGTGCGCTGCCCAGCGCGCCATCTGCGCCAGCTCGCGCTGCATCGGCTCCAGCAGTGCCTCGTATTCCTTGCGTTTGAGTTTGCTCATGCGGTCACCTTGCGGCTGCGTTTTGCGGGGGCGCGTTTGCGTGCGGGTCGGGCGGGCGCATCGTCTTCGTCGCGCGCGCCAGCGGCCATGCTGCGGGCCACTTCCAGCAGTGCGCCCTGCTGCTTGCTGTTGAGCGCGCGGTACGACGCCAGCAGTTCGTGTTCGCCCTTGGTGCGCGCGGGGTCGAAGGTGCTGGCGAGTTCCGACAGCAGCGCGCCAGCGGGCACGCCGAAGGTGCGGGCGAGCGCGTCGATCTGGTCGCGGCCGGGCAGCTTCTCGTCCTTGAGCCACGCGCTGACGGTGTTGACGCCCGCGCGCGGAATGGCAGTGGCGAGGTCGGTCACGGTCAGGCCGGTGGCCTTGGTGAGCAATCGCAAGGTGGTGCCGATGGACATGTTCATCACTCCTTGAGCCGCGGACGCAGCGTGGCGAGATTGCAGGGCTTGGTGCGCGCGTCGAGCTGGGCGTGCACGATCCTCTCCCAGGCGGTGCGGCAGGCCGAGGTGGAGCCGGGAAGGGCGAAGAGGAAAGTGGCGTTGGCCAGACCGGCGAACGCGCGCGATTGCAGCGTCGAGGTGCCGATCTCCTCGAAGCTCAGTGCGCGGAACAGTTCGCCGAAGCCGGGCATCTGCTTGTCGAGCAGCGGCAGCAGCGCCTCGGGGGTGGAATCGCGGCCGGTGAAACCGGTGCCGCCGGTGACGAGAATGCCGTCGACCGTGGGGTCGGCGATCCACTGCGACACCTGCGCGCGGAGACGGTATCGGTCGTCGGGCAACAGGGCGCGATCATGCAGGCGATGGCCGGCATCGGCCACTGCGGTGGCGAGATAGTCGCCGGAGCTGTCGTCGGCGAGGCTGCGCGTGTCGGACACGGTCAGCACGCACAGCGAGAGGGGGATGAAGTCGTGGGCTGCGCTCATGGGCCGCAGGGTAACGCTTTCGTCCGCGGTCGGCGAGCCGGTCAGCGCGTCGCCAGCGGCGGCAACGGGAAGCGCGGATTTGCTGATGTCCGCAGATCGGGTGCGCCTTGGCGCACAGGTGTCTGATTTGCGACTTTGAAGAGCGGTGCGCCAAGGCGGACCCTATGTTCGCGGGACTCAGCCGCCTTGGGTCAGCCGCGCGAGTTCGTCGGCCTGGTGCTCGCGGGCCAGGCGCTCGATGAGGTCGTCGATGTTGCCCTGGATGATGTTCGGCAGATCGTAGAGGGTCAGGCCTTCGACGCGGTGGTCGGTGATCCGGCCCTGCGGGAAGTTGTAGGTGCGGATGCGCTGGCTGCGGTCGCCGCTGCCGACCTGGAGTTTGCGCTCCTGCGCCTGCGCGGCTTCGCGCTTGGCGGTTTCGGCTTCGAGCAGCATGGCCTTGAGCCGCTTCATCGCCTTGTCGCGGTTGGCGTGCTGGCTGCGTTCGGTCTGCGATTCCACGACGACGCCACTCGGCACATGGGTGATGCGGATCGCGGATTCGGTCTTGTTGACGTGCTGGCCGCCGGCGCCGCTGGAGCGGAAGGTGTCGACGCGCAGGTCGGCGGGATTGATCTCGATGTCGATCTCGCCGCTGTCTTCGCCGATGATCGCGACCGTCGCGGCGGAGGTGTGGATGCGGCCCTGCGATTCGGTTTCCGGCACGCGCTGCACGCGATGGGTGCCGGATTCGAATTTCAGTTTCGAATACGCGCCGCGACCGTCGATGCGGGCGATGATTTCCTTGAAGCCGCCGTGTTCGCCGGGGCTCGCGGATTCCACTTCGACTTTCCAGCCCAGTCGTTCCGCGTAGCGCGAATACATCCGGAACAGGTCGCCCGCGAAGATCGCGGCTTCGTCGCCGCCGGTGCCGGCGCGCACTTCCAGATACAGGCCGCCGTCGTCGCGCGGGTCCTTGGGCACCAGCTGCGCCATCAGCGCGGTGTCGAGTTCGAGCAGCCGCGCGTGCGTGGCGGCGATGTCTTCCTCGGCCAGTTCCGCCAGCTCCGGGTCGTTGCGCATCGCTTCGGCGGCGGCGAGATCGGCGCGCGCCTGGCGCTCGGCCGCGAGGCCTTCGGCGATCGGTTCGAGCTGCGAGAACTCGCGCATCAGGCCGCGATAGCGTGCGGCGTCGTTCACCGTCGCCGGATCGGCGAGCAGGCGTTCGATTTCCTCGCGGCGCTCGGCCAGCGCTTCCAGCTTACGGCGCAGGGTCGGCGTCATTGCGTCCGTCGGGCGTATGTTCGGGATGGAGCTGATGGTCGACCGCGTCGGCCAGACGGCTGTGCGCGGGCGCATGGCGCGGGAACAGCCGCTCCGCAGCGCGCACGACATCGACATCGCCGTTGAGCGCGGCTTCGCGCAGCGCGGCGGTGGGCGCGTGCAGCAGGCGATTGGTCAGCGTGTGCGCGAGCTGTTTCAGCACCTCGGCGGGGTCGTGGCCGGCGGCGAGCAGTTGATGCGCTTTGGCCAGGGATTCGTTGCGCGCGGCTTCGCCGTGCGCACGCAGTTGTTTCAGCGAACCGTGATG
The DNA here is from genome assembly GCA_049296025.1 of Lysobacteraceae bacterium. Classification (GTDB taxonomy): domain Bacteria; phylum Pseudomonadota; class Gammaproteobacteria; order Xanthomonadales; family Xanthomonadaceae; genus Lysobacter_I. Next base: position 15,830 of record JBAQRU010000224.1, on the reverse strand, counting down.
CACGCTGGCATTCATGGTTTCGATGTAGCGCGACACCTGCATCTCGACGATGGCTTCGGCGGCGTCAGCGGCTTCGCGACGGCTGTGGCGGTTGTCTTCGATCACGCGTTCCAGATCGTCGACCGTGTACAGGAACACATCGGACAGTTCGGCCACATCCGGCGCGATGTCGCGCGGCACCGCGAGGTCGAGCAGCAGCATCGGCCGATGCCGGCGTTTGCGCAGCGCGCCCTGGACCGCGTCGCGATGCAGGATCGGGTCGCGACTGGCGGTCGCCGAAAACACGATGTCGGCTTCGGCCAGATGGCGGTCGAGTTCGGTCAGCGGCAGGGCGACGCCGCCGTGGCGGGTCGCGAGCTCCTGGGCGTGGGCGAGGGTGCGGTTGGCGAACAGCAGGCGCTTGGCCTTGGCCTGCACCAGATGCAGTGCGGTGAGTTCGATGGTTTCGCCGGCGCCGATCAGCAGGATGGTGCAGTCGGCCGGCCGGGCGAAGGCTTCTTCGGCCATCCGCACCGCTGCCGACGCGACCGAGACCGGGTTCGCGCCGATGCGGGTGTCGGTGCGCGCGCGCTTGGCGGTGACGAAGGCATGCTGGAACAGGCGGTCGAGACGGCTGCCGAGGGTGCCGGCGCCGCGCGCGACCGACCAGGCCTGTTTCACCTGGCCAAGGATCTGCGGCTCGCCCAGCACCAGCGAGTCCAGTCCGGTGGCGACCCGAAAGAGATGGCGCACCGCCTCGTCGTCGCGATGCCGATACAGATAGTCGTGCAGCGCCAGCGGCGCCCGTCCACCCGATGCACCGCCGTCCTGCGGATGCGCGGCCAGCCATTCGACCAGGGCATCGCCATCGCCGCCGGTCAGGGCATAGACCTCGGTACGGTTGCAGGTGGAGAGCAGCGCCACCTCCTCCACGCCCGGCAGCGCGCGCAGCGCGGACAGGGTCGCAGGCAAGGCTTCTTCGGAGAACGCGACCCGCTCGCGCAGGGATACCGGCGCGGTCTGGTGGTTGATGCCGAGGGCGATGAGGTGGGGCATGACGACCGGCGGAGGTGCGTTCAGATGGTTGGGTTAAGCTGACGACAATCCCATAGTTTACGACCCATCACGCCGATGCCCGCATTTCCGATCATTTTTCGCCGGTCGTCGACGCTGTTCGGCGTGGTTTTGGTTCTGGCGCTGGCGCTGCTTGCGGGCGTTGCCCCGGCCGCACCGCCCGCTGCGCCTGCCCCGGATCCGCTGACACCGGCCATGGCCGCCGAATACGCGCTGCAGGCCGGCAAGCTGGACGAGGCCGCGCGCTGGTATCTCGACGCCGCGAAGGCTGCCGACGGCGATGCGGTCCTGGCCGAGCGGGCGACGCGGATCGCGCTGCTGGCCAAACAGGACGCCAACGCCGCCGAGGCGCTGAAACTCTGGCGCGCCCGCGCCAAGCGTTCGCCGTCGATGCGCAACGCCGAGGCGACGCTGGCCCTGCGCCGCAAGGATGAACGCACCGCGCGCCGCGAACTGCAGGCATTGATGCGCAGCGGCGAGAAAGACGGCTGGCGCTACGCCCTGGTGGCGCTCGATGCCGGTTCCGGCGATCCGAAGCTGACCGGAAGGCTGCTGGGTCAACTGATCGATTCGATTCCCGACCAGCTTGAGGCCTGGCTGGCGTTCGGCGAATTCTCCCAGCAACTGCAGCGCAATGATCTGGCCGAAAAGATCGTCGCCAGAGTCGTCGTCAAATTCCCCGACGAGCCGGCGGTTGCGCTGCTGCATGCCAGCCAACTGCGCGAAGCCGGCAAGACCGACGAGGCGCGCAAGGTCCTGGGTGGGCTGGGCGAGCCGTCGCTGCTGTCGCCGGAGTTGGGTTTCGCCGTCGCCAACGAATACAGCGAGATGGGCGACAACGTCCAGGCGGCTGCGGTGCTGGCACGCGGCCCGCAGAGCGACCGCAGCTACATCCTCCGCGCCGCATATCTGGCCCAGGCCGAAGACAAGCTCGGCGTGGCGAAGGTGTACGACGAACTGAAACGCGATTCCGCCGCGCCGGATCCCGGTCGCCGCCTGTTGCTGGGTCAGATCGCCGAGTTCATCGAACGTCATGAGGAGGCGCTGGAGTGGTACGCCGGCGTGCCTGGTGGACCCCAGCGCTGGCAGGCGCGGCTGCGTTCGTCCACGGTGCTGCACAAACTCAAGCGTGCGGATGAAGCCTTCGCTCGATTGCGCGAGCTGCAGGCCGATGGCGATGCCGACGAAGAGACGCGACGCGATGCGTATCTGCTGGAAGCCGAACTGCGCAAGGACGACAGCAATCTTGATGGCGAACTCGACACCTACGCGCGCGCGCTGGCCGCATTCCCGGACGAGAAACAGCTGCTGTACGCCCGTGCCCTGATGTGGGAGCGCCGCGACGACATTCCGCGCGCCGAGGCCGATTTCCGCAAGATTCTCGCCGTCGACGCCGAAGACGTGAATGCGCTCAACGCGCTCGGCTACACCCTGGCCGACCGCACCGATCGCCATCAGGAAGCGCTGGAGCTGATCGCCCGCGCGATCGCCGCGCAGCCCGACAGCGCCGCGATCATCGACAGCTACGGCTGGGTGCTGTATCGCCTCGGCCGCAAGGAAGAAGCCCTGACCGAACTGCGCCGCGCCTTCACCAAGCAGAAGGATGCCGAAATCGCCGCGCACCTGGCCGAAGTGCTGTGGGTGCTCGGCCAAAAAGACGAATCGCGCAAGTATTTCGAGGAATCGCGCAAGATCGATCCGGAGAACCGTTCGCTGAAACGCGCGATCGACAAGACCGGCGTGGTGCTGCCGCCGCTGCCTGGGAAAACCGGCGCATGACGCTGCGCGCGTTCGCGGCAGCGCTGGCGATCGCTGCCGTCCTCGCGGGTTGTGCGACGACCGCACCTGCCCGCCGCACGCCTGCGCTGTCAGCTGAAGCGCTGGCGTCCCGTCAGCAGGCGCGCCAGGCATTCCTGGCGCAGTACGACGCGTGGTCCTTCTCCGGTCGCGCCGCGATCAGCAAGGGCGACAAGGGCGGCAGCGGCCGGATCGAATGGCAGCAGCAGGATCGGAGGCGATACGAGATCGCCCTGAGCGCGCCGGTCACACGCCAGAGCTGGCGCCTGATCGGCGACCTGCATTCCGAAGCGGGCCGGATCGAAGGTCTGGAAGGCGGCCCGCGCGATGGCGAGTTCGCCGAGGACCTGCTGCTGGAAACCACGGGTTGGTCGGTGCCGCTGCAGCAGCTCGGCAGTTGGGTGCGCGGCGCACCGGCGTCGGAGTATCCGGTGCAGGCGATCGTCTACGACGCGGACGGGCGACCGGCCAGCTTTCAGCAGGCGGGGTGGACCGTCCGTTACACCGCGTGGCGTCCGGGTCCGAGCGGCGCGCCGGAGCTGCCGGCGAAGATCGAAGCCGAAGCCGGTGACGCCCGGGTGCGGCTGGCGATCGAAGACTGGACCTTCGCCTCGCCATGAGCGCGGCGAACGTGGATGCCGGATGGTCGATCTGGCCAGCCCCGGCCAAGCTGAATCTGTTTTTGCGCATCGTTGGCCGCCGGCCGGATGGCTACCACCTGCTGCAGACCGTGTTCCGGATCCTCGACTGGGGCGACACGATTTCGATCCGCCTGCGCGATGACGGCCGAATTGTTCGTCACGGCGAGTCGGCGCCGGGTGTTGCCGAGGCTGACGATCTGACCGTCCGGGCTGCGAAATTGCTGCAATCGACGGCGAAGATCGCTCAAGGTGCGGATATCGCCATCGAAAAGCGGATTCCCTCCGGCGGTGGCCTCGGTGGTGGCTCCAGCGATGCCGCCACCGTGCTGCGGGCGCTGGACCGGCTCTGGGGCTGCGATCTCGGGGTGGATGCCTTGGCCGAACTCGGCCTGCGCCTGGGTGCGGATGTCCCGGTCTTCGTGCGCGGCGAGAATGCCTGGGCCGAAGGGCTGGGCGAGCAGCTGACACCGATCGGCCTGCCGCCGGCCTGGTATCTGCTGGCCGCGCCAGGCATTCATGCCGCCACCGCCGAATTATTCCAAGCCGCTGAATTGACGCGAAATGCTGCAGCCGCGACAATGTCCGACTTCGTTTCGGACCCATTCCTGCAAGGGCAGGCGCTCGGCAACGCGTTCGAGCCGGTCCTGCGTCGCCGCGAACCCGCCGTCGAAGCGGTGTTCGCCGCGTTACGCAGCGCTGGCACCGCGCGACTGACCGGCTCGGGCAGCGTGTGTTTCGTCGAATTCGCAGACCGCGAATCCGCAGAATGCGCGCTCGACGGGCTGGCCAAGCCGCTGCCTTCAGGCGTTTTCGCCTGGATCGCCGCCGGTGCGCCGCGCTCGCCGTTGCTGGATGCGCTCGAAACGAAGTGACGGACCGCGCGAGCGGGCTGTCCGGGGCTGGCAAGTACGACGGGACGTTGAAAAACAACGCGTTGTCGAACGAACCGACCTCACCGAAGGGGCGTCGCCAAGTGGTTAAGGCACCGGGTTTTGATCCCGGCATTCGTAGGTTCGAATCCTTCCGCCCCTGCCACACCCACAACGGAATCCCGCTTCGCGGGGTTCCGCCACCCGCCACGGTCAGAGCGAAGCGGAGTCGATATGCAGGATGATCGTCAGTTGTTGATCTTCTCCGGCAACGCCAACCGGCCCCTGGCCGACGCGGTGTGCAAGGAGTTGGGGATTCGTCCGGGCAAAGCGCTGGTGTCCAAGTTTTCGGACGGCGAAGCCCAGGTCGAGATCGAAGAGAACGTCCGCCGTCAGGAAGTCTTCGTGGTGCAGCCCACCTGCGCACCGAGCGGCGAGAACCTGATGGAGCTGCTGGTGATCATCGATGCGCTGAAGCGCGCGTCGGCCGCCAGCGTCACTGCGGTGGTGCCGTACTTCGGCTACGCCCGCCAGGATCGCCGGCCGCGCTCGTCGCGGGTGGCGATCACCGCGAAAGTCGCGGCCAAGATGTTCACCGCCGCCGGTGCCGACGGCGTGCTGACGGTCGATCTGCACGCCGACCAGATCCAGGGTTTCTTCGATATTCCGGTCGACAACGTCTACTCGTCGCCGCTGCTGCTCGCCGATATCTGGCGCGCCTACGGCACCGACAACATCATCGTGGTGTCGCCGGACGTGGGCGGCGTGGTCCGCGCCCGCGCCATCGCCAAACGCCTCGACGACGCCGAACTGGCGATCATCGACAAGCGCCGTCCGCGTGCCAACGTCGCCACGGTGATGAACATCATCGGCGACGTGTCGGGCAAGACCTGCGTGCTGGTGGACGATATCGTCGACACCGCCGGCACCCTCTGCGCCGCTGCGGCGGCGCTGAAGGCGCAGGGCGCGCAGCGGGTGATTGCTTATTGCACCCATCCGGTGCTGTCGGGCCCGGCGATTGACAACGTCAGCAAATCGCAGCTCGACGAACTGGTGGTCACCGACACCATTCCGCTGTCGGAGGCGGCACGCAACTGCAGCCGCATCCGCCAGCTCAGCGTCGCCGAACTGCTGGCCGAAACGATCCGAAGGGTCGCGTTCGGAGAGTCCGTGAGTTCGCTCTACGTCGATTGATACCGAAACACAGGCGTCCGTTCTGCGGGCGCCGAACCGGCTTCTCTGGTCGCGGAGAAGTCGCATCGCCGCCGCGAGGTGGTTCATTCGCAAGAAAGTGAGATATCGAAATGGCAAAAACCCACGAAATCAAGGTCGAACGTCGCACGGACGAAGGGAAGGGTGCGAGCCGCCGCCTTCGCCATGCCGCCAAGATCCCCGCCATCGTCTACGGTGGTAGCGAACTCAAGCCGGTCAGCATCCAGATCGAGCACGAAGCCATCTGGCTGGCCAGCCAGCACGAGTGGTTCTATTCGTCGATCCTCGACCTGAGTCTGGGCGGCGACGTGCAGAAGGTGCTGCTGCGCGATATGCAGCGCCATCCGTTCAAGCAGCAGATCATGCACCTGGACTTCCAGCGCGTGAACGAGAACGAAGCACTGCGCACCTCGGTGCCGCTGCACTTCACCAATGAAGACTCCTCCCCGGCGGGCAAGTCGTCCGAGGTCGTGGTGACCCACGAACTCAACGAAATCGAAATCAGCTGCCTGCCGAAGAATCTGCCGGAATTCATCGAAGTCGATCTGTCCGAGTTGGATGTCGGCATGATTCTGCACATGTCCGACATCAAGCTGCCGGCCGGCGTCTCCATCCCGGAACTGAAGCTGGGCAAGGAGCACGATCTGGCGGTGGTCATCGCCAAGCACGGCAAGGAAGAGGCCGAAGCGGCTGCTCCGACCGCTGCCGAAGTGCCGGCCGCCAAGGTCACGAAGAAGGACCAGAAGTAATCGTTCCGGTCCGGGGCGCTTTCGGGCGTTCCGGAGCGGCGATACGGTTCTCTTGCGATGGCTGGCTTGCGTCTCATCGTCGGGCTCGGAAATCCGGGACCCGAACACGCCAGAACCCGGCACAACGCCGGGTTCTGGTTTGTGGACGCTCTGGCGGAACAGGCCGGCGTGCGTTTCGGTCTGGAAAGCAAACTGTTCGGTGAAACCGCGAAGGTCGAGATCGGGGGGCAGACGGTCTGGCTGTTGAAGCCGGCGACGTTCATGAACCTCAGCGGCAAGTCGGTCGCCGCCGCGCTGCGCTACTGGAAGATCGAGCCGGAGGACATGCTGGTCGCCCACGACGAGCTGGATCTCCCGCCCGGCGTCGCGCGTTTCAAGTTCGACGGCGGCCACGGCGGCCAGAACGGTCTGCGCGATATCGTCCGGCTGTTGGGCCACGGCCAGTTTCATCGTCTGCGGGTCGCCATCGGCCATCCCGGGCACAAGGACAAAGTCACGCCGTGGGTGCTGGGTCGTCCGGGCAAGGACGACGAGATCCTGATCCGTCGCGCCATCGACGATGCGCTCGCAGCGCTGCCGCTGGCGGTCGCGGGCAACCACATGGATGCGATGACCAGGCTGCACACGCCGAAGTAAGGCGTCAAACGTCAATGGTCAGCGCTCTGTACGAGCTTCGACTTTTGACTTTTGACCTTTGACAGGAAACACAATGGGCATCAAATGCGGCATCGTCGGTCTGCCCAACGTCGGCAAATCGACTCTTTTCAACGCATTGACCAAGGCGGGTATCGCTGCGGCCAACTTTCCGTTCTGCACGATCGAACCCAACGTCGGCGTCGTGCCGGTGCCGGATCCGCGCCTGAACGCGCTGGCCGAGATCGTCAAACCGCAGAAATGCATCCCGACGGCGGTCGAGTTCGTCGACATCGCCGGGCTGGTGGCCGGTGCGGCCAGCGGCGAGGGCTTGGGCAACAAATTCCTCGCCCATATCCGTGAAGTGGATGCGATCACCCACGTGGTCCGCTGCTTCGAAAATCCGGATGTCATCCACGTCAACAACAAGGTCGATCCGATCGCCGATATCGAGACCATCGATACCGAACTGGCGCTGGCGGATCTGGAATCGGTCGAAAAAGCCTTCCAGCGCGCCGAGCGTTCCGCCAAGACCGGCGACAAGGATGCCAAGACGCGCGCCGAGATATTGGGGCGCATCCGCGCCGGGCTGGATTCGGGCAAGCCGGCGCGCGCGCTGGGCTTGTCCGACGACGACAAGCTGGCGGTTCGCGATCTGTTCCTGCTCACGCTCAAGCCGGTGATGTACGTGGCCAACGTGCTGGAAGACGGCTTCGAGAACAACCCGCATCTCGATGCCGTGCGCGCCCGCGCGGTGGAGGAGGGCGCCGAAGTGGTGCCGGTGTCGGCCGCCATCGAAGAAGAACTCAGCCAGCTCGAAGACGCCGACCGCGACACGTTCCTGACCGATCTCGGTCTGACCGAGCCGGGCCTGAACCGGGTCATCCGCGCCGCTTACAAACTGCTGGGTCTGCAGACGTATTTCACTGCGGGCGTGAAGGAAGTGCGCGCTTGGACGGTCAAGGCCGGCTCGACCGCGCCGCAGGCGGCGGCGGTGATCCATACCGACTTCGAGAAAGGCTTCATCCGCGCCGAAACCATCGCCTACGACGACTTCCTCAAGTACCGCGGCGAATCCGGCGCCCGTGACGCCGGCCGCCTGCGTCTGGAAGGCAAGGAATACCGCGTGCAGGAAGGTGACGTGCTGCACTTCCGCTTCAACGTCTGATCTTCACCGCATCGCAACCGTCGCAAGCCCGCAAAAACAAAGGCCCTCCCGGCGACGGGAGGGCCTTTGCGCATCCGTGTGGGACGCGGTGCGATGTTACGGAGCGTTGCCGCCGAACTTGTAGGTGAAGTTCACGTACACGCTGCGGCCGACCGAGTCGAACCACGAGGTGTCGTAGTACGGATAAGCGGTGTAGGTCGAATCCTTCGGCGGCATCTTGTCGAACAGATTGTTGACCGCCAGCGACATCTGCATCGCATCGTTGAAGCGATAGCCTGCGGCGAGGTTGTAGCGCCAGGTCGCGCCGATCCACGGGCTGCCGCCGTCCGCCGGGTCGTAGACCTGATCGTAGGAGTCGGAGTTCGGCAATTTGCCCAGGCGCGTGCCCTGCAGGCTGGCCGACCAGCGGTCGAGGCTCCAGCCCAGATTCGCGCTGGTCTTGGTGCGTGGGATATCGAAACCGCCGTTCACCGCGAACTGGTCTTCCACCGGGTCGCCGTCGTACTGCTGGAAGTCGTGCTCGCGCACCCAGCTGTGGTTGGCGCCGAAGCGGAAATCGCCGAACCGCGTCGCCAGCTTGTAGTGCGCGCTCATGTCGACGCCGCTGGTGTTCTCGCGGGCAACATTGATCGGGTTGACGAAGATGCCGTACAGCCGGTCGTCGATCCGGGTGATCCGCGCAAGCGCATCCACGCAGGTCGGCGAGGCGGGGTCGAGATCGCCCAGCCGGCAGCTCGCTTCATCGCGCAGGATCTCGGCCACGCTCATGTCCTGCACCTGGTCGCGCATGCGGATGTCGAAGTAGTCCAGCGACACATCGAAGTTGGTCGTCGGCGACCACACGAAACCTGCGGTCCACGACTTGCTGGTCTCCGGATCGAGATTGCGGTTGCCTTCGCGGGTGCGGATCAGGCCTTCCTCGTAATCGGAGCAGTCTCTGGCGCCCGGGTCGTCGCTGAGGCAGCTGTAGTAGTCGATGCCCGAGGTCTCATCGTTGCCCAGCCCGGCGTAGAGGTAGTGCAGGTCCGCAGCGCGGAATGCGGTGCCGTAGGAGCCGCGCACCAGCAGCGATTCCAGCGGACGCCATTCCAGTCCGGCGCTGTAGGTGAATTTGCCCGGGTTGCTGCCGGAGTAGCGGTACTGGTCGTAACGGCCGGCGACGCTGAGATTCACGGTTTCGTGCAGCGGCGCGCGCAGCTCGCCGGCCAATGCCCAGCGGTTGCGGCTGCCGTGGCCGTCGGAGTCTTTCCAGCTGTAGTAGTAGTACTGGGTCGCCAGCGGATCGGGGTTGAGGTCGTAGGACTGGTTGCCGAATTCGACCACGCCAGCGAAGCCGACCGGGCCGGCCGGCAGCGAGAACAGATCCGTATTGTTCAGGGTGAACGACAGCGTGTCGGTGCGCGACTGCGGGTGATACGTGGTGCGCGCGGCGATCGAGTCGTACTCGGCGCGGGTCAGCGGCGTGTAGAGGCGAGCCGGATCGGCGTTGAAGATCGGGAAACCGTCGGCGTCCACGCCCAACTGCGGCCCGAGGAACAGGGCATTGGCGCGTGCCGCCACGATCTGCGGCCAGCCGATGGTGGCCTTGTACTGGGAATGGCTGAGCGCTGCTTCGTAATCCCAGTCCTGACCGAAGTTGCCGGCGAATCCGCTGGTCACGCTGAAGGTCTTCTGTGTATTGCGGATCATGCCGCTGCCCAGGCCGCCCATTTCTTCGGGGCTGAACTGGCGCTGCCAGTATTCGATCTGGTCGGTGGCCTGATTGAAGAAATAGCCGTCCTCGTTGCCGTCCGGCGCCTGATAGCTCCACGCGGTCACGTCGCGGAACAGACCGAGCTTGTGATAGCCCAACTGCACGTCTGCGAACCACGACATGCCGTTGTCCATCTGGTAGTTGAACGTGCCGTAGGCGTTGATGCCCTTGCGCTCGCTGATCACGGTGCCGTAGCCGATCGACTCGGTGCTGCCGCAGTAGTAGCCCGGACCGTAGTCGTCGAGCTCCGGATCGTAGTCGCCGAAACCGGGGCGCGACGTGTAGATGGTCGAACCGCGGTTGAGATCGGAAAGGCCGGCGCAGGTGTCGGCGCCCGGATCGAGATAGGTGTCGTAATAGTCGGTGCGCAGGAAGGCGCGGCGCGCGATGCGCGAACGCGAGGTGGGGCCGTCGAGGGTGGAATCCTGGATCTTGCGGTCGTAGGCCCACAGCGGACGCTGGTTCTGCAGCTCGGCGCCGAACACCGCGCTGAAGTTGCCGCGCTCGATGCCGGAGGACAGGCTGAGGTTGTAGGATTCGCCGCCGCCACGGCTGGTGTCGCCGTAGCGCAGGTCGACGGTGGTGCCGTCGGCCTGTTTCTTCAGGATGAAATTGACCACGCCGGAGATGGCGTCGGAGCCGTACACCGCAGAGGCGCTGCCGGTCAGTATTTCGATCCGCTCGACCATGCCCAGCGGGATGTTGGAAATATCGGTGAAGTTGCTGCGGCCCTTGAACGGCATCGGGAAGTCGGCGATGCGCCGGCCGTTGACCAGCACGAGGGTGTGGTTCGGGCCCAGACCGCGCAGATCGACCTGCTGTGCGCCGGGCGAGAAATCGGCGCCGCTGGCGGACTGCTGGCTCTGGGTTTCGCCGCTGTTCTGGGTGATCGCGCGCAGCACGTCAGGCGTTGTGGTGAAGCCGCCTTCTTTGATGTCGCGGGCGCTGATCACCGTGACCGGCGCCGGGCCTTCGACCTGGGTGCGGGGAATGCGCGAGCCGGTGACTTCGATGCTTTCGAGCGTTTCCTGCGGTGCGGGCGGGGGCGCCACGGCGCCGCCGGAGGGCTCGTCCTGCGCCTGTGCGGCCGGTGCGCGCTTGGGCGTGTCGCGTTTGACGATGACCACAGCGCCCGACGACGGGTCGCGGCGCGGCGTGAATCCGCTGCCTTGGAGCAGGCCTTCCAGCGCGGCATCGGCGGACGGTGCGCCCTGCACGCCGCGGGTGCGCAGCCCCTTGATCTGATCGGAGCGGTAGACCAGCTGCGTGCCGGACTGTCGCGCCAGGGCATCGAGCGCGGAACGCAATTCTCCCGCCGGTACGGTGATCGGACCGGTGGCCGGGCCCGAAGCCCCCTGGGCGTGCGCGTGCAGCGCCGCTGTACAGGCCGCGCTCAACAACAGCAGACGTAACGGTCTCAGCATTGGTGTCCCCTTTGAATTCCCGGCCCGCGGAACGCGCGCCACCCAACATCAACAAGACGAGCGAGCCTGGGCAATCCCCACTCGCATCGCCGATTGGCGGACATACCCCGCGTCAGTGGCTGTGCAACACGATAATCTCCCCGCGCCGCTCGGCGCGAACGCCGAACCCCTGTTCAAGCAGGCGCACGAAGCCGTCCACGTTCGACCAGCGGACATTGCCGCCGATGCGCAGGGCGGCGGCATCGCTGTCACCCATCACCAGTTTGGAACCGCCGTAACGATTGAACTCGGTCGCCGCCTCGGCCAGCGGGGTATCGTCGAAGTGCAGATAGCCGCCGCGCCACTCCAGGGCGCGCTCGGCGTCGGCCACGGTCCCCGTGCGCACCAGCACACCGCTGCGGGTCGCCAGGGCGGTACTGCCGGCGGGCAGCAGCGTGACCGGTGCGGGTGGTTGCCCCGGCGTGGGGTCCGATTCCAGCCGGACCAGGCCTTCGGTCACCACCACCCGCAGGTCGGCGCCGTCGCGGCGCACCGAGAATTTCGTGCCGACTGCCACCACCCGGCGCGCATCGGCATTGACGATGAACGGTCGCGTGCGGTCTTTGGCGGCTTCGAAGAAGGCCTCGCCGCTGCGAAGGTCGATCCGCCGCTCATCGCGCGACATCGCCACTTCGATCCGGCTGCCGCCGCTGAGCGTGGCGTGGGAGCCGTCGGTCAATGCCACCGTACCGAGGTCGCCGATGGCGCTGGCGTAGGACGCGGTGTCGACAGCGCTGTGCGTGCGCCAGCCCCAGAACGCGAGCACGCCGCACAGCGCGATGGCGGCTGCCCCCACCCCCAGCGCATGCCGTCGTGGCGGTACGGGCGCACGGGCCGTGAACGTCAGTGCGCCGAGCGCTTCGACCCGCGATGCTTCAGCGGCATCGTCCGTCACGGATGCTTTCGCAGACATGTGCGGCAACTGTGTCCATGCCCCGCGTAACGGTGGTCCCGCCTCCGCACGACCGGCCGCCAGCGCCTTCAGCCGTGCGCTTTCGGTCCAGGCCGATTCAAGCCGCAGGAAAGCCACGCGATGTGCGATGGATTCGGCCAGCCAGGCATCGAGCCCGGCGCGGTCGGTGTCCGACCAATCGTCGCTCTCGCGACGCGCCAGCCACTCCGACGCCGCCAGCTCAATCCGGCTGCTGCTGGTCTCGTTCATGTCCCTGTCCGTGTCCGTTGCGACGTCTTTGCCGGGTCGAAGCCGCTGCGCTGTCGGTGTCCGTCGACGCGGGAGCGCCGCCGTAGAAATGATCGGCGATCAGGCGGATGCCATTGGCGACGTGCTTTTCCACGGTTTTCTCACTGATGCCCAGTTGCGATGCCACGACTTTCTGCGGCAATTCCTCGACCCGCCGCAGCCACATCACCTGTCGGCAGCGGTCGGGCAGGCGGTCGAAAGCGTCGCTGAGCCGTCGCAGTGCCTGGCGCCCACCGAACCTGCGTTCCGGGGACACCTCATCCACCAAGACGTTCAAGGGCTCCAAATCACCCATTGTTTCGATCGAGACCACCCGACTGCGGCGCAGGCGGTCGGTGATCAGATTGCGGGCACTGGTGAACAGGAAGGCTTTCGGAGCGGTCGGCAAAGCGCCTCCTGCGGCTTCGTACACCCGGACATAGACCTCCTGGCGCAGGTCGTGGATATCGTCGCGATGCGGCCAGCAACGCTGCAGATAGCGCGTCAATGCCTCCTCGTGAACGAGGATTTCGCGTACGAACCAATCATCGAGCGGGTTGCGCATCCCCGAACCATAGCGGATCGCAGCCCGATCGTCCGGTGGATGTGGTCGTGTAGGGAAGTCGGCCGCCCATTCGTCTACCCTTCCGACGCTCTACCCGGCGCGACCCGTATGCCGCCCGCCCTGTTTTTTGAGGAGAAAAATCGCATGAAACATCCCGTTGCCCGGCGCTGGCCCAGTCCGATCGTATTCGCCTGGCTGGTGTCGCTGCTGCTTGCCGTCGTCGCCTCGCCGGCGATGGCCCGCGACTACCGGCGCTTCATCATCGGCAGCCCGGAAGCGCCCACACCGGGTCAGGTCAGCCCCGGTTTGCTGCTGATGGGCGGTGGCGACCGCAATTTCGATGCCCTGCGCTGGTTCCTGAAGAAATCCGGCAATGGCCATCTGGTGGTGCTGCGCGCGTCGCAGGGCAACGAGGTCGCCGAAGAGTTCTATCGTGATGTCGGCGGGATCGCATCGGTCGAAACCTTCGTATTCAGCGGTCCCGGGTCCTCGAACGACCCGAAAATCCTTGCCAGCCTGGCCAGGGCCGACGGCATCTTCATCGCCGGCGGCGACCAGGCGCGCTATGTCCGCTACTGGAAAGGCACGCCCGTCGCTGCGGCACTCGATGCCCATCTGCGCGCAGGCAAGCCGATCGGCGGTACCAGTGCCGGCCTCGCGATCCTGGGCGAATATCTTTATGGCGCGATGGACAACGGCAGCATCCGCAGTCCGGAGGCGCTGGCCGACCCGCTCGGTGCCGCCGTCACCATCGAGCAGGATTTCCTGCACGTCGAACGGCTGAAAGGCATCGTCACCGACACCCACTTCAAGGAGCGCGACCGCCTCGGTCGTCTGTTCGCCTTCGTCGCCAAGGCCGAAACCCTGACCGGCACTCCCAAGCGTGCGCTGATCGGACTGGGCGTCGACGAAAGCGCGGCGCTGGCGGTGGAATCCGACGGCAGCGGCCGGATCTACGCCACCGATCCGGCCGGCGGTGCCTGGCTGGTGCGCGGCGGTTTCACGGACGTGCAGAGCACCGGCAAGCCGCTCGGATTGCGTCGGGTCGACGTCACCGGCATCGGCGCGGGCTCGGTGGTGCATCTCCCGGAAGGTCGTGTGGAGGCGCCGGTGTTCCAGCGGGCCTATCGGGTGGACAATGGCCGCCTGCAGGAGGTTGCGCCGATGATGCTCGCGATCCACGGCGGCGCTGGTGTCGAGCGTCGCGACATGACGCCTGAAGACGAGCGCGATGCCCGCGCTGCGCTGGAGCTTGCCCTGCGCCGTGGCCACACCGAGCTGAAGGCGGGCAAGTCCGCCGTCGACGCGGTCACGGCGGCGATCACCGTGCTGGAGGACGATCCGCATTTCAACGCCGGCCGCGGTGCGGTGTTCACCCACGACGGCCGCAACGAACTGGACACGTCGATCATGGACGGCAGGACCCGGAAAGCCGGCGCGGCGGCCGGCGTGCACCGGGTCAAGAACCCAATCCTGCTGGCGCGGGCGATCATGGAACGCTCCGAGCACGTGATGATGGTCGGCGACGGCGCCGAAGTCTTCGCGGCGGAGCAGGGCATCGAGCTGGTCGACCCGTCGTGGTTCCGCACCGAAAAGCGCTGGCAGCAGCTCCAGCGCCGACTCAGCGAAAAGCAGCAGAGCACCCTCGACGACGGTCGCCCCGGCCGCCGCTACACCGGCACGGTCGGTGCGGTGGCGCTGGACAACCACGGCGGACTGGCTGCCGGCACCTCCACCGGCGGCATGACCGACAAGCGCTACGGGCGGGTCGGGGATTCGCCGATCATCGGTGCAGGCACCTGGGCCGACGACCGCTGCGCCTTTTCCGGTACCGGCTGGGGAGAGTTCTACATCCGCACCGCTGCTGCGCATGAGGTGTGCGCCCGGATGCGCTACCTGAACGAGGGACCGGCCGAAGCCGGTCATGCGGTGATCAACGTCGATGTGCCCGCGCTTGGCGGCGATGGCGGCGCAATCGTGATGGGTGCCGATGGCCGGATCGGCTTCCCGTTCAACACCGAAGGTATGTTCCGCGGCTGGATCGGGGAGGACGGAGTGCCGCATATCGCCATCTATGCCGAAGATCCGTTGCCGCTGCCCGGTGCCTCCGCTCCCTGAATCAGCCGGGCCTCCATCGGAAGACGGTCGCAAGCGTTGACAGTAAAACCGAGTGCCGTCAGAATTGCGGGCTGTTTTCACCTGTATTGTTTTACCGGATCGTTGACCAGTTGATTTCGACTGGAGGGATACCCAAGCGGCCAACGGGGGCAGACTGTAAATCTGCTGGCTTACGCCTTCGGTGGTTCGAATCCACCTCCCTCCACCATCTTGGTTCGATATCTCCAGGTCACGTTCCGTTCCGCAAGACGCGGGAGTAGTTCAACGGTAGAACCTCAGCCTTCCAAGCTGATGGTGCGGGTTCGATTCCCGTCTCCCGCTCCATTGCGGCGGTACCTGAGGACATTCCGTTCGGCGGATGACATCGTTGCTCACGTAGCTCAGTCGGTAGAGCACCTCCTTGGTAAGGAGGAGGTCGAAGGTTCGATTCCTTTCGTGAGCACCACCTTGCAAGTCGTCGTTTCAATCCAGTTCTCCACTTCAGTTCATACAGAGAAGCAGCCATGGCAAAGGGTAAGTTCGAGCGCACCAAGCCTCACGTGAACGTGGGGACGATCGGTCACGTGGACCACGGCAAGACGACGCTGACGGCGGCGCTGACGAAGATTGGCGCAGAGCGTTTCGGTGGC
>JBAQRU010000223.1:0-1870 GCA_049296025.1 Lysobacteraceae bacterium | reverse complement strand
GCGTTCGATGGTGCCGCCGAGCCGCGCGGCGTTGTCCAACACCAGCGCCAGGCCCAGCGGCAGCGCCAGCGCGACCGCCATCACCCCGACGGTGAGCAGGGTCGACCATGGTTTGCCGAACATCCGTCCGAGGCTGGCGACCAGGCTGTCGCGGTGGTGCTCGGCCCAGGCGGCGATCCGCGAGCGGGGTTTGGCGAGGGTGGCGCCGGAGGTGGTGGGCTTAGCCATCGGCCAGCTCCTCCGGCGCGATGTCGTCCAGCAGCCGGCCGTGATCCAGCACCAGCACCCGCTTGCGCATGCGTTTGACCAGACCCAGATCGTGGCTGGCGATCAGCACGCTGGTGCCGCGTTCGTGCAGCGCCGCGAACAGCGCCATGATTTCGGCCGACAGGGTGGGGTCGAGATTGCCGGTGGGTTCGTCCGCCACCAGCAGCTGCGGCTCGCCAACCAGTGCGCGGGCGATGCCCACGCGCTGCTGTTCGCCCGCCGACAGCTGGCCGGGCAGCGCCTCCAGCCGTGCGCCCAGGCCGACCCGGTCGAGCACGCTGCGCACGCGTTTGCGGATCTCGTCGCGACGCACGCCGCGCAGGATCAGCGGCAGCGCCACGTTCTCGGCTGCGGTGCGGTCGGTCAGCAGGCGGTGATCCTGATAGACCACGCCCACTTCGCGCCGGTGCATCGCCACCCCGCGCCCGCCGACCTTGCGCAGATTGCGCTCGCCGAACAGCACCGCGCCGCTGCTTGGGCGCTCGGACAGATGGATCAGTTTGAGCAGGGTGCTTTTGCCGGCGCCGGAATGGCCGGTGATGAACAGCATCTCGCCGGGATTCACCGCGAACGAGACATCCGTCAGCGCGCGATGCCCGCTGGGGTATTGCTTGCCGACGTTGTCGAAGCGGAGGACGGTCATGCGGGGAGTATTGCAGATGCCGCCACGGCAAAGAACGCCAAGGAAGGCTCCGAAGTTCTCGGAGCCTTCAAGTCGCAAGCGTGGCTATTCCAGCGTCACGCTCACCAGGTTGGTGACGCAGAACAGTTGATCGAACTTGTAGATCAGCGCATAGCGGAGGTAGTCGCCGCCATACCCACCGGGATTGCCGTAGCCGGTCAGCGTGTTGTTGCCGCGATCGAACATCGCCGGGTAGGTTTCGCCCTCGGGCGGGATATCGTTGACCCCGTTCCTGGTTCCGTAAAAAACCACGCTGTAAGGGTACGACGGCGGTGGCTGCGGGCCGGGATACAGCTCATGGATTCCGACGCCATAAGTGAACATCTGGCCGACCGGGACATACGATTGGCTGACGCTCAATGAGCAGCCGGTAGGGTTCGCACTGGCCTGACCGGCCATCAACCCGCCGAGCAGCGCCGCAGACATCAAGACTGATTTGAGTTTCATGACATTCCTTCGCGTGATGACTCAAAAACCGCCCCCTGCGTTTCGACTATAGCGTGCGCTTCAAGGCGCTCACAATCGAAAGGACAGGGGGTGATTGGCGTGACCGCTGTCGCGATCAGCCGCGTTTCGGCCGAGGCATCGTACGGATGTCACGATGGCGATAAACCATTCCCGCCCGTCCTGACCCGGGTTGACGGCGGGTCTTCGCATTCTCGAAAAGAATGAAGCGCGTCAGTGCTGCGAACGCGGAGGCTTGGTCACCAGCGATTTCAGCTTGTTGCCGAGGCGCGCGAACAGCGAGGGCTTCGACTCGGCGCCGGACTTCGCGGGCTGCGTACCGCCCACCGAGACCGGTGCCGGGGTTTCCAGTGCGCGGACCGCCTGGCTGACGGGGTTCGTGGACTCGCTACCACCATTGATCCGCTTGCCGCCGCGACGGCGGCGAGGCTTGCGCGGTCCGCGCTCGCCTTCCGC
>JBAQRU010000222.1:0-24776 GCA_049296025.1 Lysobacteraceae bacterium | reverse complement strand
CGGTCGGGCTGCGCGTCGCCCGCAGCGGCGTGTTCTGGCCGGCACCGGACGCTGTCGATGCCGCCATCGCCAGCGCATCGGACCATCACGCGGTGTGGGTCGATCTGATGCCAGCGGAGTGATCCGGCGTCACGAAGACGTCATTGAAAGGCGCCGCCTATCGCAGACGCGACCGCCACGCCTCTACCGCGATGCTACTTCGTCGGTCTCTGTCCCTGCCCAAATTTCGGGTATATGCTCCGTTCATGACCCTCGGCCATCACGATATGGATGCAGGGACAGACGATGGCGCTGAGGGGGCTCCGGCTGCTGGAATCACTTCGGAAAAAGTGATCGATGCATTGCTCGATACGTTGCCCGCTGACACGCAGCTCGCCATTGCATGGAAGCACGTCCGTCTCGGTTCCGGCAGCGCCCGCAACGCCTCCAGCGATGATGCGCTGCGGGCCGATGTACTGGCGCACCTCGACGATGCGCCGCCCGCACCCGCCTCCCGGGCAATGATCGACCGCTGCGACAGCGAAAACGGCAACCGCACCGTCATCGGCATCGCGTTCGACGGGCCGCCACCGGCCGACTGGATGCAGGCATCCTGGTTCGTGCTGGCGCACAGACTGGTCGCGGCGTCATTGAGCCTCGCCAGCGCCGGTGCGCGGATCGAGGCGCTGGAAAAATCCAAACGCCTCCAGCAGGCGCTGTACGAAATCTCCGATCTCGCGGGCTCCGGCCTGGAAATGCACGACATGCTGGCGCGGATCCATCAGGTCGTCGGCGGATTGATGCCGGCGGAGAATTTCTACATCGTCCAATACGACAGCAAGCACGCGACGATCCGCTACCTGTACTTCGCCGACAGCCGCGACCGCTTCGATCCCGATTCCGAAACCGAATTCGCGGTCGACCAGGACATCCACAGCATGACGGCGGCGCTGCTGCAGCACGGCAAGCCGCTGATCGGCGCGCCGCGCAAGATTCTGCTGGGCATGAACATCGCCAGCGAGGAATACGCCGGCGGGCCGCTCAGCGAGGACTGGCTGGGCGTACCGCTGCTGCGCGGCGCTCGGGTCTGCGGCGCGATCGTGGTGCAGGACTACGAGCACGCCGACCGTTACGACACGGAGGATCGCGCGCTGCTGGAATACGTCGCGCAGCACATCCTCACCGCGCTGGACCGCAAGACCGCCCAGGTGGAATTGGAATGGCGGGTGAAAGAGCGGACCCTCGCGCTGGAGCAGGCCAACTACGAACTGCAGGCCGAGGTGATCGATCGCGAACGCGCCGAAAAGCTGCAGCAGGCGCTGTTCCGCATCACCGAGCTGTCGATGACCGCGGACAGTCTCGAACGTTTCTATGTGGATCTGCATTCGATCATCGGCGAATTGCTGTACGCGAGGAACTTCTATATCGCGTTCCTCAGCGACGACGGCAAACACATCGAATTCCCCTACGCTGCGGACGAAATGGATAAGCGCCCGCATCGCGACCGCACGCGCGCGAAAGGGCTGACCGAATATGTGATCGATACCGGGCGCGCGCTGCTCGCCAACCGCGCCCACATCCAGGCACTGGAATCGGAAGGCCTGGTGCGCAGCTTCGGGCCGCTCGCGCACTGCTGGCTGGGCGTACCGCTGACCCGCGACGACGCCGCGGTCGGCGTGATCGGCGTGCAGAGTTACACGCCGGAGATCAGTTTCGTGGAACGCGACCAGGAGCTGCTGACGTTCGTCGCCCATCACGTCGACGCCGCGCTCGCGCGCAAGCGCGCGCAGCGCAGATTGATGACCGCGAACGTCGAACTGGAAGCACGGGTGGAAACCCGCACCCGGGAATTGGCCGAAACCAACCACGAGCTGCGCGAACAGATCGCGGAGCGCCTGCGCGCGGAGCAGCGCCTGCGCCATCAGGCGCGTCACGACAGCCTCACCGGGCTGCCCAATCGCGGTCAGTTGCAGGAACGCCTCGACGATGCCATCTCACGGATCAGCGGCGCCGACGGCAAACCGTTCGCGGTGCTGTTTCTGGATATCGATCGTTTCAAACTGATCAACGACAGCGTTGGCCACGTCGCTGGCGACGAATTGCTGGTCGAATCCAGCCGCCGGATTTCCCAGGCGGTCGCACGCGAAGATCTGGTCGCCCGCCTCGGCGGCGACGAATTCGCGATTCTTGCGGAGAACATCGAGGGATCCGAGCCGGCCGAGCGCTGCGCCGCGAATATCCTGCGCGAGCTGGGCCAATCGATGTGGATCCAAGGCCGCGAAATCTTTCCATCGGCCAGCATCGGCATCGCCCTGTGGCACCCGCGCTACCGCAAGAGCGAAGAACTGCTCCGCGACGCGGATGCCGCGATGTACCGGGCAAAACGTCAGGGCCGCAACCGCAGCGAAGTGTTCGACGAAGAGATGCGCGC
Source organism: Lysobacteraceae bacterium (assembly GCA_049296025.1). GTDB lineage: Bacteria > Pseudomonadota > Gammaproteobacteria > Xanthomonadales > Xanthomonadaceae > Lysobacter_I. The sequence goes on along the minus strand of JBAQRU010000222.1, from coordinate 22,366 downwards.
CGAAGCGATGCGCCTGCTCGATCTGGAAGCCGATCTGCGTCGCGCGATCATGCACGACGCATTCGAGCCGCATTTTCAGCCGATCCTGCGTCTGCAGGATGGCGAACAGGTCGGCAGCGAAGCGCTGGTGCGCTGGAATCACGAAGAGCGCGGACTGCTCACGCCATCCGCGTTCATCGGCGTCGGCGAAGACAGCAGCCTGATCGAACAGGTCGACTGGCTGATGTATGCGCATGTGATCTCATCGATGGGCGAATACCCGAAGCACTACGTCTCGATCAACGTTTCGCCGCGGCATTTCCTCTCCGACAATTTCGCCGACCGCCTGCTGCGGATGCTCGACGAAGCCGATCAGGATCCCCGGCGGCTGCGCATCGAGATCACCGAAGTCGCGCTGATCGAGGACGCGCCGCGCGCGCTGCGAATCCTGCGCGACCTGCGCAATCACGGCATCGCCGCCGTGCTCGACGATTTCGGCACGGGATTCTCGGCGCTGTCGTACCTGCATCGTTTCCCGATCCAGGGGCTGAAGATCGACCGCAGTTTCGTCGCTGGTCTGGACAGCGATTCGAGCGCGGAAAGCCTGGCCCTGGTGCGTGCGATCCTGGCGATGGCGCTGACCCTGGGCATCGAGACCATCGCCGAGGGCATCGAAACCGAAGCGCAGCGCAGCATTCTGATCGATCAGGGTTGCCAGTACGGTCAGGGTTATCTGCTGGGCATACCGCAGCCGCTGGTGCGCAAGCATGGCGGTTATCGTCGCGCTTCGCACTGACGATACCGGCGCTTGCGAGACCAGCTCTGACGGAAAGCCGCTGGCGGCATTCGCCAGAACGTCGAACTACGGCCCTGCACTGGAAGGCAGGGCCTCCGACGGCGCGCCCGCCGGCTCGGCAGTCGGGCCGAGCACCGGCAGCGGCACGGCGGGTTTCGAGAACGCATGCAGGCCGAAGCCGAACATCTCGTCGCTGTGGGTGGACACGATCATCCGCACCATGCCGCTGGGCACCATCAGTTCCAATGAAACCGGCTTGTCTTCCGGCGTGCGGCCTTCCAGGGTCATTTCGATGAATGCGCCGCCGGTATCGACGGTATGGCAGGCCACGTGCGGACCGGCAGGGCCGTCCTTCAGGAACGGCTGGACCGCATCGCCCAGCGCTTCCAGTGCCTGCGGAAAGAAGAACACCGCATAGCCGTTGTTGTCGTCCATCGGTGTCTCCTCAACCAGTCGCGGAAGCGTAGCAGGAAGCGATGCGCGGATAAGACGGCACAACGATCGCCATTCCACGTCCAGCGGCGACTGGCGCAATCCTCATCGCAGCTCGATCTTCAACGCGGCAGCCGCATCGCGCGCCGTGGCACGGGCGGCGTCGACGTCTTCGCCCCGCGCCAGCATCACCGCCACGCGACGATGGCCTTCGACGACGGGCTTGCCGAACAGGCGCAGCGCGGTATCGGGCGCACGCAGCGCATCGGCGACATGCTCGAACACCGGCACGCCGTGGCCGTGCGCCAGCACCGCGCACGACGCCGACGGGCCGTTCTGCCCGATGGCACCGTTTTCGGCGGTGTGGATCGGCAGGCCGAGGATCGCGCGCGCATGCAGCGCGAACTGGCTGAGGTTCTGCGAAATCAGGGTGACCAGACCGGTGTCGTGCGGGCGCGGCGAGACTTCCGAGAACCACACCTCGTCGGCCTTCACGAACAATTCCACGCCGAACAGGCCCCAGCCGCCGAGATCGTCGGTGATGGTTTTCGCGATCTGCTGCGCGCGATCCAGCGCGCGCGGCGACATCGGCTGCGGCTGCCAGCTTTCGCGATAGTCGCCGTCGCGCTGCAGATGGCCGATGGGCGCGCAGAAATCGGTACCGCTGGCGTGACGCACGGTGAGCATCGTGATTTCGTAATCGAAGTCGACGAAACCTTCGACGATGACGCGCCCGGCACCGGCGCGCCCTCCGGTCTGCGCGTAGTTCCACGCCATGTCGATGTCATCGGCGCTGCGGACCAGACTCTGGCCCTTGCCCGAAGACGACATCACCGGTTTCACCACGCACGGCAGACCGATCGCCGATACAGCAGCACGATAGTCGTCGAGCGTATCGACGAACCGGTACGGCGAGGTCGGCAGGCCCAGGGTTTCGGCGGCGAGCCGGCGGATGCCCTCACGGTCCATCGTCAGCCGCGCGGCGCGCGCGGTCGGGACGATCCGGGTATGGGTGCCGCGCCCGGCGAATTCGCGCTCCAACTGCACCAGCGTCTCGGTATGGATCGCCTCGATTTCGGGGACGATCAGGGTCGGTCTTTCTTCCGCGATCAGATCGCGCAGCGCCTGCCCGTCCAGCATGTTCAGCACATGGCTGCGATGCGCGACCTGCATCGCCGGGGCGTCGGCGTAGCGGTCGGCGGCGATGACCTCGCAGCCGAAGCGCTGCAGCTCGATCGCGACTTCCTTGCCCAGTTCGCCCGCACCCAGCAGCAGCACGCGGATGGCGGAGGGCGACAGCGGCGTGCCGAATTCTAGGGCGTCAGAGGTGGACATGGGCGGAGGGCCTGCGGGAAAGACGCCATTTTAAATCAGTCACTTGCGAAAACCCCGCCTAGTGGAGCAACCGCTTGTCCGGTTTTGATTGCGCATATTGATATCTTTTTGATATCAACAAATCCTTCAACACCACCTGCGAGTCATCGCCATGAAAGAGAATCCCTTCCCCTCGATCCCCGGCATCCCGGTCCTGTTGGTTCTGCTGGCGGCTTTTCTTGTCAGTCTGTTCGCGGTGATCAGCGGCGCCACCAGCGCATCCCCGTGGATTCTGGTCCTCGGCGTGATCATCGGAGTCGCGGCATTTTTCCTGCTTTTCGGCCTGTACATGGTCGAGCCCAACCAGGCGGCGGTGCTGAATCTGTTCGGCAAGTACGTCGGCACCGTCAAGGACGGCGGCCTGCGCTGGAACAACCCCTTCTACGCCAAGAAGAAAGTCTCGCTGCGGGTACGCAACTTCGAGAGCAGCAAACTCAAGGTCAACGAACTGGACGGCAGCCCGATCGAGATCGCCGCCGTCATCGTCTGGCAGGTCGTGGACAGCGCCGAGGCGGTGTACAACGTCGACGACTACGAAAGTTTCGTGCATATCCAATCTGAATCGGCGGTGCGTACGATGGCCACCAGCTATCCCTACGACCAGCACGAAGACGGCCAGCTTGCGCTGCGCAGCCACGCCGCCGAAGTGTCGAAGCATCTGATGGGAGAGCTGCAGGACCGACTCGCCGATGCCGGCGTCACAGTCCTGGATGCGCGCATCAGCCATCTGGCCTACGCGCCCGAGATCGCCCAGGCGATGCTGCAGCGGCAACAAGCGAACGCGATCATCGCCGCACGCACGCGAATCGTCGCTGGCGCGGTGGGCATGGTCGAAATGGCGCTCGAAGCGCTGCAGAAGAACGGCGTGGTGCATCTGGATGAAGAGCGCAAGGCGCAGATGGTCAGCAACCTGCTGGTGGTGCTGTGCGGCGAACGCTCCACGCAACCGGTGATCAACGCCGGCACCCTGTATTGATCGCGGCTGAAGCCCCGCTCCCAAGCAAGAACACCTACGCAAGAACGCCGATCATGTCCGAAAAGAAAGCCTATCCGCTGCGCATCAACGCCGAGGTGTTGTCGGCGGTGCAGCGGTGGGCCGACGATGAGCTGCGCAGCCTCAACGCGCAGATCGAATACCTGCTGCGCGACGCGCTGCGCAAAGCCGGACGATTGAACCCGCCTGTTACCGGCAGCGATACCGACGGTCAGAAAACTCCGGAAAAAGATCCATGATCCGCACGAATCCGCAGCCAAAGACGGTTTTGAAAGAAAGGCATCACCCTACCCACCTGAAGTCAACTGCCGTCATCGGAGCGTTGATCCTGGGCCTTGCGGCAATATCTTTTTTTTCCGCATTCCATTTTTCAAAATCGGCCGCCACGGAAAGCTCGGCGAGCAATGCATCCGTGGCTTTCATGTTTTTCATGGGGCTTTTCGCACTATTCGTTACGTACAGGACCCATAGAGGCCGATGCCCGGATTGCGGAAAAACCATCGGCAGGGTCAAAAATCCCGGAACCGAAGATGAATTCATCAGGCTTTCATGCCTCAATTGCAAGATCGTTTGGCGCACGAACATGAGATCAGAACAATGAACACGACAACGATCAGAAACTTCATCGGACAAAAGCTCTGGCTTCAGCTTTCTCCAGTGTTGGCGACTCTGAATATCTTCAATCCACGCATCGCGTGCGAACGCCGCAACTCACGCCCGCTATTTTTTCACGCATTGAAGCCGATGCTTGCATTACTGATTGCATTCACGCTATCGCCACTCGCGCGGGCCGAAGACCTCGACGCCGTACGCGCTTCGAATGAAGTACTCGACGCGATGGACGCGGGCGATTTCGCCACCGTGCACGCCCGCTTCGATGCGAAGATGGCCGCTGCGATCAGCGCAGAACAACTCGCGCAGGTCTGGAAAACGCTGCCGGCACAGGCGGGTGCGCTCCAGGCGCGCGGCGAGGCGAAGGTTGTCGAACGCGACGGCCATACAGTGGTGAGCATTCCCCTGCGTCATGAAAAAATCGAGTTGAACGCGGTGTTCGCATTCGATGCCGAACACCGCATCAGCGGTTTCGTGATCCGCCCAGCGACCCCGCCCACAGCCGCAACGCCCCCCGTTCCGGCCGATGCGAATTATCGCGAAGTCGAGCTGCGCATCGGCGACGATGCCACTGGCCTGCCTGCGACGTTGGCGCTGCCCAACGGCGACGGCCCCTTCCCCGCTGTCGTCCTGGTCCACGGTTCCGGCCCGCATGATCGCGACGAAACCATCGGCCCGAATCGGCCGTTCCTCGACATCGCACGCGGCCTCGCCGAACGCGGCGTCGCGGTATTGCGCTACGAAAAACGCACGAAGGCGCGCCCGCAGGAGTTCGCCGATGGCGGCAGCATCGACCTGGAAACCACCGACGACGCCGTGCTGGCCGCCGCGCTGTTGCGCAGCCAGGCCGGTATCGACCCGAAACGCGTATTCGTGCTCGGCCACAGCCTCGGCGGGATGATGGCGCCCCGGATCGGCGCGCGCGACCCGCGAATCGCCGGGCTGGTCCTGCTCGCAGCGCCGTCGCGGCCTCTGCTCGACATCCTGATCGAACAAAACCGGCGCATGGCCATCCTCAACGACGGCAAGACCAGCGATGCCGAAAGCATCGCGATCCAACAATTGACCGACAGTGTCGCCGCTGTGCGCAGCGGTCGCGAAATCGCGGCGGCACAGGCACCGATGGGCATTGCGCCCGCCTATTGGCGCAGCGTCGACGCCGTCGACCAGGTCGCCGAGGCGCGCGCGATCACACAGCCGCTGCTGTTCCTGCAGGGCGCGCGCGACATCCAGGTGGTCGACGCCGATTGGCAGGGCTGGCGCGACGCGTTCCACGACAGCCCACGCGCGACGTTCAAGCTGTACGAGACGCTGAACCACCTCGCGATTTCCGGCGAAGGCGACGGCAACCTGCAGGAATACCAGACCCCCGGACACGTCGACGCCGTACTGATCGCCGACATCGCCGCGTGGATGGCTGCACAACCGTCGAAGTAAGGAACGCGCGGCACACACATTCAACGCCATGACGAAGAGACATGAGCATGCGTCGTGAATTCACCGTCGTCCCGCCGGACCTGCGGCTGCTGATGGCCGCATCGGGCGTCGGTCTGCTCGTTGGTCTGGTCGCCATCGGCTTCGCTGCGCGCGAGGCGCCCATGATCTGGCTTGCCGCGATCGTCATGGCTGTCCTTGTAGCCGCGTCGACGGCGTGGCTGGTGCGCAGGCGGCAGGTCGTGCTCGACGGCGATCTGCTGACGATTGCGGCAGGCGTCAATACCGCCCGCATTCGCACGGCCGATCTGGACATCGCCGCCGCGCGCATCCTCGACTTGGCGAACGACTCGACGCTGAAGCCGGGCCTGAAGACCTTCGGCTCCTCGATGCCCGGCTATCGCGCCGGGCACTTCCGGCTTCGCAACCGCTCCCGCGCCTTCGTGCTGCTCACCGATACGACCAAAGTCCTCGCACTGCCGGAGCGCGGCGGGCGCATGCTGCTGCTGAGTCTGGAACGTCCGCAAGCGCTGCTCGATGCGCTCAGAACCGTGGCGGTGGCCGCGGCGCGACGCTAATCTGTGCCGATGCGTCCCCTGCCCCGCATCCTGCTCAACACCGCCCGGATCGAAGCCTGGCCGGCCTGGCTGCTGGCCGCACGCAGCAATCGCGATGCCCGCATCGTCTCCACCGCACGCTGGGTCCTGCGGCGCAAACGCGACGGACGCTACCTCGCCGCCGAACTGGCACAGGGCTGGATGGCGCTGGATCCGCACTGGAGCCGAGCACCGGGCATCGACGCCGCGCTGGATATCGTGGACGCGCCTTTGCCGCATGCCGGCGTACGCGATCCTGAGCTTCTGCCGCTGCATGCGCTGCACGAACGACTGGATGCGTTGGGCCTGGATGCCGGGGAATACGCCAATCGCATCGGACTGCCGCTGGTCGCCGAGCAGCGATGGTTGGCGCACGCAGGCTTCGACCGCTACCACCGCCCGCTGTGGCTGCATCCCCGCGCCGCGCGCGCATGGGCCGGTCTGCGCGCCGCCGCGCTGCGCGACGGCATCGTACTGGAGGCGATCTCGGGCTATCGCAGCCACGATTACCAGCTCGGCATTTTCGAACGCAAGCTCGCACGCGGGCTTTCGGTCGACGCGATTCTCACCGTCAACGCCGCGCCGGGCTTCAGCGAACATCACAGCGGCCGGGCGCTCGACATCGGTGCGCCCGGCGAGCCACCGGCCGAAGAATCCTTCGAACTCACCACCGCATTCGCATGGCTGCACGAGCATGCCGGCGGCCACGGCTTCGTCATGAGTTATCCGCGCGACAACCCGCACGGCATCGTCTACGAACCCTGGCACTGGCGTCATTCCGAACCGCATCCGCAAGAGATCCAGGCATGATCCGTCCACTGGCACTGGCACTGACACTTGCGCTGCTGTTCGCACTCGCTCCGATCACCGCCGATGCGGGATGGCGCACGCGCGATGGCGTGATGCTGGAAGACACGCCGTCGCAGCAGTCCGAACGCGGCTTCGGCGCGATGCTGCAAATTGCGACCGAGGCGGAATCCAGGCGTTTCCATGAAGAGTGGTACGGCACCGCGACCGATCACTCGCCGAAACTGCAGACCGTCGACAGCGCGCGCCGTGGCGAAACGGTGTCGATCCTGGTGCTGTACGCCGGCTGCGCGCTGGATGACGCCACGCAGGACGCCATCGCGACAGGCAAAGCGCCCTGCGGCGCACAGCTGCGGCTGCGCGTGGTCGCGCCCGACGGCGCGGACTACACCGATCTCGGGGAAATGCCGCTGGCGCAAGCGCAGCCTTCCGCGCCAGCGCACATCATGCAGCTCTCCCCGGTGGAGCTGAAGATCCGCTTCGAGCCCGAGGATGCGCTCGGCGATTACCGCATCGAAGCGAGGATCGATCACCCGGACAAGGATTCGCTGCTGCAGTTGTCGACCACGCTGACCCTGAAACCCGCCGACGCCGAATGACGCCGACGATCGAGTCGGCCTGGGCATCCGGCCGCAACAATTTCAATCTGATCCGGCTGATCGCCGCATGGCTGGTGATCTACAGCCACAGCTGGGCGATCACCGGCAGCGGCGGTGTCGATGCCATCGGCGCACTCACGCATATCAAATCAGGCGGCGCACTGGCGGTGGACGCGTTCTTCCTGATCAGCGGCTTCCTGGTCGCGGCCAGTTTCCAGCGCAACCCGCTGCGCGAATTCCTGCTGGCGCGCGCGCTGCGCATCTATCCCGCGCTGATCGTCTGCGTGCTGTTGAGCGTCTGCGCGCTGGGGCCGTTGCTCACCACCGCGCCCGACTACTGGGACGATGCGAAAACGTGGCGCTATCTGTGGGCGAACGCCAGTCTGTGGCGCGCGGAATTCTGGCTGCCCGGCGTATTCGACGCGCTGCCCCGAACCGCCGTGAACGGATCGCTGTGGACACTGCCGATCGAGGGCCGCCTCTATCTCGCCCTGATGGCCGCAGGGCTGACCGGCATGCTCGCGCCGAAGCGCTACCTGCCGGCCTGGACGCTGGTGATCGCGGCTGCCTGCGCATTCGCCTGCCTGCGTGCGCCGTTGCCCGAACACCGGATCAATCTGCTGTGGGTGACCGCGTTCTTCATCACCGGAACGCTGTGCTGGGTGTATCGCCAGCGCATTCCACTGTCGATCTGGCCACTGCTGGCATTGCTGGCCGCTGCGTTGGCAGTGCGCGGCACATGGTGGTTCGGACTGGCGTATGCGCCGTTGCTCGCCTACGCCACGCTCTACATCGCGCTGATACCGAAATTTCCGGCGATCGCGAAAAACGATCTTTCGTATGGCCTGTATCTCTATGGCTGGCCCATGCAGCAGCTTGCATTCCTCGTCGGCGCCACCACCGTGCTGGGCAATATCGCTGCCGCAACGGTACTCGGGCTGGTCTGCGCGGCGCTGTCGTGGTTTGTGGTCGAACGGCCGGCGCTGGCGTGGAAGCGACGTTTGATCGCACGTATTCCCGCTCCTGCCGACGCGAACCGCTGACGCTCAATCCTGAGAACGTTTGGTCGGCACGCTCTTTATCTGCACTTTCTTCACCGCTTTTTCCTGCGCGCCGAAATCGGCGATCCGCCACAGATAGAAACTGGCATAGGTGCGGTACGGGCCCCAACGCTCGCCGCGTTCGGCCAGCGCTTTCGGCGGCGGCATCCCGTCGAGCTTGTCGACGAGCTGCGCGCCCTTGCGGATGCCGAGGTCGTCGATGGGCAACACATCGGGGCGGCCGAGACGGAACATCAGCATCATCTCGACCGTCCACCGGCCGATCCCACGCACCGGCACCAGCGCGTCGACGATGGCGTCGTTGTCCATCGTCGACATCCGCCGCAGCGCCGGGATTTCGCCGCGCCCCTCGCGCGCCGCGAGGTCGCGCAATGCCAGCAGTTTGTTGCCGGACACGCCGCAGGCGCGGATCGTGGCATCGTCGCAGCGCGCCAGCGTGTCGCAGTGGAAACGGTCGCTGCCGATCGCGGTTTCGACCCGGCCGACAATCGTCGCTGCCGCCTTGCCGCTGAGCTGCTGATAAAGAATCGCCCGCGCCAGCGCATCGACCGGATCGAAGGACTTGCGCCAGCGCGGATCGGCGTCGATCGTGCCGATGCGCTTCATCCACGCGCCGAGCTTGCGGTCGCGCTTGGCCAGATGGTCGTAAGCGGCCTGGGTATCGAATCCACGGGCGTGTCTGGGCATGGCGGTCTCAACGTCGAAAGGCATCGGCGGCATACAGCAGCCAGCCGAGGATCAGCAGCGAACCGCCCGCAGGCGCGAGCCGGGTCGGTGCGCCGAAGAAGTGCGCCGCCACCAGCGAGCCCGAAAACAGCAGCACGCCGATCAACAGCATCGACAGTGCGGCCGTGCCGAGACGATGCGGGGTCTGCCGCGACAGCGCCGCCAGCGCGACACCGTGCACAAGCGCGAACAGCGCGGCCGACTGCAGATTGGCGCGGGCCGCACCCTCGACGCCATGCGCTGCGTAAGCCGACAGGGCAACGCCCGCACCCGCAAGCACTGCGCCGGCAGCGGTGAGCGCGCGATGCGCGGAGCGCGGTTTCATCGCTCATCGCTCCGGTTTCGAAGACTGCAAACGCGAAGCGCCGCATTGCGCGGCGCTTCGGAATACAACACGGAACCGGCAGACATCCCTGCGGGTTACTTGATCGCCCAGTAGGCGGTGAACTGGCCGTCTTCCTTGAACGCACCGTCGATACCGCTGTCGTAGACCTCGTACGGACGGTCGGTGATTTCCAGGCCGCGCGGCGCCGACCAGGCGCGGAGCGCGTTGCGGACGTTCTCGAGTTCACGGATGTAACCGATGAACTTGCCGGTGACGGCACGACGCGCCGGCAGCAGCTGGTATTTCACCGGGCCCTGCAGGCTGAGGCCGGTCAGTTCACCGCTGACGGCGGCACCTTCGGCTTCGGACGCCTTGCGCACCGGCTGGGCGACGTCGAAGGTATAGGTCTCGCGACCCTGCTCGCTGGTGATGATGCGCATCGGACCGGCGGCGACGAGGCCATTGGAAGCCATGGTGCGGTTGATCCATTCCATGTTGGCGCGCATCGATTTTTCGATCACCGGATCGTCGAATTCCAGCGTACCGGCGGGCACGAACAGCAGATGCTCGGACGGAATCTGGGCGACGGACAGACCGGTGAGCTTATCGCCGTAGACCGCGTAGTCGATATTCGGGATCGACGCGAGCATGTTGGTGAGCTTGGCCAGACCGAACTTCATGTCGTCGCCGACGTGGCTGCGCACGTACAGGCCGGCAAAGCGGCCGAAGAGGTTCCAACCGTAGTTGACCTTGTAGCTCTGCGCGATTTCGACGTTGCGGTTGTTGTTGCCGGTCGGCTTGAGCTTGAACTCGGTGCGTTTCTCCGTACCCATGCGGTCGTTTTCGATGCTGATCGCGACCAGTTCGTTGGGCACGCTTTCGACGATCTTCCAACTGCCACTACCCACTGCGTCGTTCTTGGAGTCGTAGTGGAATTCGGCACCGACGCCGGATGCAGGGCCGGAGATCCGGGTTTCCATCTTCGGATCGCGCAGCGGTGTCGCGTTCCAATCCTTGAAACGGCTGAAATTGTTCAGCGTGTCGTAAACGATCGTCAGCTTGCGGTTCGTTTCGACCCGCTCGACCAGATATCGGCTGGACGGCAGCACGAGGCCGACGACGAGGAACAGCGCGGCAACGATCGCCAGGGAAATCAGGATCTCGATCAGACGGGTCATGCAGGGGCTCTCCGGGACCAATACCCGCTCATGGCGGGCAAGACCCGAATCGTATCAGGGAACCCCGGTAAGGAGCGAGCATCCGACCCGGAGATGAAAAGGAGCTCCAGCGGCCGGCATGCGGCCGGATGGCGAACAAACGGCGCTCCGCTCAGATCAGCTGCAACTCGAACGCTTTCAGTACCGCGCGGGTGCGGTCCCGGACGCCGAGCTTGGACAGGGTGAGCCGCCACGTCGTACGCGCCACCGGCACGTGCGGCGGCGAACGCCCGGCGCGCTGCGCCGGGCCGGGCATCCTGCGATCAGATCAAGCAGCTCGAAGGCCTTGAGCACAGCGCGCGTGCGGTCGCGTACGCCGAGTTTGGACAGGATGTTCGAGACGTGATTCTTGATGGTGCCCTCGGCCACGCCCAGCGAGTTGGCGATCTCCTTGTTGGAGAAGCCCGAGGCCATGAGGCGCAGGATTTCGGTCTCGCGATCGGTCAACGGATCCGGGCGATCGAGGCTGACGAAATCGTTGCGCATGTGCTCCAGACCCGAGAGCAGCCGCTGGGTGACCGCCGGCTGGACCAGCGAACCACCACCCGCCACCGCCAGGATCGCGCCCACCAACTGGTCGAGCGAGACATCCTTCAGCAGATAGCCCTTGGCCCCGGCCTTCATCCCGGCCAACACCAGTTGGTCGTCGTCGAAGGTGGTCAGAATGATCGTGGGTGGAAGCTGGTTGAGCTTGCTGAGCGCCTGCAGCGCTTCGAGGCCCGACATCGCGGGCATCCGCATGTCCATCAGGACGACATCGGGATTGATCTGCGGGATCAACTCGACCGCCTGACGGCCGTCGGACGCTTCGGCCACGACTTCGATGCCCTCGGCCAGCGCCAAAAGAGAACGGATACCCTGGCGCACCAGGGTCTGATCGTCGACCAGACAAACGCGAATCATGACGCCTCCTGTGTCCTTCTAACGGAAACGCGCCTACCGATCCCGGCAGGTCGCGGTGGTGGGACAGCCGATCGTGTCCCCCTGTTGAATGCGTGGAACAGGCCGACAAGGACGCAGCAGCCTTCGAATCTCCGATTGGAATCGCTCAAGCGGCCGCCTCGCTGACCGGCGGCTCGCCCACCGGCACCCGCGGAAACCGCAGCGGCAGGCCCACCCGGTCCGGCGCCGGCATCAACGGCAGCGACAACGTCAGGCAAAAGCCATTGCCGGGCTGGGTTTCGATCTCGACTTCACCGCCATAAGCGGCCAGCCGTTCGCGCATGCCGCGCAGCCCATTGCCGGCCACCAGCCCTTCCGCGCCACGGCCGTTGTCGCGCGCCTGCAGCTTGATGCCGTCGTCACACCAGCTGTAATCCAGGTCCAACGAGGTGGCCCGGGCATGCCGGACTACATTGGTGACGATTTCCTGGGTGCAGCGCAGTAGAACATGGGCGCGCTCCGGATCGTCGATCAGGAACGGCATCGGCAGTCGCATCTCGATATGCAGCCCGGGCACATTGTCGGCCAGCGGCAGCAGGGTCGCGGCCATGTCGATGGCGTCGCTGTCGCGGATCTGGCTGACCGCCTCGCGGACGTCGCTCAGCAACAGCTTCGCCAGCGTGTGGGCCTGGGAGACATGCTCCTGGGCCTTGCCCACGGCCAGATGATTCGCGACTTCCAGATTCAGGCTGAGCGCGGTCAGGTGATGCCCCAGCAGATCGTGCAATTCGCGCGAAATCCGGGTGCGTTCGTTCACACGGACGCTCTCGGCCAGCAGCGCGCGGGTCGCCCGCAGTTCCGAATTGAGACGGCGCTGCTCTTCCCGGGCCTGGGCCTGCTGGCAGGCGACAAGACTGGTCACGTACACGAAGCCGGCGAATCCGGCGTAGAGCAGCGACTGCATGATCCCCTCGAACAGCGGAAACCCGAGCAGTTGGACGAACACCGGCACCATCACCAGTTGGCTCAGAACCAGCCAGGCCACGCCAAGCCGCAGCGACAGCATCCAGGGCAGGACGCAGGCGGCGACCATCAGCAGCACGCTGCCCAGGCCGGTCTCGCTGTAGTAACAGACCGCGATCGCGGCGACGGTCAGGACCAGCAGCAGGACGAAATCGACCGGATGCCGGCGGCGGGTGCCCAACCCCCGGGTCAGCCACGCGTAGGCTGCTCCGAAGGCGGCGTAAGCCAGCCAGCCCTGCCAAGGCTGCATCCATGAATACAGCAACGGCACGCCAATCACCGCCCAGGTGAAAAGCCCCGAGTAGCGCAACAGCCTGCCATGGTCCAAACGCGCGAACATGTCCGCAGTGTAGGCCAGTGTCCGTCCCCTGCACCCCACCGGAAGTCATGGATGGCGCCGGTTTGCGGAAATCGTCGGAGCTCCCCCGCCAACCGCAGCCCTCCACCAACCTCGCCGGGCCCAGGCGCACGTGCGATAATTTCGCGCCCACCGTGCCGGCCCCCGCCCCGCACGCCACTGCCGGAGCCATTGGAATGTCGATTGTCATCCGCGACGTGCGCGAGCACGAGCTGGATTCCGTCCTTGCCCTCAACAATGCCGCCGGCCCCACGATCCTGCCTTTCGACCAGCCCCGCCTGCGTCATTTCTTCGACACCGCCGAATACTTCCGCGTGGCAGAGCGCAATGGCACCTTCGTCGGCTTCATGATCGGCGTGGGCAACCATGCGGGCCACGACAGCAGCAACTTCCGCTGGTTCGCCGAACGCTACCCGGATTTCTTCTATATCGACCGCATCGTGGTCGCCAGCCGGCGACGCGGCGGCGGCGTGGGCCGCGCGTTCTACGCCGACGCCCAGAGTTATGCCGAGCTGCGCTACCCGCAGCTGGCCTGCGAAGTCTTCCTCGACGCCGGCAGCGACCCGTCGCGCGCCGATCCCGCCCTGCTGTTCCACGGCAGCTTCGGCTTCCGCGAGGTCGGCCAGCAGCTGATGGCCGAAACCGGCCTGCGCACATGCATGTTGATGAAAGATCTCTGCAGCTATCCCTGGGTGCGCGAGACCTACGGCGCGCATCTGCCGGACGTGCCGTGGCTGGCCGCACCGCGGATCGCTCCGCGGTTGCCGCTCGCCACCGGAGCGGACGCATGAGCGCGGCTCCGACCGCGAACTACGAATTGGCCGGCGATCTGAAGATCGGCCAGGTCGGCATCGCCAACCTGCGCGTACGCACGCTGGATGTCGAACGCCTCGGCGCGGAAATGCGCGACCGCGTGGCGCGCGCGCCGAAACTGTTCGAACGCGCGGCAGTCATCGTCGATTTCGGCGGACTGCCCGGAACCCCCGATGCAGCCATCGCACGGGCATTGATTGTCGCGCTGCGCGATGCGGGCGTGATTCCGGTCGCACTGGCATGGGGCAGCGGCGACAACGAGCGTCTGGCGGTCGAGCTGGGTTTGCCGCTGCTGGCGAAATTCCGTGCGCAATACGAACCGGCGAGCGGTTCTGCGGGAGCGACGGAAGTCGCGATCGAGCGCCCGAATGCTCCAGTCGCGGCTTCCGCCGCTCCCACAAAAGCAGCCGCGCCGGCAAGAGCGAGCGCCCCCTCCCCGAAACCGGCTGGCGACATCGGCATCGTGCACACCGCGCCGATCCGCTCGGGCCAGCAGATCTATGCCGAACAGCGCGACCTCACCGTGCTCGGCACCGTCGGCGCCGGCGCCGAAGTGATCGCCGACGGTTCGATCCACATCTACGGCGCACTGCGCGGGCGTGCGCTCGCCGGTGCGCGCGACAACGACAAGGCGCGCATCTTCTGCCGCGAGTTCCACGCCGAACTCGTCGCGATCGCGGGACACTACAAGGTCATGGAGGATCTTCCGGCCGAACTGCGCGGCAAGGCCGTGCAGGTGTGGCTGGACAACGAACAGATCCATATCGCCGCGCTTGCTTGAGCGCGGCCCGCCTTCATCGGCAAGACACTACATTCGGAGAACGACTTTGGCTGAAATCATCGTAGTCACATCGGGCAAGGGCGGCGTCGGCAAGACCACCTCCAGCGCGAGCCTCGCCTGCGGTTTCGCGCGGCGCGGCAAGAAAGTCGCGGTCATCGATTTCGACGTCGGCCTGCGCAACCTCGACCTGATCATGGGCTGCGAACGCCGCGTGGTGTACGACTTCGTCAACGTCATCCACGGCGAAGCCTCGCTGAAGCAGGCGCTGATCAAGGACAAGCGGTTCGAGACGCTGTACCTGCTCGCCGCCTCGCAGACCCGCGACAAGGACGCGCTGACCAAGGAAGGCGTGGAAAAAGTGCTGAAGGATCTGGCCGACGACGGTTTCGACATCATCCTTTGCGACTCGCCCGCCGGCATCGAAAAAGGTGCATTCCTGGCGATGTATTTCGCCGACCAGGCGGTGGTGGTGGTGAACCCGGAAGTCTCCAGCGTCCGCGACTCCGACCGCATCCTCGGCCTGCTCGCCTCGAAGACCAAGCGCGCCGAAAACGGCGAGCGCGTGAAGGAGCATCTGCTCCTCACCCGCTACAGCCCGGCGCGGGTCGAAACCGGCGAAATGCTCAGCATCAAGGACGTCGAAGACGTGCTCGGCCTGAAGACCGTCGGCGTGATTCCCGAATCGCCGGACGTGCTCAACGCTTCCAACAAAGGCGAGCCGGTGATCCTCGACATGGAATCGAACGCAGGACAGGCCTACGACGACGCGGTCGCCCGACTGCTCGGCGAGGAGCGGCCGATGCGCTTCACCCAGTTCGAGAAGAAGGGTTTCTTCAGCAAACTGTTCGGAGGCTGAGCCATGTCTCTCTTCGACTTCCTGAAGCCCAAGAAGAACACCGCCTCGGTCGCGAAGGAACGCCTGCGCATCATCGTCGCGCAGGAGCGCAGCAGCCGTGGTGCCCCCGACTATTTGCCGCTGCTGCAGCGCGAGTTGCTGGAAGTGATCCGCAAATACGTCAGCGTGGATGTCGACGCGGTCCGGGTCGAAATGGCGAAAGACGGCGACCACGACGTCCTCGACATCTCGGTCGCATTGCCCGACGGCCGCCCCTCGCCGACCTGACCCTTCGTTTTGTGTAGGAGCGGCGCAAGCCGCGATTCGCTCATGCAAAGCAATGCAATCGCGGCTTGCGCCGCTCCGACAGACCCTGATGTCCTCACCCTCGGCGACATCGACCTCGCCGAGGCGATCGCCCTGCTCGCGCGCTACGGCCTGCATTTCGAACTGATCGACGACGACGCGCCCATTCCCGGCAGTTTCTGGGGCGAACGCGAAGCCGGACTGATCGGCAGCACCGTGTACGCGCGGCGCGATACGCCGGTGCATTCGCTGCTGCACGAAGCCTGCCATCTCATCGTCATTCCGCCGCAGCTGCGCGCCCGCGTCCATACCGACGCCAGCGATTCGCAGTTCGAGGAAGACGCGACCTGCTACCTGCAACTGCTGCTGGCCGACGAGCTGCGCGGCTTCGGCATCGAACGCGCGTTCGCCGACATGGACGCCTGGGGCTACACCTTCCGGCTGGGCTCGGCCCGGGCCTGGTTCGAGCAGGATGCCGAAGACGCGGCGGCATTTCTGCAGGCGCTGCCGCACCTGCCGCAACCCGGACGGCTTGCGCTGCCCGCCGTGGAGCTCTAGCCTCCGCCTACAGAGCCATCCGGCCACCGGAGAGTCCCCGTGAACCCTCGCACCACCCTTCTGGCCCTCGCCATCGGCGCCGGCCTGCTGTCTCTGTCGGCATGCAAGAAAGACGCATCCAACGATGCCGCAACCGGCGACACCGCCGCAGCCGCCAAAAACGATGCCGATGCCTTCGTCGCCCGCATCAATCAGGAATACAAGGCAATCTATCCCGACCTGACCGCCGCGCAGTGGCTGTCGTCGACCTACATCACCGACGACACCCAGGCCATCGCCGCAAAGGCCAACGAGCGCTATCTCACCCTGCTCAACACCTGGATCAAGGCCGCGAAACCGTTCGAAGGCCAGAAGATGTCGCCGGACAGCGCGCGCACGATCCTGCTGCTGAAACTCTCGACCGCGATGCCGCCGCCGGACGACGCGAAGAAGCTCGAGGAACTCACCAAAATCGCGACCAAGATGGAAGGCGATTACGGCGCGGGCAAATACTGCACCGGCGAAGGCGACAAGCAGCAATGCCGCGATCTGGGCGAACTCAGCGACGTATTGGCCAAGAGCCGCGACTATCAGGCGCAGCTTGATGCCTGGCAGGGCTGGCACACCATCTCGCAGCCGATGCGCAAGGATTACGTGCGCTTCGCCGAACTGGTCAACGAAGGCGCGAAGGGCATGGGTTTCGCCGACACCGGCGAGATGTGGCGTTCGGGCTACGACATGAGCCCCGCCGAAATCGCCGCCGAAACCGACCGGCTCTGGGGCCAGGTCAAACCGCTGTACGAACAACTGCACTGCTACGCCCGTACCAAGCTGAAAGCCAAATACGGCGCCGACAAGGGCCAGGTCGCCGGCGGCATGCTGCCCGCGCACCTGATGGGCAATATGTGGCAGCAGGATTGGGGCAACCTCTGGGATGTGCTGGAACCGTACAAGGGCGCCGGCAGCCTCGACATCAACAGCGCGCTGCAGGCGCAGTACCAGCGCAATCTCTCAGCGGCGCGCGCGAAGATCGAAGGCGAAGCGACCGCGGAGAAAATCGTCGAAGCCGACCGCGAAGCGCAACTGGCGACCGCCAAGCAGATGACCCAGCGCGCCGAGGATTTCTACGTCTCGCTGGGCATGCCCAAGCTGCCGGAAAGCTACTGGCAGAAAACCCAGTTCATCCAGCCGCGCGACCGCGACGTGGTCTGCCACGCCAGCGCCTGGGACATGACCATGGGCGGCGACGTGCGCACCAAGATGTGCATCAAGCCGAACGAAGAAGAGCTCACCACGATCTATCACGAACTCGGCCACGTCTATTACTACCTCGCCTACAACGACAAACCGCCGCTGTTCCAGACCGGCGCGCACGACGGCTTCCATGAAGCCATCGGCGACACCATCGTGCTCGGCATGACCCCGAAATATCTGGAATCGATCGGTCTGGTCAACGCGCAGGACCAGAGCAAGGAGGCACTGATCAACGCGCAGATGCGCATGGCGCTGGCGAAAGTCTCGTTCATGCCCTTCGGCCTGATGATCGACCGCTGGCGCTGGGGCGTGTTCGACGGCTCGATCAAGCCCGACCACTACAACCAGGCGTGGTGGGAGCTCAAAGCCAAGTACCAGGGCGTCGGCCCGATCGCCCCGCGCGGCGAGGAATTCTTCGACGCCGGCGCGAAATACCACGTCCCCGGCAACACCCCGTACACCCGCTATTTCCTCTCGCACATCCTGCAGTTCCAGTTCTACAAAGCCCTCTGCGACGCCGCCGGCCACAAAGGCCCGCTGTACGAATGCAGCTACTACGGCAACAAGGACGCCGGCCAGAAATACTGGGCGATGCTCGGCAAAGGCGCCAGCCAACCGTGGCAGAAAACCATGAAGGAACTCACCGGCGGCGAAAAGATGGACGGCTC
Source organism: Lysobacteraceae bacterium (assembly GCA_049296025.1). Classification (GTDB taxonomy): domain Bacteria; phylum Pseudomonadota; class Gammaproteobacteria; order Xanthomonadales; family Xanthomonadaceae; genus Lysobacter_I. The sequence goes on along the minus strand of JBAQRU010000222.1, from coordinate 3,957 downwards.
GGCGGTCCTCGAATACTTCTCGCCGCTGCAGGAATGGCTGAAGCAGCAGAACGAGGGCCAGAGTTGCGGGTGGCAGGCGGGAGCGCCCGTGCCCGCACCATCCAAAGCAGGCTGAACACATGCAACTCCCGGCGGTATCACTTCCGCCGGGGGTGACGAACGGGCTATTCGCGTCCTTGAATCACGCGATACATTCGCAGCACCGACCGGGATTTAGCAACGAAGGCATCAATAGATTTCAGTAATAGTTTTTTGAACTTCGATAGGGCGCACATGCGCCCGCCGCTGGGGGCAGCGAATGGCATTCGACAGATCCGGGGGTATTCATTGCAGCAGGCAGTTACGCCGCCTGCCGGTAGCGACACAGATCGTTTTGACGTTGCGGTAGTGCCATGCCTTCGCGCAAGGATCGGCTGAGAATCATCTCCCATCCGCGTACTTTCCTCGCCGATAACAAACGGGCGGCATGCATGGCATGCTTGGGGTCATTGCCTCATCGTACGAGAGTTGGCGCGACGACAGAAACGTTTGCAACTGCTTCGAATACAAAAAAAGAAAGCACTCGCAGGGCCACAATTGAACACCGATGCGGGCGCAAACGTGCCCACTGTCAGGGGACGGACATGGAATTGAGTCAAGTTCGGTATCACTTCGATATTGCATCGCACCGCCCGGCGACACCCACGCCGCGCCATCGACCACCACGACGTACAACCGGCCATCGCGCCAGGTAGGAAAGCCGTTTCCTTTTCCAACGTCGGACAGGTGGCATATGGATGACTTTACGGACCGCTCACAGTTCCGGATCGGCGACCTTCTGGTTGTCCCCGGTAGCCTGATCGTCGTGCGCAACGGGCAACAGATCAAGTTCGAACCACGTTGGATGCAAGTGCTGGTGATGCTGGCCGAACATGCTGGCGAGACGCTCAGCACCGAACGCCTGCTGATCGAAGTGTGGGGCAGCGCTATCTACGGGGACAGCCCGGTCAGCAAAACGATTTCTTATATTCGCAAGAGCATTGGCGACGACAGTCGAAAACCGCGTTACATCGAAACGGTAAGCTTGCCGGATGATCTTGCCCCCGGATTTCGGACACCTGTCTAAGCGGCCTTGAACAGCTCGAACTCGTCTGGACTGAGATAGCCCAAGGTCGAGTGGAGCCGGTTTCGATTGTAGTCCACCTCGATATACTCGAACACATGCGCCTTGGCTTGCTCACGCGTGGCGAAGCGTTCGCCGTGGATCGCTTCGACCTTCAGGCTGTGGTTCCAGCTCTCCATCGCTGCGTTGTCGTAACAGTTGCCCTTGGCGCTCATGCTCGCGATCAACCCACCGGCCTTGAGCACGGCGCGGTGCTCGCGTGAGCAAATTGACTGCCGCGGTCGGTGTGCATGATCACGCCGCGTGGGCGCTTGCGTCTGAACAGTGCCATCCGTAGAGCATCGCACACCAGTGTCGCGGTCATCCGCTCGGACATCGACCAGCCCACCATCTTGCGTGACCACAGATCCATCACCACCGCCAAGTACAACCAGCCTTCCTCCGTCTGGATGTAGGTGATGTCGCCCACCCACACCCGGTTCGGCTCTGCGGCAGTAAAGTCCTGCTGCAGCAGATTGTCCGCCACCGGCAGCGTGTGCTTCGAATTCGTCGTTGTTTTGAACTTGCGCGCCGCCTTCGCACGCAACCCTTGGCGACGCAGGATCTGCGCCACTGCCGGCGACCTCGCTTCAGGTGTCGTGTGAGCCGGGGCGCGCCCGCACGGCCCTTGCGGGCCTCAAATTCGGCACGCACCTTCATATCCAGCACCTCTCGCGCCTGCGCCTGCTTCGACGGCGTGCGCTTGCGCCAAGCGTAGTAACCGCTCGCCGAAACCTCCAGCACCCGACACATCAACCGCACCTTGAATTCGCTCTCGTGCGCCTGCATCGCCGCGTACTTCACTTCGGTTGCTTCGCGAAGTACGCTGCCGCCTTTTTTAAAAAGGCGTTCTCCTCTTCCACCCGGGCTAGCTCACGCTTGAGCCGCGCCAGTTCAGACTGGATCAGTTGTTGCGCCTGTGCATCCTGCCCATGTTGCTGGGACTTCGCCCGCCATGCGTACAACTGAGCCGGCTCCAGCCCCAAATCCTGCGCCACGGTCGGAATGCCATCCTTCACCGCTCGCAGCAGCGCCTGCTGCTTGAACTCCGCGCTGTACTGCATGCGTTCTTGCTTCTTTGCCTCGACTTTCTTCTTGGTCATTGCTTCCACCTTGGATGACGATATTGAATCGCTTATCCGGGTGTCCATGAAGTGGGGGCAGGATCACTCACTGACCGTGAGGCGCGCGCTTGGGCGGGAGCTGAACGCGGCTGAGGTCGCGGTTCTGTTCGCACGAGCCCAGGCGGGGTTGCGCGGAACGCCCGATTGAGATGGCCGGCGGCTGGAGCACCCGGCCGCCGCAGCTGGCAGCATCCCGCCTACCTGCGCGATACTCGGAAAATGACCGCACCCAACGACTCCGACAACTTCGCCTCCCAGCCCCTGGAGCGAGCGCTGGCATTGCATGCACGCTTCTACACCGACCAGTCCGTGGTGGCATTGGACCGCAAACTGATCTTCGACCGCAGCTGGCAACTGGTCGCGCACCTCTGCCAGCTTCGCAATGCCGGGGATCACGCCATCGCGGATCTGGCCGGGTTGCCGGTGATCGCGGTGCGGGGGGCGGATGGGGTGATCCGGGTGATGCACAACGTGTGCCGGCATCGGGCGGGGCCGTTGGCGCAGTGCGACGGGTTGGCGGCGAAGTCGCTGCGGTGCCGGTATCACGGGTGGACGTATGCGCTCGATGGACAGCTGCGCACGGCGACGGAAATGGCCGATGTGGCGGATTTCGATGTGGGCGATATCCGGTTGCCGCAGCTCGCGGTGCGGGTGTGGCAGGGGCTGGTGTTCGCGGCGGTGGACGAGGCGCTGGCGCCGCCGTTCGAGGCCTTCGTGGCCGGGATCGATGCGCGGATCGGTGCGGAGCGCGATCTCGCATCGTTCACCCACCATCACCGCGTCGGGTACGACATCGCCTGCAACTGGAAGGTGTATGTCGACAATTATCTGGAGGGGTATCACGTGCCGCATGTGCATCCGGAACTCAACCGGATGCTCGATTACCGCAGTTACGTGACCGAAACCGCCGAGTGGTATTCGTTCCAGTTCAGTCCACTCGAAAGCGCAGAGGGTTTGTACGGCAGCGGCGATGCGCTGTATTACTGGCTGTGGCCGAACACGACCTTGAACATCCTGCCCGGGCGCATGCAGACCAACCGGATCATTCCCAAGGGCGTGGATCGCTGCCGGGTGGAGTTCGATTTCTATTACGCACCCGACGATTCCGACGCCGGCCGCGCGCGACGCGAAGCGGATCTTTCTTTCAGCGATGTGGTGCAGGACGAGGACATCGGCATCTGCGAGGACGTGCAGCGCGGGCTGTCGTCCGGTTCCTACGAGGCCGGGCGTTTGAATCCGCTGCGCGAGAACGCGGTGCATCATTTCCATGAGCTGCTGCGTCGCACCTATCGCGAAGCCGAATGATTTTGTGGGAGGGGCTTTAGCCCCGATTGAGCACCAAAAAAGATCGTCGGGGCTGGTTTTCAACAGCCGAACGGCTGGTCAACCCCTCCCACACACCACCAGGACCATCGCATGAATGCATCTCCGCGTGTCCTGGGCCTCTGGTCCGCGATCGCACTGGTCGCCGGCAACATGATCGGCAGCGGCGTGTTCCTGTTGCCCGCTTCGCTCGCGCCCTACGGGGCGATCAGTCTGATCGGCTGGGGCATCACCCTCGGCGGCGCGCTGCTGTTGGCGATGACGTTCTCGCGGTTGGCCGCGCGCGGCGCGCAGGCGGGCGGGCCGTATGCGTACGCGCGCGAGGCCTTCGGCGACACGGTCGGCTTCGTCATTGCGTGGAGTTACTGG
>JBAQRU010000221.1:0-2614 GCA_049296025.1 Lysobacteraceae bacterium | reverse complement strand
ATCCTGGATCGCACTGTCGACTTCCTTCTGCGCCGCGAGCGCCGCGAGGCGATCGGTGTCGAGCTGATTGGCGGAAATGAAGCGCCCGGCCGCCAGCTTCTCGTCGCGCTTCAGGACATTGCGCGTCTGCTCCAGCCCGACCTTGGCGCGTTCGATCCGGGTCTGCGCGCGCGCGACCAGCGCATCGGTCGTCTCCACCCGTATCGCGAGCTCGGCAGCGGTGCGCGTATCGAGCATCGGCGCCAGCGTCGGTGCCAGTGTCGCCAGCACAGCATTGTGCTCGACCGCATCGCCTTCGCGCAGCGCGATCCGCGACAGCTGCCCGGCCAGCGGCGCCGAGATCACATAGCGATCGTGCACGCGGGTCTTGCCATCCTCGTCGATGGTGATCTCGAAGCGGCCGACGCTGGCGGTCGCCAGTTCGACCTGCAGCGGTCGCGGCGCGAACGCCCAGACCAGCAGCACGCCCGTGGCTGCGAGCGCGAGACCGCCGATGATCCAGGTTCTGGTCTTGTGCATGCCGTTCTCCGTCACTCTCTCGTTTTCAACGCTGCGACCATGTCGAGCCGGTCGATCCGCCGCCGTACGACCAATGCGCTGGCGACGCCAGCGGCGAACACCGCCAGCCCGGCCCACGCATAGGTGCGCGGCAGGATCGCGACCGGAAAGAAGAACTGATCGTTGCGCATCAGGGTCACGATCAGATGCACCAGCAGATTCCCCAGCCACATGCCCAACGGCAGCGCGATCGCGATGCCGATCGCCATTTCGCCAAGTAGCAAGGTGGAGACCTCGGCGCGGCTGAAGCCGAGCACGCGCAGGCTGGCGAGTTCCCAGCCGCGCTCCGCCAGCGCGATCCGCGCGTTGTTGTAGACCACGCCGACCGCGATCACCGCCGCGAATATGGTCAGGATCGTGCTCATGATCCGGATGTTGCGCGCGCTGATCTCCTGCATGTTGCGCCACAGCGTCGCTTTGCTGAAGGCGCCGACGATGCGCGGCACCGCCATCGCCGCCCGCAGGAAGCGTTCTTCGCCGCCGCGCTCCACCGCCGCAGCGAACTGGGTGCTGACATCGTCCTCGCCGAGCAGCCGGTTCAGCGCGCGGCGTTCCATGTACGCGTTCAGCCCCATCATGTCGCGCACCGTGGCGACCAGTGGCACCGGCAGCGTCTGCGCGCGCCCTTCCAGCACCTCGACCCGCACATCGTCGCCGATGCGCAGCCCGAGCTTGTCGGCGAGCCGGTCGGTCATCACCAGTCCATCCGTGCGCGGCAGTACCTGGCGATTGTCGACATCGACGATCCGTCGCAGTTCCGGACGCGCGGCGTAGCCCTGGATCGCGCCGCGTTCGCTGCGATGGCCGTGGACGAAACGCACCGCGATGTCGCGCCCCGACTCGACCGCGATCGCGCCGGGCAGGCGCGCGACCGCAAGCCGCGCGCTGTCGTTCGTCGGCTCGGCCATCCACACGATCACATCGCTGCGCATCTCGACGTTGAACTTGCTGTCGACCACGGCATCGATCGCATCGCGGAAGAAATTGCCCATGATCACGATCGCCACGGCTGCGGCGACGCCGCCGATCGACAGCAGCGTTCGCAATGGCCGGCGCTCCATGTTGCGCAGGATCATCCGCAGCGTGGTCGGCATGCGCGTGATGCCGAGGCGTTCCGGCAGCGTGCGCCGATAGCGCCCAGGCGACGGCGGGCGCATCGCCTCCGCAGGCGCCAGGCGCACGGTGGCGTAGAGCGTGTTGAGCGTGCCGAGCACCGCCGTGCCGAAGGTGATGCCGATGCTCGTCAGCAGCAGCCACGGCGCGATGCGGTGCTCGAAACTCGGGAAGTGGAAAAAATCGGCGTACAAACCGATGAACATCGTGCCGAGCCATTTGCCGAGCGCGATACCGAGGACCAGCCCGGCGATCACGATGGCGAACACCAGCTTGAGGTAATAGCCGCCGATGCTGCGATTGGGATAACCCAGCGCCTTCAACGCCGCGATCTGCTCGCGCTGGGTCGCGATCAGCCGCGACACCACCACGTTGAGCAGGAACGCCGCCACCGCGAGGAAGATCGACGGCAGCACCGTGCCCAGCACATGTTGTTCCTTGATCTCGTTCTGCAGCATCGCGTGCGAGGCCTGGTCCTCGCGGCCGTAGGCTTCGCGACCGCCGTAGCGCGCGATCAGGCGTTCCACGGCGGCGATCACCGCGACCTCCGACGCGCCGGGCGCGAGCTTGATCGCGACATGGTTGAACGCGCCGTCCATGTCGTAGGCGGCGGCCAGCGTGTCGCGGTCGATCCAGAACACGCCGAAACCGCGCATGTCGGGCATGCCGCCGAAACCGGCGAAGATGTACTCGGGCGACAGCGCGATGCCGACGATCCGCAGGGTACGGCGCTTGCCGTCGATCAGCGCGGTCAGGGTCGCGCCCGGTGCGAGTCCGCGCGCCTGCGCGAAACCTTCCGAGACCAGCGCATCGATCGTGCCGTCGCTGTGCGCGATGGTCTGCACGGCGCCTTCGGGATGCAGCGCGCGCCCGCTGCGCAGCGCGACCCGGTTCATGCGCTGCGGCCGGCGCGGGTCGACGCCGATCAGATGGCCCATGATCG
>JBAQRU010000220.1:0-12033 GCA_049296025.1 Lysobacteraceae bacterium | reverse complement strand
ATCAACAAGCAGGCAGGAAATCCCCAAAGAAAAATGCCAGTCAGACGAATCTGACTGGCATTCCGGCACCATCGAAAATTCTCGCTTTCAGCGAACAATCAACCGATCACCACTTGTATCCGACGCGTGCGTACATATAAGCGCCGTTGAAACCATTCGGCGAGCTCGCGCTGTACGGCAACTGCCCGTTGGTCGAGTTCGCGAACAGAACCTCGTCCGGATAATCGTTCAACACATTGTCCGCGCCGAGCGAGAAGTCCCAGTCCCCGTACGCGTAGCTGCCGGAGAGGTCCAGCGTCCACTGCGGATCGAAGGTCTGATCGCGCGACGTATCGGCCGGGTTGTTGCCGAACAGCACGCTGAACTCGCCGTAGCGCGTGGCGTTGGCGCCGAAGGTCCAGTTGTTGAGCTTGTACAGGCCGCCGAGCTGGAACTTGTCGCGCGGCGCACCCACGGTCAGCCGGCCCACTTCCACGCGACCGATGCGCACTGCGGTCGGATCGATCGCGGTCAGCGCTGTCGGGTTCGGCGCGATGCGCTCGACCGTGGTCTTGTTGTAGTTGTAGCCGGCGGTGAGATCGAGCGTGCCGTTGCCGATGCCCCAGCGATACGTCGCGATGATGTCGACGCCCTTGGTGCTGGTGTCGATGGCGTTGGTGAAGTAGCGGCCGCCGCCCAGCGCCGGATCGACGTTGGCGTTGAGATAGGCGCGCACCGCAGCCGACGTCAGGTTCTCCGACAGCATGATCCGGTCGTCGATGTCGATGCGGTAGGCGTCGACGGTGACGTACAGATTGTCGATCGGCTGCAGCACCAGGCCGAGGCTGAGGTTCTTCGATTCCTCGGCCTTCAGCGGCTCGGCGCCGAGCGCGACCGCCGCCGCATCGTTGACGCGGAAAGTGCGGATATCGAACGGCACGCCGCCGATGAAGTTGGTGGCGGTGGAACGGAAGAACTGCTGTTGCAGCGACGGTGCGCGGAAGCCGGTGGACACCGTGCCGCGCAGCGCGACCTTGTCGCTGAAGTCGTAACGCGCCGAGACCTTGCCCGAGGTGGTGCTGCCGAAGTCGCTGTATTCCTCGGCGCGCACCGCGAGGCCGAGATTGAACTTGTCGGTCACGTCCGCTTCGAGATCGAGATACGCGGCGTAGCTTTCGCGGTTGAAGTCGCCGGCATCGTCGGGACGGAAGCCCGGGAATACCTGCGAGCCCGACGGCGCCGGCACGCCGCCCGGCAGCAGCGCGCCGCCGTTGACGTAGGACGCGAGTTCGCCCGCGCTCTGCTGGAAATCTTCGCCGCGCCATTCAAGACCCCAGGCCACATTCAGCGGCGACGCCAGCCAGCTGGCGTCGAAGCCGCGGCTGACATCGAGGTTCAACAGATGCTGGCTGATTTCCAGCGCGCCCGCGTGGAAATTCCGCTGCGAGGTGGGGCCGATACTGCGGTTGAGGCTGTTCTCGACGCCGAAACTCAGATCGTTGTTGCCGTAGTTGTAGCTGAGGTCGACATCCCAATCGAGCACGGTGAGGCCGCGCAGGCCGATCACCGCCGCGCGGTCTTCGGCGATGTTGCGGATCTGCGGCAGGAAGCCGTCGGGATAGATCGCCGGGATGTTGCGGGTGTCGAGCGCGGGACGGAAGAAGCCGTTCGACAGGGCGTCGCGGCGGCTGGCGTTGGCGAAGCCGTAGAACGTCAGCGCATCGTTGACCGTGAGTTCGGCATTCGCGGACACCGCGAACTGTTCGATTTCCGGGTCGCCGTAACGTTGCACGACAACGCCCGGCGGCGGCGCGGTGACCGGCCGCACGACCACGCCCGGCGCCAGCACGTACGGACGCGCGCGATCGGTCTGATCCTGGTTGCGCGCTTCGGCGGCGAGATGCAGGGCGCCGCTTTCGCCGAGCTTGATGCCGACATCGCCCGCGAGCTGCGCGCTGCGGCCGTCGCCGGCGCTGTATTGGCCAGCATTCGCGGAAATGCTGCCGCCCTGGTCGCTGCCCTTGAGCACGATGTTGATGACGCCCGCGATGGCGTCGGAGCCGTACTGCGCCGAGGCGCCGTCGCGCAGCACTTCGACCCGCTGGATCGCGGACATCGGAATGGCGTTGAGGTCGACCGGCGACGAGCCGCGGCCCTGGCTGCCGTTGAGGTTGATCAGTGCGGTGGTGTGGCGGCGCTTGCCGTTGACCAGCACCAGCACCTGGTCGGGGGCGAGGCCGCGCAGCTGCGCCGGGCGCACTGCGTCGGTGCCGTCGGTGATGGCCGGGCGCGGGAAGTTCAGCGAGGGCAGGGCGCGCGACAGCGCGGTCGCCAGTTCGGTGGTGCCGGTGGCTTCCAGCGCCGCCGGGGTGATCACGTCGATCGGCGAGGGCGAGGACGCGACGGTGCGGGTCGCGGTGCGGGTGCCGGTGATGACCACGGTTTCGAGGGCGTCTCCGGCCTCGTCCTGGGTCTCTTCGGGGGGCTGGGCGAGGGCCGGTGCTGCGGCGAGCGCCAGCAGCAGGCCAAGCGTGAGTGGATGTCGAGTCATGGAGCGATTCCTTGCGGGAGGGGAGGGAATGAGGTTCATGGCGGTGTAACACGCGTCTGATAACGGGTCAAACGTCCAATCCGAATAAAGAGATGCCTCTGAAAGCGCTTGTCGCCCCGGAATCGCAGCCCACGGCGTAAAATCGCCGGCCCGGTTGGTGTCCGCCGTGCTCCAGAGTCCTCCTGCCCGATGATTTCCTTCCGTAATTTCGCCCTCCGCCGGGGCGAGCGACTGCTGTTGTCCGATGTCGATATGGCCCTGCATGCCGGCTGGCGGGTGGGCGTGGTCGGTCGCAATGGCGCCGGCAAGTCGTCCCTGTTCGCGGCGCTGATGCGCGAGCTGGAGCCCGACAAGGGCGATCTGGACCTGCCCGGCAAGGCCCGTATCGCCAGCGTGGCTCAGGAAACCCCGTCGCTGCCCGACCCGGCGCTGGACTTCGTGCTGTCGGGCGATGTTGAGGTGCATGCGGCGGTGCAGGCCGAGGCGAATGCGTTCGCCGCCGAAGACTGGGAAGCGGTGGCCGCAGCGCACCACCGGCTGGAAGAATTGAACGGTTACGACGCCGCAGCGCGCGCCGGTCGCCTGCTGCACGGCCTGGGCTTCCCGGCCGAGACCCACCCGAAGCCGGTGTCGGATTTCTCCGGCGGCTGGCGGGTGCGCCTGAACGTGGCGCGCGCGCTGATGATGCCCAGCGACCTGCTGCTGCTGGACGAACCCACCAACCATCTCGATCTCGATGCCGTGGTGTGGATGGAGGAATGGCTGCGCCGCTACCCGGGCACGCTGCTGGTGATCTCGCACGACCGCGAATTCCTCGACAACGTCACCACCCACACGCTGCATCTGCACGAAGGCAAGGCCAAGCTCTACACCGGCAATTACACCGCGTTCGAGCGCCAGCGCGCCGAGCACCTGCGCCAGCAGAGCATCGCCTTCGAAAAGGAACAGGCCGAGCGCGCGCATCTGCAGAAATTCATCGACCGCTTCAAGGCCAAGGCCAGCAAGGCCAAGCAGGCGCAGTCGCGGATGAAGCGTCTCGCCAAGCTCGCCGGCACCGAAGCGGTGCGCGCCGAGCGCGAGTTCCGGATCGACTTCCCGCAGCCGCTGAGACTGCCGCATGCATTGATGCGGTTGAACGATGCGGATTGCGGGTATGGCGACAATGCGGTCATCCTGCACAACGTCGGCTTCGGTCTGGAGGCGGGCGACCGCATCGGCCTGCTCGGCGCGAACGGCGCCGGCAAATCGACGCTGGTCAAAACGCTGGTCGGCGAACTGCCGCTGCTGGCCGGCGAGCGCTACGCGCACCCGGACCTGCGCATCGGCTACTTCGCGCAGCACACGGTGGAGTCTCTGGTCTCCGGCACTTCTCCGCTCGATCATCTGCGCGAGCTGTCGCCCGATCTGCCCAATCAGGTGCTGCGTGATTTCCTCGGCAAATGGTATTTCCCCGGCGAACGCGCGTTCGAGAACATCGATTCGTTCTCCGGCGGCGAAAAGGCGCGTCTCGCGCTGGCATTGATCGCATGGCGGCAGCCGAACGTGCTGCTGCTCGACGAACCCACCAACCATCTCGATCTGGACATGCGCGAAGCGCTGGCCGAAGCGCTCAGCGATTTCGACGGCGCGATCGTCATGGTCTCGCACGACCGCCACCTCATCGGCCTGGTCTGCGACAACTACGTGCGCGTCGCCGACGGCACGGTCGAACCCTTCGATGGCGATCTCGACGAATACGCCGCATGGCTGCGCACCCGCGCCAGCAGCGATCCGAAGAAAGCGGCGGCCAAACAGGTGGAGGCCGCGCCGCAGCCGGTCGCCGCGCCGGTGTCCGCACCGGCGAAGAAAGGGCCGAAGCTCAATCCGCAGAAACTGGCGAAGGCCGAAGCGCGCGTCGCCGAACTGGAAGCGCGGCTCGCGCAGATCGAAACCGAACTGGCCGCGCCGTCCGCCTATGCCGACGGCGGCAAACGCGCCACCGATCTCGGCCGCGAACAGCAGACCCTGCGCGGACAACTCGAAGCCGCCGAAGCGGAATTGCTGGCGCTGTACGGCTGATACGGCGACCGCCCTCTCCCGCACGCGGGAGAGGGCGGAGCGCGCAACGCGTGCGCGTGCGAGGGCCTACTTCGCGATCAACACCAGCAGCGATCGCGCTTCGACGCCGTACGTGGTCCATTCGCCGCCGATCAACGCTTCCGAGCCCGGCAGGGCGACGGTGTTGGCGCCTTCGTTCCAGGTCGCGGTGTCGGTGACCCGATACCACTGCTTGCCGGTGCCCGGCCACGGCAGGGTGAAGTTCACGTTGCTGGACCAGCCGTTGTAGGCGACGTAGATCGCGCTGGCGGTATCGCCGAACTCGCTGCCGTCCACGCGCCAGGCGATGGCGTGGTTGCTGGTGCTGGTGAAGTACGCGGCATCCGCCACTGCACCATCGGGCTTGAACCAGCGCATCTGCTCCATCACGTTGCCGTTGGTGTCGGTGCTGGCGTAGAAATTCAGCGGGCGCAGCGCGGGATGCGCTTTGCGGAACGCGACCATGCGACGGGTGAAGGTCTCGTGGTTGGCCTCGATGGTGCTGCGCGTCCAGTACAGCCAGTTCGCGGGCGAATCGAGGTTGTAGACGTTGTTGTTGCCGAACTGCGTGCGCAGGGCCTCGTCGCCGCCGGTCATCATCGGCACGCCAGCGCTGAGCATCATGAACGCCATGCCGGTGCGCGCGGCGCGGCGCTGGTCGATGACGATGCCACCCTGGTTCCAGCTGTGGTTGCTGTCGTCGCCGCCATCGGACGGGCCATACGGCCACGGCTGGTTGTTCTGCTTGCTGTTGTAGGCGTACAGATCGTTCAGCGTGAAGCCGTCGTGGGCGACCATGAAGTTGACCGAGTTCCACGGCTTGCGGCCGTCGTCGCCGTAGAGATCGGACGAACCGGCGAAGCGCGAGGCCAGGGTGCCGGTGGTGACGACTTCGACCCCGAGCTGGTTCTGCTTCTTGCGCATCGCATCGCGATACAGGCCGTTCCACTCCGACCAGCCCGACGGGAAGCCGCCGACCTGATAGGAATTGCCGCCGATCGCCCATGGTTCGGCGATCAGATCCAGGCCGCTGCCGCCGGCCGCCGCGCGCGGCGGCAATTCGTTGACGATGCGGTTGAGCGCGTTGCCGGCGTCCATCTTGTCGAAGTTGAAGCAGCCGTGCTGGCAGGTGTTGCCCAGCACCGATGCGAGATCGAAGCGGAAGCCGTCGATGCCGATGACATCGCGCCAGTGCGCGAGCGAGTCGACGATCATGTTCTGGGCGATGGTGTTGCGGGTGTTGTAGTTGCCGCCGACGCCGGTGTTGTCCCACGAGTACTTCAGATCGCTGGTGAGCGAGTAATACGTCGGGTTGTCCAGGCCGCGCCACGACGTCACGTTGTAGACGGTGAGGCCATCGGTGCCGCCCCAGGCGCCGCCTTCGCCGGTGTGGTTGTAGACCACGTCGATGTACACCTTGATGCCGGCATCGTGATACGCCTTCACCATCGCCTTGAATTCGCGGGTCGGGCCGCCTGCGGTCTTGTCCGAGGAATAGCGGCGGTCCGGCGCGAAGTAATTGAGGGTCATGTACCCCCAGTAGTTGTCGCCGCCGGATGAGTTCGGGTCGATGTCGTTCTGGTCGTTCTGGGTTTCCTGCACCGGCAGGAATTCCACGGCTGTTACGCCAACTGCCGCCAGATGCGCCGCCTTCAGCGCCGCGCCGGCATAGGTGCCGCGCTGGAACAGCGGGATCGACGTGTCGTTCATGGTCAGGCCGCGCGGGTGCACTTCATAGACGATGTCGTCCTTGAACGCGCGCGTGGGCTTGGTGCCGAACGAGGTGGCGTCATTGGCGAGCACGATGCCCTTGCTGGCGCAGGTGCCGCTGTCCTTGTTGCGATGGAGCGCGCCCGAGGCGTACACGGTGCCGTCGGTGCAGGTCGCGGTGTTCGGGTCCTGGCTGATTTCGCGCGCGTAGGGATCCAGCAGCAGCTTGTTCGGGTTGAATCGATTGCCGCTGGCGTCGATATCGGTCACGAAGCCGGTGGCGCTGCCCTTCGTCCAGGTGCTGACATAGGTCCAGTTGGGACCCCAGGCGCGATAGCCGTAATAGACCGGTCCGGTGATGCCGTAGGTGTTTTTCAGGGTGGCGACGGAGGCGGTCTTCGACCAGACCTGGGTCGCGGCGTCCTTGGTCATCACGTACTTGACCGCTTCCTGCGCGCCGGCAGCGGTCTTGTAGATCCAGACTTCGATCCGCGTGGCCCGCGAGGAATACACGCGGAAGGTGATGTTGGCCTGGGTGGCGTCGTATTTGGCGCCGAGGTTGTGGGGGTTGATGGCCGCTTCGGCGGCACCGGTGGGCAGCCATGCCAGCAGGGCCGCGAGCATCAGGCTGCCCGCCGCGCGAATCCAGTGTTGCATCGTTCGTCTCCTTTCGTGGGGTGCGCGCCGGTGTTGTCCGGGTGCACCGCACTATCGCCGGATGTGCGAACGCACATGGGCATGACCGGGCGGTCTGGAATCGTATTCATGGCCCGGGTTTGAATCTTTGGCGTCCGGCCCCAGAATGGCGGTCGATTGCGAACCCACGGAACGCCATGCCCATCTATGCCTTCGAATGCACTGCCTGCGGTCACCAGTTCGACCGGCTGCAGAAGATGTCAGACCCCGATCCCACCGAATGTCCCGAATGCGGCGCGCCGCGGATCAAGCGCCAGCTGACCGCGCCATCGTTCCGGCTGTCGGGCAGCGGCTGGTACGAAACCGACTTCAAGAAGGACGGCGACAAGAAGCGCAACCTCACCGAAAAAGCCGATGCGCCGAGCTCCGGGGCGTCGACGGATAGCGCATCGGCGACGAAAGCCGCCGATCCGGCGCCGGCCGCCAAGCCCACCGAGAGCAAGCCCGCTGCCAGCAAGCCCGTCGCGAGCAAGCCGGCCGAATGAGCTCGAACATGCCGCCGCGCGTTCTCGCTCCGCTGATCGCGCTGTGCCTGTTGTCGGCCTGCGCCAGCGCCCCCTCATCCTCATCCGCCGCGCCGGCCGATGCATTCCTCGCCGGGCTGCGCGAGCACTGCGGGCAGGCGTTCGCGGGGCGGGTGCTGACGGATACGCCGGCATCGCCGAACAGCGCGTTCGAAGGCAAACCCCTGGTCATGCACGTCCGCGAATGCGGAGCGGACACCCTCCGCGTCCCGTTCCATGTCGGCGATGACCGCTCCCGCACCTGGGTGTTGACCCGCACCGCCGACGGACTGCGCCTGAAGCACGACCATCGCCACGAGGACGGCACCTCCGACAAGGTCACGATGTACGGCGGCGACACCGCTGCGGCCGGCACCGCGCAGCGACAGGAATTTCCGGTCGATGCCGAATCCATCGGCAGCTTCCGCGCCAATGGCTTGGCCGCATCGGTCGAGAACACCTGGGCGATGGAGATCCAGCCCGGACGCCGCTTCCTGTACGAACTGTCGCGTCCGAACGGCCGCCTGTTCCAGGTCGAATTCGACCTGAGCGCACCGGTTCCGGCGCCGCCTCCGCCGTGGGGCAGCGAAGCACCGGGGCCCTGATACGACAACGCCGCCCGGGGGCGGCGTCTTCATTCGATCGATCCGTGAATCGGGCTCAGCGCAGGCCGAAGCGTGCCCGGCAGCCTTCATCGACCCACAGTCCCTGTTTTTTGTCGTAGCCCCAGGAACGTCCCTGGGTGCAGGGCGACTTCGACAGCGTCTCCAGCAGGGCCGGCGTGCCACGGCTGCGGTCCCATGGACAGGTCTGACGACGGCCGTTTTCGCTGCCGCAGGTGGTGCTGTAGCGACCTCCGCTTTCGCCGACGCGGAACACGCCGCGACAGCCCTTGTCCACCCAGATCGAGCCGCCGCGCATGCCCCAGCTGCTGCCTTCGCGGCACGGGGTGTCGGAAAGCTGTCGGATCAGGTCGGCATTGCCGTACAGATCCTTGCCGCAGTTCTTGTGGCGACCGTCGCTGCTTTCGCACTTCACTTCCTTGCCGGCGTACTGCGGGCCGAACTCGGCGCGACAGCCTTTCTCCACCCAGACCTTGCCCGCCGTGGTGCCCCAGGTACGGCCCTGCACGCAATCGGTGGCCGACATCTGCCGGATCAGCCGGGTCTGGCCGGGCCACGGGGTTGCGCAGGTTTCGCGCCGGGCGTCCTTGCTTTCGCAGCGGATGCTGTCCTTGTCGCCGAATTGGGCGAAGGCGCTGGGCGCGGCCGAACAGGCGGCTGCGGCGATCGCAAGGAGGAGGAGGGTTCTGATTGTAGGCATCTGCGCGGACTCGATATTCGGTGATGGGGTCGGTGATGGGGTCGGTGGTGTGGGAGCGCTGTGGCGATGACAGGCCTCAGCGTATGCCGAAGCGGGCCCGGCAACCATAGTTGACCCACAGCCCGGTGCGCTGGCTGTAGCCCCACGAATGTCCCTGGGTGCACGGGCTGTCGGACAGGGTCTTCAACAGTTGCGGCACGCCCCGGTTGCGGTCCCAGGCGCAGGGCGTGTAGCGGCCGCCAGCACTTTCGCAGGTCACGCCGTAGCTCGAACCGTTGTCGTATCCGTCGTTGCCGTAGCCACCGTTGTTGTAGCCGCCGTTGTTGTAGACACCGCCGTTGTCGACGACGCGGAACACCCCTCGGCAGCCTTTGTCCACCCAGATCGAACCGCCGCGCAGGCCCCAGTTGGTGTTTTCGATGCAGCGGCGGTCGGAGAGCTGCT
This sequence comes from Lysobacteraceae bacterium, assembly GCA_049296025.1. Taxonomy (GTDB): domain Bacteria; phylum Pseudomonadota; class Gammaproteobacteria; order Xanthomonadales; family Xanthomonadaceae; genus Lysobacter_I. The sequence continues at coordinate 2,751 of JBAQRU010000220.1, read as the reverse complement.
GGACCAGATCGGCGTTGCCGTACAGGTTGGTGCCGCACTGCTTGTAGCGGCCGTCGCTGCTTTCGCAGCGGACCTCCTTCGACACCGACTCGGCGGTCGGCACGAAGACGCCGCGACAGCCGCGGGTCACCCGCACTTCGCCGCGACTGGACGACCAGTTCTGGCCGGCCACGCAGGGAGTGTCGGAAATCTGGCGCAGCAGGTCGGAGCTGCCGGGCCATGGCGTGGCGCAGGTGCGCGGCCGGCCATCGCTGCTTTCGCAGTTGATCTCGCCGCCGGCATTGCTGACCAGCGCGGAGAATTCGGCCCGGCAACCGCCGCTGACCCAGACCTGGCCGCGGCTGGACGACCAGGTCTGGCCGGCGGTGCAGGGGCTGGTGGAGAGCTGTCGGGACAGGCGCGATTCGGTCTGCCAGGGCGTGGGGCAGGTGCGCTGGCGGCCGTCGGTGCTTTCGCAGCGGACCGTTTCGCCGCTGTTGGCGGGCGGGTAGCCGCCCCCGGTATTGCGGAGGGACTGCGCGATGTCGTTCTTGATCTGCTGGAAGGTCCAGTTCGAGAGCCGGACCTGGTCCAGATAGAAGCGCATCTGATCCTCGGGGATGGTGCGTCCGCTGGACTGCTCGCTGTATTCCAGGGCAATGACCCGGCGCTGATCGGTCACCGGGAGTTCCCAGACCCGCTCGGGTGCGTAGGCCCTGGCCTGGATCTGCTGCGCCGCCACCGGCAGGGCGCACAGACCGAGCAGCGCGACGGCGAACATGCGTGTGAGCACAGCTTTCATTTCGAACTCCCTGGTGGCGGACGATTGCGGGCAGACGCTTGCAGCTCGGGGCCGACGGGTGTCCGCAACGCGGAGCGCACCGTCGGCGCGTTCGGCCGCCGCACCCGCTAAAATGCGCGGCTGACCGGCAAGCGCCGGATGATCCTACACCCGGAGCCCCCCATGCGTACCCACTTCTGCGGCCTCATCGATGAGGTCCTGATCGGCCAGACCGTCACGCTTTGCGGATGGGTCAACACCGCCCGCGTCCAGAGCCATCAGGTCTTCGTCGATCTCCGCGACCATGAGGGCATCGTGCAGGTGCTGGTCGAAAGCGACCAGCCCGAATTGTTCAAGGCCGCCAGCGCCCTCGGCAACGAAGATTGCCTGCGCGTTACCGGCAGCGTGCGTGCGCGCCACGCGGTGAACGACAAGATCCGGACCGGTCGTATCGAAATCATCCCGACCGCGATCGAAGTGCTCAACAAGGCCGAACCGCTGCCGTTCCACGCCCACGAAAACGCGGGCGAGGAAACGCGGCTGAAGTACCGCTACCTCGATCTGCGCCGCCCCGAAATGCAGGCGATGATGCGCACCCGCATCAAGCTGGTGCAGGCGTTGCGCCGCTGGCTGGACGCGCGCGGTTTCCAGGACATCGAAACCCCGATCCTCACCAAGGCCACGCCCGAAGGCGCGCGCGATTTTCTGGTTCCCGCGCGCATGCATCCGGGCGAGTTCTACGCGCTGCCGCAGTCGCCGCAGCTGTTCAAGCAGATCCTGATGGTGGCCGGCTTCGACCGCTACTACCAGATCGCGCGCTGCTTCCGCGACGAAGCGCTGCGCGCCGATCGCCAGCTGGAATTCACCCAGCTCGACATGGAGTTCGCGTGGGTGGGCGAGCGCGACGTGCAGGACGCCACCGAAGCGATGATCCGCGAGATCTTCCGCGAAGTGATGGACGTGGAACTCGGCGATTTCCCGCGCATGACCTATGCCGAAGCGATCCGCCGCTACGGTTCGGACAAGCCCGATCTGCGCAACCCGATGGAATTCACCGATATCGCCGAGTTGGTGAAAACCTGTGAATTCAAGGTGTTCACGGATTGGGCGAATCATGAGGATGGTCGCGTGGTCGCGCTGCGCGCACCGGGCGGCGCGGTGTTTTCGCGCAAGCAGATCGACGACCTCGGCGCGCATGCCGCCAAGTACGGCGCCAAGGGCGTGGCGTGGATGAAGATCGAAGACAGCGCGAAGGGTCGTGAAGGCATCAACTCGCCGATCGCCAAGTTCCTCGACGACGCCACGCTTGCGGCCATCGTGCAGGCGACCGGCGCGCAGAGCGGCGACGCGATTTTCTTCGGCGCGGCAACGTACAAGATCGCCAGCGATTTCATGGGCGCGCTGCGCCTGAAACTCGGCAAGGATCTGAATCTGGTCGAAGCCGGCTGGAAGCCGCTGTGGGTCACCGATTTCCCGATGTTCGAATGGGACGACGAAGCCCAGCGCTACGTCGCCCTGCATCATCCCTTCACCGCGCCTGCGGTGGACGACGAGGCCGACCTGCGCGCGAACGCGAAGACCGCCGTGTCGCGCGGCTACGACATGGTGCTCAACGGCAACGAGATCGGCGGTGGTTCGATCCGTATCCATCGCTCGTCGATGCAGTCGGCGGTGTTCGACCTGCTCGGCATCGGCCGCGAGGAAGCGGAGCTGAAATTCGGTTTTCTGCTCGATGCGCTGCGCTACGGCGCACCGCCGCACGGCGGCATCGCCTTCGGCATCGACCGCATCGCCGCGCTGATGGCAGGCACCGAGTCGATCCGCGACGTCATCGCCTTCCCCAAGACCACCTCCGCGCAGTGCCTGATGACCGGCGCGCCGTCGCCGATTCCGGACGTGCAGTTGGCCGAGGTGCATGTGCAGGTGCGTCCGTCAAAAGCATGATGCCCCTGCGGGAATGATCTTGCCTTTGTGGGAGCGGCGGAAGCCGC
>JBAQRU010000219.1:0-2641 GCA_049296025.1 Lysobacteraceae bacterium | reverse complement strand
GCATGGGCTGCGCGAGGACCGCGAGGGCGTGCTCGCCCACACCGTCCACGGCACGATGCGCGCGCGCAATGCGGTGCTGGCGCTGGGCGCATGGTCGGCGAAGTCCGCCGATGCGCTGGGCATGCCGTGGATGAAGAAGATCATCCAGCCCGGCAAGGGCTATTCGATCACCTATCGCGCGCCCGACCGCGTGCCGAAGCGCCCGCTGGTGCTGCGCGAGCGCTCGGTCTGCGTCACATCGTGGGGCGACGGTTACCGCCTCGGCAGCACGATGGAATTCTCCGGTTTCGACGACACCCTCAATGCGCGGCGTCTCGGTGCGCTGGAGCGCGGCGCGCGCGAATACCTGCACGATCCCGTCGGTCCCGAGGTGCGCGAGCAGTGGTACGGCTGGCGGCCGATGAGTCGCGACGACATGCCGCTGATCGGCCGTGCGCCCGGCTGCCGCCGTACTTGGCTGAATACCGGTCACGGCATGATGGGTGTGGGCATGAGCGCCGGCAGCGCGCAGCTGCTGGCCGATCTGATGGCGGGCCGCGCACCGGCGATCGACGCCGCACCGTATCGGCCCGAGCGTTTCGCATGAATGGATTGACGGCGCTGTCTGTCGCCTATCCGCTACTGGCCGAGTTGCCGCTGCCGCTGCAGCACGAGGTGCAGGCGCAGGCGGCGATGCATGCGTTCCGCGACGGCAGCCGGATCTTCAGCGAGGGCCAGCACTGCGGCGGCCTGCCGTTGGTGCTGCAGGGCGGGATCAAGGTGTTCAAGCGTTCCGAGTCCGGGCGCGAGATCGTGCTGTACCGGGTCGGGTGCGGCGAGACCTGCATCCTCACGTCGAGCTGCCTGCTGGGCGGCACCGATTACAGCGCGGAGGGCGTGGCCGAGGGCGCGCTGCAGATGGCGATCCTGCCGCCGGAACTGTTCCAGCGGATGATCGCGGAGTCGCCGGGCTTCCGTCACTTCCTGTTCGCGGTGCTGTCCGGGCGGCTTTCGGATTTGATGGAGCGGGTCGAACGTCTGGCCTTCCATCGTCTCGACCGCCGTCTTGCCGAATTCCTCAGCGAACGCGCGGACAGCGGTCTGCAGACGGTGGCGATGACCCATCAGCAGATCGCCGACGAGATCGGCAGCGTGCGCGAGATGGTGACGCGCATGCTCGGCCAGTTGGCGGAGCAGGGCCTGGTCGAACTGTCGCGCGCCGGGGTGCGCATCGCCGACACCGAAGGGCTGCGTGCGCTGGCGCAGGGCGCCGTCGACAAGCCGGCCGGTGATAAAGGTCACTGAGCCGGTGGTGCGCGCGGCGTACCTTGGCGCCATTCCCGCCGCACTGTTGGAGAGTCCCATGAAGAAGAATGTCGGTTCCGCGGACAAGATCGTCCGCATCGTCCTTGGCCTCGGTCTGCTGAGCCTGCTGTTCCTGCTGGAAGCGCCGATGAAGTATTTCGGCCTGATCGGTATCGTCCCGCTGTTCACCGCGCTGATGGGCTGGTGCCCGCTGTACACGCTGTTCGGTGTGAATACCTGCAAGGTCAAGGCGTAGCCGCCGACGGCATCAAGATCACGGCATCGACATTCATGCGGCTACACTGGCCGCATGAATGTGTTCGACCTGCATCGCGGCACCGCGCCGCTGTTGATCAGCCTGCCGCACGACGGCAGCGAAATTCCCGCCGCGCTTGCCGCGCGGATGACCCCCGGGGCGCGGCGCGCGCCCGATACCGACTGGCATGTGTCGCGCCTGTACGCGTTCGCACGTGAACTCGGCGCGTCGATCCTCGTGCCGCGCTATTCGCGCTACGTCATCGATCTCAATCGTCCGCCGGACGATGTCTCGCTGTATCCCGGACAGAACACCACCGGACTGTGCCCCACGGTGCGGTTCTCCGGCGACCCGGTGTATCTGCCGGATGAAACACCGGCGCCCGATGACATCCAGACCCGCATCGACACCTACTGGCGCCCGTATCACGTCGCGCTGCGCGACGAACTCGACCGCCTGCGCGCCGCGCATGATCGCGTGCTGCTGTGGGAAGGGCATTCGATCCGTGGCGAGTGTCCGTTCCTGTTCGACGGACGTCTGCCGGATCTGAATATCGGTACCGCATCGGGCGCCAGTTGCGCGCCGGACCGGCAATCGCGGATCGAAACCGTGCTGCAGGCGCAGACCGGCTACGACGGAATCGTCAACGGTCGTTTCAAGGGCGGTTACATCACCCGTCATTACGGCGATCCGGCGAACGGCATCGATGCGGTGCAATTGGAAATCGCGCAGCGCATCTACATGGACGAGGATTCGTTCGCATACGACGAAGCACTTGCCGCAGGTGCGCAGCGCGCGATCCGCGCATTGATCGAAGCAGCGCTGCTGGCATGAATTCACAGACATGAATGCGCCGGAGGCGATAGCCGACGAGGGTGGCAGCATCGCTGCGCAGACGCCGGATTCCACAGTAGCGACGGCCGCCACTGCGCACAGACTCGACCTGGGCGGCGTGCTGCTGGTCGCATTCGGCGCGGTCGCGTTCTCGGGCAAAGCCATCATCGTGAAGCTGGGCTTCCGGCTGGGCGCCGATGCCATCACCCTGCTCGCGCTGCGCATGGCGGTGGCGCTGCCGTTCTTCCTGCTGATCGGTGTCTGGGC
>JBAQRU010000218.1:0-5018 GCA_049296025.1 Lysobacteraceae bacterium | reverse complement strand
GTATTCCACGCCGCGATCGAACAGCAGCGTGCGCTGGCCGCGACCGTCGGGCACCGTGCAATGGTCGGCATAGTCGCGCAGTACGCGCGGGTCCCAGCGCGCGAACGCGGCCTTGGACGCGTAATGCGCGTGTGCCGCTTCGGCATCGGGCCAGTGCTGGCGACGCTGCAGGGTCTGCTGCAACGGCATCACCAGCCGGTCGAGCCCCATCATCCGTCCCAGCCGCAATGCGCCTGCGGTAACGCCGGAGATCAGCGGCGAATCCAGCAACACGATGCCCGCCACACGGGTCCGCAGACGCTGTGCGGCGAGCACGCTGAGGTAGCCGCCCAGCGAATGCCCGACCAGCCATGTCCGGCCATCGATGCGGGGCTGCGCATGCACGAATTCGACCAGTTCGTCGACCAGATACGGCCAGCCGGTGGTGACCGGGCGGCTGGGATCGTGGCCGAAGCGCAGCATGCCGATGCTGTCGAACTCAGGGCGCAACGCCTCCAGCAGCCGGCGATACACCGGCAGCGGGAAACCGTTGGCATGGGAGAAGACGAGTCTGTCGGTCAAGGGGGACAATCCGGCTGCGGACTGCGCATCCGCAGCCCGTTCACTCCGGATCGTAATCCAGATTCGACGCCAGCCAACGCTCGGCCTGGGCGAAGGGCACGCCCTTGCGCTTGGCGTAGTCCTCGACCTGTTCCTTCGAGACCCGGCCAACCACAAAGTACTGGCTGCCGGGATGGCTGAAGTAGTAGCCCGACACCGCCGCGGTCGGCAGCATCGCGAAGCTTTCGGTCAACGACATGCCGGCATTGCCCGGTGCATCCAGCAATTGGAACAGCGTGCCTTTCTCGCTGTGCTCGGGACAGGCCGGATACCCCGGGGCAGGGCGGATGCCGCGATAGCGCTCGGTGATCAGCGCAGGGTTGTCCAGCGTTTCGTCGCTGGCGAATCCCCAGAATTCCTTGCGCACGCGCTGGTGCAGGCGCTCGGCGAAGGCTTCGGCGAGGCGGTCGGCGAGCGACTTCAGCAGGATCGCGTTGTAATCGTCGTGATCGGCCTCGAAGCGGTCCACGTGGGCGTCGATGCCGATGCCGGCGGTGACCGCGAACGCGCCGATCCAGTCCTGCTTGCCGGAATCCTGCGGGGCGATGAAATCGGCGAGGCAGAAGTCGGGGCGGTCGACGGGTTTGTCGACCTGCTGGCGGAGGAAATGCAGCGCCTGCGCGTTGCCATCGCCCAGATCGACGACCACATCATCACCAACGCTGTTCGCCGGCCACAGCCCGAACACGCCTTTCGCGGTCAGCCACTGTTCGCTGACGATGCGCTTGAGCATCGCCTGCGCATCGCGGAACAGTTCGCGCGCCTGCGTGCCGACGATGGCGTCATCGAGGATCACCGGATATTTGCCGGCCAGTTCCCAGGTATTGAAGAACGGCGTCCAATCGATGTATTCGATAAGTTCGGCCAAAGGATAGTCATCGAATACGGTCAGGCCCGGCTGTTTCGGCGCGGGCGGGGTGTAGTCGGCCCAGCCGCCGTCGAAACGCTGTGCGCGTGCCTTGGTCAGCGGCACCAGACGCTTGGCGTCGCCGCGATGCTTGTGGCGCTCGCGGATCTCGGCGTAGTCGCTGTCGTTGGCGGCGGTGAAGGCTTCGCGCAACTCCTTCGAGATCAGCGACTGGGCGACGCCCACGGCGCGCGAGGCGTCCTTCACCCACACGGTCGGCGATTTGTAGTGCGGGTCGATCTTCAGCGCGGTGTGCGCGCGCGATGTGGTGGCGCCGCCGATCATCAGCGGCATGGTCAGGCCCTGGCGCTGCATTTCGCGGGCGACGTGGCTCATTTCCTCCAGCGAGGGCGTGATCAGGCCGGACAGGCCGATGATGTCTGCGTTCTCTTCGCGGGCGCGATCCAGAATGATCTGCGCCGGAACCATCACGCCCAGGTCGATCACCTCGAAATTGTTGCAGGCCAACACCACGCCGACGATGTTCTTGCCGATGTCGTGCACGTCGCCCTTCACGGTCGCCATGATGATCTTGCCGTTGTTCTTGCCGGCATCGCCGGTGCGCAGCTTTTCGGCCTCGATGTAGGGCAGCAGATGGGCGACGGCTTTCTTCATCACCCGCGCCGACTTCACCACCTGGGGCAGGAACATCTTGCCGGCGCCGAACAGGTCGCCGACAACGTTCATGCCCGACATCAGCGGACCTTCGATGACATCGAGCGGTCGCGAGGACTGCGCGCGCGCTTCCTCGGTATCGGTTTCGATGTACTGGTCGATGCCGTGGACCAGCGCATGCGACAGCCGCTCGCCCACCGGTTTGTCGCGCCAGCGCAGGTCTTCGACGCGTTTCTCGCCCTTCTTGCCTTTGAATTTGTCGGCGATGTCCAGCAGGCGTTCGGTCGAATCCGCACGCCGGTTGAGCACCACATCCTCGACGCGTTCGCGCAGATCGGCTTCCAGATCGTCGTACAGCGGCAGCGCGCCGGCGTTGACGATGCCCATGTCCATGCCGGCGTTGATGGCGTGGTACAGAAAGACCACGTGAATGGCTTGACGCACCGCCTCGTTGCCGCGGAACGAGAACGAAACGTTGGAGACGCCGCCGGAAATGTGGCTCAGCGGAAAACGGCGTTTGAGTTCCCGCGTCGCTTCGATGAAGGCGACCGCGTAATCGTTGTGTTCCTCGATGCCGGTCGCGACCGCGAACACGTTCGGATCGAAGATGATGTCTTCGGGCGGAAAGCCAATCGTCCCGGTCAACAGTGCGTAGGCGCGCGAGCAGATATCGATCTTGCGCGCGACCGTGTCGGCCTGGCCCTGTTCGTCGAAGGCCATCACCACCACCGCCGCGCCGTAGCGGCGGACCAGCCGCGCCTGGCGCAGGAATTCGGCTTCGCCTTCCTTCATCGAGATCGAATTGACGATGCCCTTGCCCTGCAGGCATTTCAGGCCGGCTTCGATGACGCTGAACTTCGAGCTGTCCACCATCACCGGGATGCGCGCGATATCGGGCTCGGCGGCGATCAGGTTCAGGTAATCGACCATCGCCTTTTCGGAATCGAGCATGCCCTCGTCCATGTTGACGTCGAGCACCTGCGCGCCGTTCTCCACCTGCTGGCGCGCAACGACCACCGCTTCATCGAAGCGGCCTTCGAGGATCAGTTTCTTGAATTGCGCCGAGCCGGTGACATTGGTGCGTTCGCCGACGTTGACGAAATTCGTTTTCGGCGTGATCACCAGCGGTTCCAGACCGCTCAGCCGGGTGTAGCGGATCTCGGTGCCTGTCGTGGTCATGCGGTTTCGACGTCCTTGTTCGAGGGCAACGCTCGCGGCGGCAGTCCAGCCACCGCATCGCGGATCGCGCTGATATGCGCGGGTGTGGTGCCGCAGCATCCGCCGACGATATTGAGCAGCCCGGAGGCGGCGAATTCGTGCAGGATTGCGGCCATGTCTTCGGGGCTTTCGTCGTAGCCGCCGAACGCGTTGGGCAGGCCGGCGTTGGGATGCGCGCTGACCCGGGCGTCGGCGATCTGGGCGAGGATATCGACGTGCGCGCGCAGGTCTTTCGCGCCGAGCGCGCAGTTCAGGCCGATCGACAGCGGCCGCGCATGGCGCAGCGAATACCAGAACGCTTCGGCGGTCTGTCCGGACAGGGTGCGGCCGGAGGCGTCGGTGATCGTCCCGGAAATCATCACCGGCAGACGCGCGCCGCGCGCGTCGAAGGCTTCTTCGATCGCGAACAGCGCGGCCTTGGCGTTGAGCGTATCGAAGATGGTTTCGACCATGATCGCATCGGCGCCGCCGTCGATCAGTCCGTCGGTGGCTTCGCGGTAGGCCACGCGCAGTTCGTCGAAGGAAATCGCGCGGAATCCGGGACGATTCACGTCCGGGCTGATCGATGCGGTGCGGCTGGTCGGCCCCAGCACGCCGATCACGAAGCGGGGTTTGTCGGGCGTGATGGCCTCGGCAGCATCGCAGGCCTCTCGCGCAAGCCGGGCGCCGGTTTCGTTCAACTCGCGCGCAAGATGTTCCAGGCCGTAGTCGGCCAGCGAGATCGTGGTCGAATTGAAGGTGTTGGTTTCGATCAGATCGGCGCCGGCGTCCAGATACTCGCGGTGGATGCCGCGGATGATGTCGGGGCGGGTCAGGCTGAGCAGATCGTTGTTGCCTTTCTGGTCGTGCGCGCACCCGCAGCCGGCGCCATGGGCGTGATCGGCGACGGCCTGGGCATCGAAACCCGACGCGAAACGGCTGCCGCGATAGTCCTCTTCTCCGAGTTCGTGCTGCTGGATCATGGTGCCCATCGCGCCGTCCAGCACGAGGATCCGGGTGGCCAGGGCGGTTTCGAGTTTGGCGACGCGCCGGGGCGCGATCCAAGGCAAGGTGGTCATGGCTTTCGTCCGATGATGGAGATGACTTCGAAATGCGGCGGGCGCTTTTCGCGGGTGACGGTTTCCGACGTGGCCATTTCCAGCCCGGCATCCCGGACGAATGCGCGCAGCGCCTTGTCGGCGAAACCCAGATTGACGTGCCCATACGCCTCGACCGCCGCGCGGTGCGGGTGTTCGGCAAGACTGCACAACAGCAGCCGCCCGCCCGGGCGCAGCACGCGTGCGGCTTCGGCAACGGCGGCTGCGGGCTTCGTGGAATAGGTCAGTGCGTGCATCAGCACGACCAGATCGAAGTGGTCGTCGGCGAACGGCAGCGCGTGCATGTCGCCTTCGCGGACCTGGACATTGGCGAAGCGGCGCAGGCGTTCGCTGGCGGCGCTGACCACGCGCGCGCTGGCGTCGATGCAGATGTATTCGCGGGTGTGCGGCGCCAGCAGTTCGGCAAGCACGCCATCGCCGGAGGCGATATCCAGCACATGGCCGGGAGCGAGCAGCGGCAGCGCCGAGCGCGCCAGCGCTTCCCAGGTGCGGCCGGGGGAATAGTGGCGCTCCATGTCGCCGGCCACGCTGTCGGCCCAGTTGGCGTCGGCGGCGCGGGCAGCGAGCACGCCGGGGATGCG
>JBAQRU010000217.1:0-6671 GCA_049296025.1 Lysobacteraceae bacterium | reverse complement strand
TGGACCTGATCCGCGGCGCGACCCGCAGCATCGATGTGCAGACCTACATCTTCGACGAGGACGATGCCGGTCATCTGGTTCTCGACGAACTGCTCGCCGCCGCGCATCGTGGCGTGAAGGTGCGGCTGCTGGTCGACCAGCTCGCCGCACTGCGCCACGTCGACACGCTGGCGGCGCTGTCCGGCGCGCACACGAATTTCGAGATGCGCCTGTACAACCCGGTGCTCGGTCGCGCGCGGATCAGCTATCCGATGTACGCGCTGGCGTCGGCCTGCTGCTGGCGCAAGCTCAACCAGCGCATGCACAACAAGCTGCTGGTGGTGGACGGACAGGTGGCGATCACCGGCGGACGCAATTACCAGAACGATTATTACGATTGGGACACGCGCTACAACTTCCGCGATCGCGACATCCTCGTCGCCGGCCCGGCGATCGCCGAGATCGCCGCGAATTTCGATGCGTTCTGGGACGCGCCGCTGAGCAGGCCGCTGACGCGGTTGCTGGATGTCGGGCGGTTGATCCTGCGTGAGGGGGTGCCGGCGGTGCAACACCCGGAACCCGAGCAGCCGCGCCGGATCGAACTCATCGGCCGGGATGCCGATGACGCCGCGCTGGTGCGCACCCGTCTGGTCGATGCGGCGATCCCGGTGCGCAGCCTGCGCTATATCGGCGATGCGCCCGGGAAACATGCCGGATCGGTGCCGACCACCGAAACGCCGTCGCAGATGCTGCGCGAGCTGATCGATTCCGCCGAACAGCGCGTGTTGCTGCAAACGCCGTACCTGGTGCTGTCGAAGCCGGCGCAGCGTCTGTTCAGCGACCTGCAGCGACGCGAGTCGCCGCCGCGCGTCGTAGTGTCCACCAACAGCCTGGCGGCCACCGACGCCTTCATTCCGTATGCGCTGTCGTACAAGTACAAGCGTCGTTATCTTCGCGACTTCAAGTTCGAGGTCTACGAATTCAAACCGTTTCCGCAGGACGCGCCGATCGACGTGGAGGCGACCGGCACCGTCGGCGTGGAGTGGCACGCGGACGGTACCGCCGTGGTGTTGGGTTCTGGTGCATCAGGATCGGGTTCGTCAGGACCGGGCGCCTCGTCCCGGGGCGGATCGTTGGGCGTGGGCGCCGAAGGCAGCCGTTCGCCGGATCGGCCGATTCCGCTGGCGCGCGAATATTCGGCGCTGCGCTATTCCAAGCGCGGCGCCAATGAACAGGTGCCGCTGCAGCGCGGCGGCGTGCGCTTCGGCCTGCATGCCAAATCGATGGTGATCGACGAACGCGTCGGCGTGATCGGTACCCACAATTTCGACCCGCGCGGCGAGAACTACAACACCGAGTCGGTGGTGGTGATCGAGGACCCGACGTTCGCGCGCGTGCTCGCCGCGAGCATCGAACGCGACACGCTGCCGGCCAACGCCTGGATGATCGCGCGACGCGACAAGCCGGCGGTGTTCTCGGGGCTGGAATACTCGCTGGCGAAAGTGTCCGAGCTGCTGCCGCTGTTCGATTTCTGGCCGGTGCGCTACGCCACCAGCTACGAATTCACGCCCGGGCCGGACTGCCCGCGGCCGATCTCTCCACGCGACCCGCAGTTCCGCCGCTGCTACACGCCGGTGGGGGATTTCCCCGAAGTCGCGCCGGTGATCCGACCGCTGACGAGAATCTTCACAGCCTTCGGCGCCGGGCTGGCCCCGATTCTGTAGACACTGCGGCCTGTCCGGTCGCCTTGTCCGCCGCGACATCGTCTCGGCCACGGCCGCAATGACACCCATCACGCCGCAACGGCGTGCGAAAACCCTGCGCAGCGGTCGGTTTCGAGCTTGTTGTGGTCGAACGTTTGCCCTGTATTGGCGGGCGTGTGGGGTGGCTCGTGGCAGAGCCTACGACCGTTCGTCGGCCGAATAATCATCGGAATTCAATAAAAACAACAAGTTGTCTCCAAGCCTTGGGTTGGGTGACTTCCGGCATATCTGTTTTGGTCAATAGGTGTTGTACTTTACCAACACACCAATTCACACCCGCTCAGGAACGCCGCCATGAACACCCAGACCCAGACCACCGAATCCAACGTCCGCAGCCACGACAACGTCGTCGCCTTTGCCGCCAAAGCCCGCCACAGCTACCGCACCCCCAGCTTCGGCATCGGTTACGGCACCAGCAGCGGCTACGGCACCGACAAGCGCTACACCACCGACTGGGGCCAGATCCGCTTCCGCTGCGCCTGATCAGCGCCTTCTTTACCCCCGCTTTCTCCGCAACAGCCGTTCGTCACTCCCCCGCACATCGTTTCCAGGATCCCGTCATGAACGCCACGCACTCCCCTGTCACGCTCGCCCCGCGCGCGCCGGTCAACGTGCCGTCGCGTGTCGAGTCCGCCCAACATTCACAGCCCGACCGCTATCGCGCACGCGATTTCGGCATCGGCTACGGCGCCAGCAGCGGTTACGCGCTGGACAAGCGCTACACCAGCGACTGGGGCCAGACCCGCTTCCAGTGCCGCTGAACCTCTGGCCACACGCTCGATCACGTCCCCGGAGTTCCGGCCGCAACGCGCATGTCCTCTCTCCCATGCGCCTGCGGCCGGACTGCCGCTGGCGGCCTCGGTTATCCTGATGCGGTGACCACGCCCGAATCCCCCACGCCGCGCCTGTTTCGCGGCACAGCCACCGTCGACGATCTCAATGCGATGTCCCGCGACACCGCGATGGCATCGCTCGGCATCGTCTTCACCCAGATCGGTCCGGATTTCGTGCGCGGCACCATGCCGGTGGACGCGCGGACCCATCAACCCTATGGACTGCTGCACGGCGGCGCGTCGGTGCTGCTGGCGGAGACGCTCGGCAGCAGCGCGGGCAACCTGTGCGTTGCGCCCGGCGAGCGCTGCGTCGGGATCGAAATCAACGCCAATCATGTGGCTGCGGCACGCGATGGCCAGGTCACCGGCACCGCACGGCCGCTGCATATCGGTCGTCGCACCCAGGTTTGGGAGATCCGGATCGAGGACGCCCTCGGCCAGCTCGTCTGCATCTCGCGGCTGACCCTCGCCGTCATCGCGCAGCGCGGTTGACCGGCCTTATGCAAAGCTCTAATCCACCCCGATATGGTGGCCCGATGACCGGAGCCATTCTCATCGCGCGCGCCGCACGGCCGCTGCGCTATCTCATCCGCACGCCGATGCTGTTGTGGCACGTGCTGGTGCATCTGCCGATCACCCTGATCCTGATGTCGCCGCCGTTCGGCGCGATCCGTATCGACGACGGCAGCATCGGCGGCGACCGCCTCGGTCACTGCATGGTGCGCTGGTGGCAGCGCGGGTTGATGCGGGTATTCGGTTTCCGCATGCGCCGGATCGGCACGCCGCTGCCGGGCGCCGTCATGTTCGTCGCCAACCACGTCAGCTGGATCGATATCACCGCACTGCACAGCTATCGGATGATGGGCTTCGTCGCCAAGCGCGAGATCGCCGGTTGGCCGGTGGTCGGCTGGCTTGCGACCATGGGCGAAACCATCTATCACCAGCGCGGCAGCCAGGAATCCCTCGGCGGCGTGCTGCACGAAATGCTGGCGCGGTTGCGCGATGGCCGCGCGATCGGCGTGTTTCCCGAAGGCCGCACCCGTGGCGGCGAGGAAGTCGGCCCGTTCCACGCGCGCATCTTCCTCGCAGCGGTGGAAGCCGAAGTGCCGGTGCAGCCGGTGGCGTTGCGCTACGGCGACGGCGGCTCGCGGCAGACGGTGGTGGCGTTCGGCCCGACCGAAAGTTTCGCCGCCAATCTGCTGCGCCTGCTCGGCGAACCGGGCTGCAGCGCCGAGGTGGTCTTTCTCGAACCGATTCTCCCCGGCGATGCCGAAGGGCGCCGTCGCCTGGCCGACACCGCGCGGACGCGGATCGTGGAGGCGATGGCGTCGTGAGGCGGGCGGCCGCGCCATGGCGTTGCGGCATCCGCACCGATGGACTGGAATATCGCGGTACAACAGGTCCGTGCGAACCATGAGCAGATCCCACGACCCCACCGCCGAACGTTTGGCCATCGGCATGCTGATGCTGTTCCTGATCGGCTACGGCTGGTTCGATCTGTGGCAAGGCGGCATTGCGGTCAAGGGTCGCAACGGCGCGGTGAGTTATGCCGAGGGCGGCTACGCACTCGCGATTGCCGCCGGGGCGTTCCTGTTCGCGGCACTGGTGTCGCTGCTGCTCGCGCGCAGTCTCCGGCTGCGTCGGCCCGGCATCGCGCTGCTGCTCGGTGTGATTCTGCTGCCGCCCTTGGCGTATGTTTTCACCGGATGAGGACGTCTTCTTCCGCTTACTGTCCGCCGCTGTGGCTGCGCAGCCCGCATCTGCAGTCGCTGATTTCGACCAGTCCGCTGCGCCGCGCGCGCGGCGCGCTGCTGCTCCGGCGCAGCGGTGCGATCAGCAAGCCGTACATCGTCGATGGCGGCGATGGCGTGCGTCTGGAAGGCGTGCACAGCCGGTTGCCCGGTGTCGAACCGCGCGGGCTTGCGCTGTTGCTGCACGGCTGGGAGGGCAGTATCGAATCCAGCTACATGCGCATGACCGCAGCGCATCTGCTCGGCGCCGGGTTCGAAGTGTTCCGGCTCAATTTCCGCGACCACGGCGACACCCATCATCTGAATCAGGCGCTGTTCCATTCCAACCGCATCGATGAAGTGGTGAATGCGGCGGCGGATGTCGCGAAGCGCTTTCTCGCCGGATCTTCGCGGCCGATGGTGGTCGCGGGTTATTCGCTGGGCGGCAATTTCGCGCTGCGCGTGGCCATGCGCGCGCGCGCGGCCGGACTGGCGCTGGCGCGGGTGGCGGCGGTGTGCCCGGTGCTGGATCCGGCGGTGACCATGACCCGTCTGGAGCAGGGGATTCCGGTGTATCTGCGCTATTTCGAGCAGAGCTGGCGCGAATCGCTGCGCCGCAAGCGCGACCGCTTTCCGCAGTATTACGACTTCGACGATCGCGTGCTCAAGCTCGAGATGCGCGAACTCACGCGCTGGATGGTGGAGCGGCACACCGATTTCGACACGCTCGACGATTACTTCAACGGCTACGCCATCGCTGGCGACCGGCTCGCGGATCTGGATGTGCCGGCCGACCTGCTGACCGCCGAGGACGATCCGGTCATCCCGGTGGAAGAATTCCATGCGCTGCGTCTGCCGGAGACGGCGCGGATCGAGATCGCCCACTGGGGCGGGCATTGCGGG
Source organism: Lysobacteraceae bacterium (assembly GCA_049296025.1). GTDB lineage: Bacteria > Pseudomonadota > Gammaproteobacteria > Xanthomonadales > Xanthomonadaceae > Lysobacter_I. Next base: position 1,463 of record JBAQRU010000217.1, on the reverse strand, counting down.
TTTCTGGAAACCGCGCGCCTTGATGGTTATGCCGAGCGTTGGGTCGCGCAGCGGCTGTCGGCGGCGTTCGACAGTTGACGGGGTTTTCCCCGGAGGGCGCATTCCCTGCGGGCGTTACACTAGACGCTTCCGGGCCAAGCCCCGCAGTTCCAGAACCTCCCATGCAAGCACGAATTTTTGCCGCCCTGCGGCGCGGCGCCAACGCCGAAGCCCTGTCGCTGGCCCGCGTGGCCGTGGCCGAAGCCCCGCACGATGCCCATGCGTACGCGCTGCTGGCCCATGCCGAACGCGCCAACGGCGACCTGGTCGCCGCGCAGCATGCGATCGCCCGCGCGGTGCTGCTGGCGCCGGAAGACGCCAACCTGCATTTCCAGCGCGCCGGATTCCTGCTCAACGAGCACAAGCTCGGCGAGGCCCAGGCCGCGCTCGCGCGCACGCTCGATCTCGACCCGAACCAGTTTCCGGCCTACATCCTGCAGGCGCAGATGGCGATCGGGCGCGGCGAGATCGACGAAGCCGAACGCCTGCAGCGTTCCGCCGCCCGGCTCTCGCCCGACCACGTCTGGGTCAAAACGCTCGAAGGCATGATCGCGCTGCGTCGCGGCGACGGCGCACGCGCGCAGAAGCTGCTGATCCGCGCCGCCGAACAGATGCCCAACGATCTGCAGGTGCTGTACGCGCTGGGGTTCGCGCATCTCAACCAGCGCCAGTTCGCATTCGCCGAGCAGGCGTTCCGCAAGGTCATCGAATTGTCGCCGGCCATGCAGGGCCTGCGCGGCCTGCTCGCGGACGTGCTGTTGCAGCAACAGCGGCCCGACGAAGCGCTGGACGTGCTGCAGCCGCTGCTCGACAACCCCGCGACCGCCACGCCTGCGCTGAAGCGCATGACCGCCGAACTCGAAATGACGATGGGCCGTCAGGAATCCGCGATCAAGCGCGTGCGCGAGGCCCTGGCCGAAGATCCGCGCGACCCGCGCGCGTGGTCGCTGGCCACCGACATCTGGCGCCGCACCGGCGATGTCGCCGATGCCCGCGCCACGCTCGACACCGCGCTGGAGCGACATCCGGAAGCGGCGCGGCTGTGGCAACTGCGGCTTGCGTTCGAGCCCGAAGGCGGCGATGGCGCCAAGGCGGTCGTCGACCGCTGGCTGGCGGCCACGCCCGAACACGTCCTTGCGCTCGAAGCGGCGATGCATCTGCACGAAGCGCGCGGCGAGACCGAGGCGGTCGATGCGCTCGCGAAGCACATCATCGAAGTCGAACCGGGCCGCACCAGCGCCGAAATGCGCGTGCTCGATCGCATGATCCGCGACCAGCCCGAAGACGCCATCGCCCACATCGAGGGCCTCATCGCCAAAGCCGGCGATGACGAAGCCAAACGCGGACTGATGCCCTGGCTCGGCTATGCGCAGGATCGCGCCGGTCGCTACGCCGATGCGGCGGCGACTTGGACTGCGCTCAAT
>JBAQRU010000216.1:0-17514 GCA_049296025.1 Lysobacteraceae bacterium | reverse complement strand
GCCGGAAGCCGATCTGGTCCAGCACGATGCGGTCTGGCGCGAACGTCTGGACCGCTGGCTCGGTTTCGGCGAGCGCGTGGTCTGGGTGCTGGCGGCGCTGCTCGGATTGGGCGCGCTGCTGGTCGTGGGCAACACCGTGCGCCTGGACATCCAGTCGCGGCGCGAGGAGATCGCGGTGCTGCAATCGCTGGGCGCCACCGACGGCTTCATCCGCCGGCCATTCCTGTATCTCGGGGCCTGTTACGGCCTGGCCGCAGGCGCACTCGCGCTGGGGCTGCTGACCGCCGCCGAATTCGCCCTGCGCCAGCCGTTGCGGGCGCTGGCCGACAGTTACGGCAGCCGCTTCGCGTTCTCCGGAATGGAGCCGCTGCACGCTCTGCTTGTGCTCGCCGTCGCGGGGACGCTGGGTTGGCTTGGCGCCGGCGTGGTCACCGGACATTTTCTACGTCAAACTAAGGTTTGATGTGCTCTCTGGCGCAAGGTTGCGCCGCTGGCCCCCTCCCGCAACCGAAGCGACCGAATCCGACCCATGCCAGCCCACGATGTCCGCCACCTGACCACCGACACCCCACGGGTGATGGTGGTCGACGCATCGAAAATGGTCCGCCGGCTGATCGGCGACATGCTGCAGCGCGATTTGCCGGGCGTGGAAGTGATCGGCTGTGGCGGCCTTGCCGAGGCCAAGGCCGCGCTCGAAGAAGGTCCGGTGGACCTGGTGACCACGTCGCTGGTGCTGATGGACGGCGACGGCCTGCAGGTCGCCCGTCAGGTGCGCTCCAGCGCCGGCCAGCGCTATGTGCCGGTGATCGTGGTCTCGGGCGATGCCCAGGCGCATCTGGAAGCCCGCCGGTTCACCGAAGACGTCACCGACTATTTCGACAAGGCCGATGGCTATCCCGCACTGGCCGCATTCATCCGCGGCTACGTGCACCCGGAACCGATCCCCGACGCGCGCGTGCTCTACGTCGAAGACAGCATCACCGTCGCGGTCGCGACCCGGCGCATGCTGCAGGCGCACGACATCAGCGTGATCCACATGAGCCGCGGCGACGATGCGCTGGCCTACCTGCGCGAACATCTCTGCCAGGACGACGTCGGCGCCGATCTGCTGCTCACCGACGTGACCCTCGACGGCGAAGTCAGCGGTCTGGATCTGCTGCGCGCGGTCCGCAACGAGTTCACCTACGGCAAGCGCCGGCTGCCGGTGCTGGTGATGACCGGCGACGGCAACCGCGACAAGCAGTCGAACCTGCTGCGCGAAGGCGCCAACGATCTGGTGCTCAAGCCGATCGAAGAACGCATGCTGATCACCAAGACCCTGTTCCAACTGCGCATGGCGAAGCTGCCGGAGCGGGCGCCGCTGACGTAACGCCGTGCGGTCGCCGGACGTCGACGCGCACGAAACGAGCGTCATGCCGCGTCGAGCCGTGCCATCCGCAAGAACGTTGGTGCATCATCGGCACCCCCACCGTTCTCAGGGATTGACCCCGTCATGGCTGACGAAGACCGCATCAGACTCGACCCTTCCTGGAAGGCCCGCATCGGCGACTACCTGCAGCGCGAGGACATCGCCGCGCTCGGCGCGTTCCTGCGCCAGCGCAAGGCGCTGGGCCTGCGCATCTATCCGCCGGGCGCGCAGATTTTCTCCGCCTTCGACGCCACCCCGTTCGACGCGGTGAAAGTGGTGATCCTGGGCCAGGACCCGTACCACGGCGCGGGTCAGGCGCACGGGCTGTGCTTCTCGGTGCGCCCGGGCGTGGCGGTGCCGCCGTCGCTCGACAACATCTTCAAGGAGATCCATCGCGATCTGGGCATCGCCCGGCCCGACCACGGCTGTCTCACGCCCTGGGCCGAACGCGGCGTGCTGCTGCTCAATGCAGTCTTGACGGTGGAAGACGGCCGCGCCGGCGCGCACCAGGGCAAAGGCTGGGAAGGCTTCACCGATCACGTCGTCGACGTGCTCAATCGTGAAAAGGAAGGCCTGGTGTTCCTGCTCTGGGGCAGCTACGCGCAGGCCAAGGGCAAGATGATCGATACGGGCCGCCACCGCGTGTTGAAGGCGCCGCATCCCTCGCCGCTGTCGGCGCATCGCGGGTTCATGGGCTGCGGACATTTTTCGGCGACGAACGAATATCTGGTCCGCAAAGGCCAGACCCCGATCGACTGGTCGCTGCCGCCGCGCGCAACATTGACCACACCCGGCTGATGCCCGCAGCGACACCCGGCCAGCGCCGTGCACGGCCGCCGGCCCCGGCATCGCGCCGGCACCGTTGACAACGCTGTCAGCAACGACTAGAACGTTCAACGCGGCCACGGGCAGAGCGCCCCTCTCCGCATCCGTACCGCAGGGCTTTGCGGTGGCGGATGCCAGGGGGATGACTTGCACGAGTGCGGGCAACCAGCGGTATCGTTCGAAAGCCGAACCTTCGGATCCCACCGGTTCGGGCCACGGACAGCGACCGCCGAATGCATGCATGCTCGCCGTGGCCGCCCCTCTTCCGATGCGGCGGATACGAACCGCAGACCGCCGTCCCCCTCCGGCGTACATTCAACGCAACCATCGCAGACGCGCCGTCGCGCATGCGACGAACGAATCCGGAGAACGACGTGAGGCTTTCGACATGAACCTTTCAACCATCGACACGATCATCGTGCTGGCCTACCTGGTCGGCATCTTCGTGCTGGCGCAGTGGGTATCGCGCGAAAAGAGCGGGCATCAGAAGGACGCGAAAGATTATTTCCTCGCCAGCAAATCGCTGCCGTGGTGGGCGATCGGCGCCTCGTTGATTGCCGCCAATATTTCCGCCGAACAGATCATCGGCATGTCAGGCTCGGGCTACGCGCTCGGCCTCGCCATCGCATCATACGAATGGATGGCGGCGTTGACCCTGCTGATCGTCGGCAAGTTCTTCCTGCCGGTGTTCCTGCGCAACGGCATCTACACGATGCCGCAGTTTCTGGAAGAGCGTTACGGCCCGAACATCCGCACGATCATGGCGGTGTTCTGGCTGGGCCTGTACGTGTTCGTGAACCTGACGTCGATCCTGTGGCTGGGCTCGATCGCGGTGACCCAGGTCACCGGCATGAGCCAGTTCGCGGCGCTGGCCCTGCTCGGCGGTTTCGCACTGATCTATCAGCTGTACGGCGGACTCAAGGCGGTCGCGCTCACCGACATCGTGCAGGTCTCGCTGCTGGTGCTGGGCGGACTGCTGATCGTCGGCATTTCGCTGGACCGCATCGGCGGCGACGCTGGCGTGCTCGGCGGCTTCAAGACGCTCGTGGCCGCGCATCCGGAACACTTCAAGATGATCCTCACACCCGACAATCCGTTCTACAAGGATCTGCCGGGTCTGAGCGTATTGATCGGCGGCATGTGGATCATGAATGTCAGCTACTGGGGCTTCAACCAGTACATCATCCAGCGCGCGCTGGCGGCGAAGGATATCGCCGAAGCGCAGAAGGGCGTGATGTTCGCGGCGTTCCTGAAACTGCTGATGCCGGTGATCGTGGTGCTGCCGGGCATCGCCGCTCTGATGCTGGTGCCGGATCTGGACAAGCCCGATCAGGCCTATCCGAAGATGATGGCGCTGCTGCCGACCGGCGTGCTCGGGCTGGTGTTCGCGGCCCTGATCGCGGCGATCGTGGCGTCCGTGGCGTCGAAGATCAATTCGGTCTCCACCATCTTCACCCTCGATCTCTACAACAAACGCGGCAAGCAGCACGATGAAGCGCATCTGGTCAAAATCGGCCGGATCGCGGCTTCGGCCGCGATCGTGCTGGCGATCTTCACCGCCAAGCCCCTGCTCGGCAGCTTCGATCAGGCCTTCCAGTACATCCAGGAATACACCGGCTTCTTCACCCCGGGCATCGTGGTGATCTTCATGCTGGGGCTGTTCTGGAAGCGCGCCAACGAAGCCGGCGCGATCGCGGCCGCGGTCGGCTCGTTCGCGCTGTCGATCGTACTGAAGCTCGCCTGGCCGGAATTGCCGTTCATGGACCGCGTCGGTCTGGTGTTCCTGCTGGCGCTGGCGCTGGCGGTGATCGTATCGCTGACCTTGCGCGCGAGTTCGGACCCCAACCGCATCCGCACCGACGATGTGAGCTACGCCACCAGCGGCACGTTCAACTTCGGCGCCGTGGGCGTCACCGCGATCCTGATCGCGCTGTACGCGGCGTTCTGGTGATCCGTTGAAATCCAGCGGGTGCGCTTTGGCGCACCCGCTTTTTTGTATCGACAAACGTTTGTATCGACAAACTGAAGAGCCGGTGCGCCAAGGCGCACCCGATTGGAAAAAGTTACCGGCTGCGCTTCGGCGCCGGTCCGGTGGAGGCCCGCAGCACCAGTTCGTAAGGCACCTGCACCATGCCTGCGGCCTCCGGTTCGCGGATCGACAGCAACAGCTGCTCGGCCGCGATCCGGCCCATTTCCCGGCTCGCCTGACGCACCGTGGTCAGCGACGGCCACAGCTGGCGGGCCATCGGCAGATCGTCGAAGCCGAACACCGACAGATCCTGCGGAATGCGCAAGCCGCGTTCCGCTGCGGCGTGCATGACGCCTGCGGCGGTATCGTCGTTGGCGGCGAAGATCGCGGTCGGCGGATGCTTCAGCGAGAGCAGCGTCTCGGCCCCGGCGACGCCGGATTCGAACGAGAACTCGCCGGACAGCACCAGGTCCTTGTCGAACTCGATGTCAGCGGCCGCAAGCCCGTCCCTGTAACCGTTGAGGCGCCATTCGGATGCGCCGTGATCGCGGTGACCCTTGATGTGGCCGATCCTGCGGTGCCCCAGCGACACGATGTGCGCCATCATTTCGCGCACCGCGCGACGCTCGTCCAGACGCGCACCGATCCCCGCGTTCTTCTCGCGCGGCGAAATGCTGGCGTAACGGACATTCAACGACTTCAACTTTTCCAGCAGCGCGACATCGTCGGTCAGCGGCGGGGTGAGGATCAATCCGTCGGGCGCGTACTGGGCGACGCTGTCGGTGAGGACGTCCACATGATTTTTGCTGCTGTAATCCACCGGCCGCATCATCATGCTGTAGTGCGCGGCTTCGCAGGCGTCGAGCACGCCGGACACCACCTGCATCACGTAGCTGCTGGAGGGATTGTCGTAGATCAGCGAAACCAGATAGGACCGATTGCCGGCAAGACTTCGCGCCGAAGGATTGGGGCGGAAATTCAGGGTCTTGGCCGCCACTTCGACTTTGGCGCGCGTTTCCGGGCGCACGTTCGGCTCGTGGTTGAACACGCGCGAGACGGTTTTCATCGACACGCCGGCGAGTCGCGCCACGTCGTCGATCCTGACCCCGGAACCTGCCGATTTACCCATTCCCCCTGCTCCTCAACATCGCCGTGAAATTGTCTCCGCGTGGGTTTCGCGACCCGCTTTGTGAGCGATCCGCCAACAACCGTATGTCAGCGTATCACCACGCGTCGCTGCGAAAAGGCGGAACCGGCAGATGCTCCGCACCCAGCAGGTCGGCGTCTTCGGGATTGTCGCGCCAACCGTAACGCACCGCATGCGGTTCCGCGACCCGCGGACTGCTGACCACGACAATATCGCCTTGAATATTCGCCTGCGCAGGATGAAAGACCCGATCCGCGCCGGCCAACGCGAATCCACCCACCCGATCGCCTCCACCGCGCACAGACAACGCAGCGCCACGATCGAAGCGGACACGCGCTTCATTTCCGGCGAAGTCGACACCCTTGAAGACTGGCGGCGAATACACCAGCGATTCCCCGTACGCCAGATGACGCGCGGCCAGCGCCAGTCGATGCGCGACATCCTGTTTGTTCGTGGGATGGATATCGGCGGGCGTGCCGATATCGATCGTCGTCACCTGCGCGGTGAACGGCTGCGCCAGCGCTGCGGACTGCGATTCGCGCAGCAGCGCCCACGGGCTTTGCGTCGGCGTGTCGAAGCCGGACCTGAAGTTGGCCAGCTGCACCCACAGGAACGGCAATTCCGGAGAAGCCCACTGGCCGCGCCACTGCCGGATCATCGCGACGAACTGCTGGCGGTAGCGCAGGGCGTCTTCGGACGTATCCGCATTCGATTCGCCCTGATACCAGATCACGCCCCGCAGCGGGATATCGCGCAGCGGCGCGATCATCCGGTTGTAGAGCAACGTCGGCGCGCGCTGTTTGCCGTCGACGGCCGAGAACACCGCATTGGCCACGCGGAAGCGCCATTCACGCGCGAGCGGCGCGCATCCGCGACCGTCGCTCTGCACGCAGACCTCTTCCGGTGCGCCATGGATTCCACCACCGCCGCCACCGTCGATCACCCGCACCGCCAGCGTATTCCTGCCCGCATGCAGCGCACGCGCCGGCACCTCGTAGATCCGTGGCGTATTCCACTGATTGCGCATGGCGCCAACGGCGACGCCGTTGACCCAGGTGTCGTCGGAATCGTCGATGCGCCCCAGTGACAAACGGATGCCGCGCTTCGCCTGCGCATCGCTCAACTCGAACGAGGTGCGATACCACGCCACGCCGTCGAGGCCGCTCCAACCCGCCTGCTCCCAAAGCATCGGCACGGCAATCGACACCCAGTCGCGTTCGTCGAGATGCTCCGCCTGCCAGCCGGCATCGTCTGCGGGCAGCGTGTTCCAGCGCGCGAGGCGACGACGCGTTCCGCTCTGCGCGGTTTCTTCCTCCGCACGCATGCGCGCCGCGTCGCGCGCGACCTGCACCGGATCGATGCCGAGCGTTTCCGCATCCATCCAGGCTTCGATCCGGCTGCCGCCCCACGAACTGTCGATGATGCCGATCGGAACGCCGGCAGCCGCACGGAGTTCGCGCGCGAACAAATGCGCCACCGCCGAGAAATCGCCTGCGGTTTCTGGCGATGACGCGACCCAAGACCCGCCTTCCAACTGCCATTGACGCTGGCCCGACCACGCGTGCGGAATCTTGAAATGACGGATCCTCGCGTCGGTCGCATTTCGTATTTCGCTCGTCGCATTGGCGATCTGCGACAGCGTCCATTCCATGTTCGACTGACCCGACGCCAACCACACATCACCGATCAGAACGTCACGCAGTTCACGCGCCGTGCCCGCGCCGACGATCCGCATCCGGTAAGGTCCGCCTGCGGCATGCGGCGGCAACACCAGGCGCCATCGACCGCTGTGGTCGGCCATGGTTTCGACAGCATCGCCTTCGAATTCGACGCGGACACGACTGCCGGCATCGGCCACTCCCCACACCGGGATCGGCCGATCGCGCTGCAGCACCATCCCATCGGAAAAGAACAGCGGCAATTCCACCGTCGCGTGCGCCAAGCCGCAGGCGAAAAGCAGCAGGAATACCGCCATGAATCTTTTCATCGTATTTCCCACCCGTCGGATGCGAGGAGCCGGGGCATCGAAAGTCGACGGCATCGAGCCGTGCGGCGCACGCTCAGGGACGCATCCCGTCGCACGAGGACCGCTGCGAAACCGCTACTTGGCGCTGCGTCCGACCGCTGCCGTATTTCAATCCATAACCGCCCGGAAACAGCGGCGGCTCCGCAGCCATCGCCGCCGCCGAAAACGATGAGCCACACGGCGTGCCGGGCCATGGGAACGACAGCCGCCCGCGAAAATCGTATCGAACGCGACCCTTGGCATCGGCGAACAGCACGTCAGCAACGCCCTTGCCCTCGGTACCCGGCAGCCATGCGGCGACGAAGGCGTCGGAGAGATTCAGCAGATCGTTCGCGTACACCGGCCGGCCGGAAACGAAGACCGTGACCACCGGCTTGCCGGCGGCCGACAGCGCCTGCAATGCGGAGAGATCTTCCGGATAACGCTGGGTGTGCGTGAGCGTCTTCGGTGGCGCGAGATCGCCCTTGGTTTCGGCATAGGGCGTTTCGCCGATGACCGCGATCGCAACATCGAAACTCGCGGGATCGATGCGCTCGGGCTTTTCGACGAAGACGACGTTGTCCTTGCCGGCAGCGGCTTCGATGCCGGCAAGGAGTGTGTCGGCATCGGGATAATCGGCATTGGTGGTTTCGTCGCCTTGCCAGGTCAGCGACCAGCCGCCCGATTGGTTCGGCACGCTGTTGGCGCTTTTGCCCACCACCAGTACGCGCGCACCGGGCTTGATCGGCAACGCGGCGCGTTCGTTCTTCAACAGCACCAGCGATTCGCGGACGGCGCGGCGCGCGAGTTCGCGATGCTGCACGCCCGCGAGCTGGCCGGCGCCCGCGTGCGCGGACGGTGCGATGGCGTCGAACATCCCCGCGCGCTGCTTCACGCGCAGGATGCGGCGGACCGCGTCGTCGATCCGCGACATCGGAATCTCTCCGGCCTCGACTTGCTTCGTCGTGTTGTCGATGAACGCTTTCCACTCGTCCGGCACCATGATCATGTCGATGCCGGCGTTGATCGACTGCGGGCAGCTTGCTTTGGTGCAACCCGGCACCTGTTCGATCGCGTTCCAGTCCGAGATCAGGAAGCCGTCGAAACCGATGCGATTCTTCAGCGCATCGGTGAGCAACATCCGGTTGCCGTGCATCTTGCCGTGGTCGATGCCGGTGTCGGCATCCTTCCAGCTGTTGTAGGAGACCATGACCGTCTGCGCGCCCGCGCCGATCGCGCCGTAGTAGCCCTGCGCATGCATGCGCACCAGCTCGCGCTGGCTCGCGATGGTCAGGCCCTGGTCGGTGCCGTTGTGCGTACCGCCGTCGCCGAGGAAGTGTTTGACCGAGGCGATCGCGCTGTCCGCGCCGAACCGCTGCTGCAGGCCTTCGACATAAGCGCGGGAATACGCTTTCACCAAAGCGGGATCGTTCGAATAGCTTTCGTAGGTGCGGCCCCAGCGCGCGTCCTGCACGGCAGGCACGGCAGGCGCGAACACCCAGTCGATGCCGGTTGCGCGCACCGCTTTCGCGGTGGCGGCGGCGATCTCGCGGATCAGCGCCGGGTCGCGCGCGGCGCCGAGACCGATGTTGTGCGGAAAGATCGTCGCGCGGTAGACGTTGCTGTGCCCGTGCACCGCATCGGTGCCCCAGATGATCGGCACTTTCACCGCCATGTCGGTCGACATCGACGCCGAATAATAGGCATCGGCAAGCGCGGCCCACGCCGCGACGCTCGCATGCTTGTCCTTGCCCGGCCACGAACCGCCGCCGTTGAGCACCGAGCCGATGTAGTACGTGCGCACTTCTTCAGGCGTGATCGATTTGATCTCGGCCTGGGTCATCTGGCCGATCTTCTGCCGCAGCGACATGCCGGACAGAATGCGGTCGATCTCCGCTTCGAGTTTGCGATCGACACCAACCGCGCTTCTGGTCTTGCGCCAGTCGCTGGACAAGGCTGTTGTGGCGGCCTCCGTCGGTGTTGCGCCCGGCGCTACGTTAGCGGCTGCGTTATCCGCGTACACAGGCGATCCGAGGCCTGCGATGAGGACGACCGAAGCCGATGTTCCGGCCAGAATGCGTGGATTGATCTTCAAAGCGGACTCCTGCAATGACTGGGCCCTGGCGATCGTCGCGTCGCGCCCGCATCGCCGGGAAGAACGTCCCTGCGCCGAAGCGCAGGGACGTCGCAGGCCATCGAATGGCCCGACCGTGGATTACATCTTGGATTACATCTTGTAGCTGATGCCCAACAGGTACTGCCGCCCGTATTCGTTGTATTCCAGCGGCGTGGTGTAGAAGTCGCCGCCGCCGGCGAAGTCGGAGCGCTGGACCGTGCGATACGGCGAATTGGTCAGATTGTTGACCTGGAACATCATCGACCACCCCGACAACCTGCTCGAAGGCTGGAACTCGTAGCCGATCTGCATGTCCGTCTGGCGATCCGCCAGCACCTCGGTGTAATCGCGTTGCGCGAACAGCGTGGTGATTTCACCCTGGAACGCGGAACGGTAACGCTGGCTGACGCGCGCGGAGAACCCGTTCTTCTCGTAGTACGCCGTCATGTTGCCGACGACCTTGGACAAGCCGGGCAAGCCACGCCGAAGACGCGTATCGTCCAACGGATTCGGATCGATCGACGTTTCGGTGTACGAAGCATTGAACAGGACGCCAAAACCTTCGAGCATCGGCGTGATCACGCCGCCTTCGAGCGACGCGCTCAATTCGGCACCGCGCATGTAACCACCCTTGCCGTTGGCCGGTGTACTGAACGTACCGATGTTGCTGATCGGCACGACCGTCGTCGGATTACTGAATCCGGTGAAATCGTAGACGATGTTCTGGTTGTAGACGTAGCTCTGCAGGTCTTTGTAGAACAGGGCCAGCGCGACGTAACTGGCGGTCCCGAAATACTTCTCGAACGACATGTCGACAGAGTCGGCACGCCAGGGTTCGAGCAGCGGGTTGCCGCCATTGCCGCTCCATAACCGTGTGGTAGTGCTCACGCCCGCGGACGCTGAAGCGCGCATGTCATCGATGCGTGGCCGGGCCATGGTCTTGGCGGCGCCGAAACGGGCCATCCAGCCATCGCCAAAGTCCGCGACCAGATTCAGGCTCGGCAGCACGTCGTCGTAGCTGGTCCCACGATTGAGCGTACCGGCTGCGCTGTTGTTGTCGATATCGAAACCGGTAGACGATTGTTTCGTGTGCACGAACTGCACGCCGACGTTGCCGCGCAGGCGTACGGTCGAACCGATTTCGGTATCAAGATCGAGCTTGGCGTACGTGGTTTCGATGTTCTCGCGGACCGTGAAGTCTTTCCTCAGGTCGTTGCCATCCAGAGCGGGAATCAGATCGTAGTACCGCGACAAGGCATCATTCACGTCATAGGACAGCACGCCGGGAAAGCCGGCGAAGCCGAGGCTCGGCGAACGCCGGATCAGATCGTTGTCGACGGTCTGCGTGCTTGCGCCGCCTCTGAGCTGCGCGAAGTAGACCGACGAGGTCTTGTCCTTCACCCGGTTGGTGCCGGCGAAACCGAACTGCACGGCCGAGAACGGGCCGGACGTGAACGAACGTTCGATCTCGAAGCGCACGCCGGTGTGCTTGTCGTCCTGCTTGGTCTTTTCCAGACGGCCTTCACGCCCCCAGCCGGCGGGATCGCTCAGCTGGATGATGCCCGCATCGGTGTAATCGAGACCGGGATCGAAGGTCGGGAATCCGGAAGAATCGGTATTGACGTTGAAACCGATGCTGTCGAGCGTGGACGAGCCGGCATAGGTTTCCAGCGTGCTGGCATTGCGTCTGGCGCGCGAAATATAGCCATCGACGGAGCCCGACCAGTTTTCGTTGAGCTCGAATTCGTTCTTCAGGCCGACCGAATACATGTTGTCGTCGCGGGCGTTGCTGTCGTTGCGGACGATCGGGCGAAGATTGTTCACCGTACCGCTGCTCACGATCGATGCGCCGCCCAGGTTCGTCGTTCCGGCATTGCTCAAGGTCACGCCGTTGCCGGTCCACGGGTCCTGCGACCACATGATGCCGCGCATCGATTCCTTCTGCTCGAACTTGGAGTAATAGACGTCGAGGATGCTGTGCAGGAATTCGTTCGGCTGGTACTCCAGTACACCCATCACGCCATCGCGAACCTGATCGCGCGAACGCGCCCAGATTTCCGCGCCTTCCATCATCGCCGCATCGTCCGGCTTGCCGGGCACGGCGCCGCCCCACGGCGTGGTGTTACCCCACCACCAGGCCTTGAAATGCTGTTCCTGGAACGGCGAATCCAGTTCCGCGACGCCGATGGCGATACCGACGGTGTTATCCGCGAACTGGTCGACATACGACGCGCTGACCCGGTAACCGGTATCGCTGCCATCGTGATTCTGTTTGCCCAGCGTGTTGTATTCGCCGCGTGCATTGGCCACGAAGCGGCGCTGGCCGACGCTCAGCGGGCGGATGGTCCGCAGATCGACGGTGCCCGACAGGCCCTGGCCGATCACGCTGGCATCGGGCGTCTTGTAGACGACGGCGGAATCGAGCAATTCCGACGGGTACTGGTCGAACTCGACGCCGCGATTGTCGCCGGTGCTGACCTGCTCGCGGCCGTTGAGCAGGGTCGCCGCGAAGTCGGGCGACATGCCGCGGATCGCGATGACCTGCGCGCGACCGTCGACACGCTGGGCCGCCAGACCCGGCAGGCGCGCCAGTGATTCGGCGATGCTCAGGTCGGGCAGTTTGCCGAGGTCTTCGGACGAGACGGCTTCGATGATCGAGCTGGATTCCTGCTTGGTCACGCGCGACGTTTCGATACTGCGGCGCAGGCCGGTCACGACGATCGCGTCCAGCTCTTGTTCTTCTTCCTTGGCCGAGTCCTGCGCGGACGCGGAGAACGACAGCACGGCCAGGGAGCAGGCGGCGGCCAGTGCGCATTTCCGGAACCGGGAATAAGCCGGCGTTGCTTGTTTCTTATCGATACGGATCATGGATGTCATTGCTCCCCCTCGTCGGATGCAAGTTGTTGACAGCGCTGTCAAATACATGTAATCCAGCACTGTGTCAATACCGATGCACGAAATAAAAGGCGATGTGCCGCGAATTCCTTTCTGGCGCGGGTCATCCCACTACAACCTGCCGCGCTTTTTTGTTGCGCTGCAATATCAACAATGCGCGGAACTTTCGCCTCATCTGCACCGCTCTTCGCGGGGAGGAATACGCAACATGAAATCGCTTTACATGCTGTCGCTCGCAGCGCTGTCGTCCTTGCTTGTCTTCGACGGCGCTGCTGCAGAGCAACAAGCTGTTACTGGGCACGCTGTTAAAGAGCACGCCGCTATCGGGCACGAGCCCGCACCGATGGTCCAGGTCTGGGCAACCACATCGGATCGCAGCTACGCACTGACGGCGTTGCCCTCCGCCACGACGGGCGAAGCTGCGACTTCCGATGTCCGGATCGCGATCGACCCCGGACGCCGCTATCAGGACATCCTCGGTTTCGGCGCGGCGGTCACGGACTCGTCGGCGTGGCTGATCCAGCGGCGGATGCGTGCGGACCAACGCGATGCCTTGCTGCGTGAACTGTTCGGTCGCGATGGCGGCATCGGCCTGGGCTTCACCCGGATGACCATCGGCGCATCGGATTTCTCATTGAGTCATTACAGCCTCGACGACCCGCCGCGCGGCAAGGCCGATCGCAAGCTGCGCCATTTCCGCGTCGCGCCGCAAACGCAGGACGTGTTCACCGTGGTGCGCGCCGCGCGTGCGATCAATCCGCAGCTGCGGACGATGGCCTCGCCGTGGAGCGCACCGGGTTGGATGAAGAGCGGCGGCAGCATGATCAAGGGCACGCTGCGCGAGGATGCTTACGATGCATTCGCCCGCTATCTTCTGAAGTACGTCGACGCCGCCGCATCGAAAGGCGTGCCGATCTTCGCGCTGACCCTGCAGAACGAGCCTGCGTTCGAGCCCGAAAACTATCCCGGCATGCGCCTGGGCGCCGATCAGCGGATCGCATTGATCGGCAAGCATCTGGGCCCGCTGTTGAAGGCCTCGGGCCGCGACATCCGGATTCTCGACTGGGACCACAACTGGGACATGCCCGAAGAGCCCACCGCCGTTCTCTCGGATCCCGAAGCCTCGGCGTATGTGGATGGCGTGGCATGGCACTGCTACGGCGGCGACATCGCCGCGCAGTCGCAGGTACACGACCGGTTCCCGTCGAAAAGCGTCTATCTCACCGAATGCTCCGGCGGCGACTGGGAACCGGTCCGCAGCGGCGGCATGACCATGCTGGCGCGGCAGTTGATCATCGGCGGCACCCGGCACTGGGCGCGCGGCGTGCTGTTGTGGAATCTGGCACTGGACGAGACTTCCGGTCCGCACGCTGGCGGCTGCAGCAACTGCCGTGGTGTGGTCACCATCGACAGCAGGACGGGCGCGGTGACGCGCAACGACGAGTATTACGTTCTCGCCCACGCCAGCCGTTTCGTCCGGCCCGGCGCGCACCGGATCGAATCGAGCGCCGGTGCCGACGATGTCGACAACGTCGCATTCGCCAATGCCGACGACGGCAGCGTCGCGATGATCGTCACGAATTCGTCGACGAGCACCCGGACCATCGCCGTCGCGTACGCAGGACGCACGTTCCGCTATGCGCTGGTGCCGAAGAGCCTCTACACCTTCACATGGCCCGGCCAAGCTGCGGCCCGGTGACCGTGCATTTCGCGAAAGCCCAAACACCGCACTGAAACATCACCACTGCAACATCCGCAGCGATGTGCAGCCCGACCATGCCCATGCAAACGTTTACAATGCGGCAGGCCAACGCCAAAGTTTACGCTTGCGGACCCCCACGACGGAATCGGCTGTGATCACCTCTCCCGCCTCGCTGCTGACCATTTTCGGCGCCACCGGCGACCTCGCCCAGCGCATGCTGCTGCCCTCGCTGTACGGCCTGCAGGGCGATGGCCTGCTGCCGGCGTCGATGCGCATTCTCGGCACCGCGCGCAGCGGGCTTGATGACGAAGCCTTCCGCGCGTTCGTCGCCGACGCCATCGCACGCTTCATGCCGGCGGATCAACGCAAGGATTCGACGCTGCAGGCCTTGCTGGCGCGGGTCCACTATCAGCCGGCGTCGCTCGACAACGACGCTTCGATGCAGGCGCTGTCCGAACGCGTCCAGAGCCTGCGCAGCGGCGACATCGTCTATCACCTCAGCACCTCGCCGAAATTCTACGAGCAGGCCTGCGCCGCGCTCGCGCGCCACGGCCTCGCCGGTCCCGGTACCCGGGTGATGCTGGAAAAGCCGATCGGCCACGATCTGGCCGAAGCGATCGCGATCAACGACGGCGTCGCCCGCAGTTTCGACGAAGACCGCGTGTATCGCGTCGATCATTACCTCGGCAAGGAAGGCGTGCAGAACCTGCTGGCGCTGCGCTTCGGCAACGCGCTGTTCGAGCCGCTGTGGAACGCGCGCCACATCGAACAGGTGCAGATCACCGTCGCCGAGACCGTCGGCGTCGAAGGCCGCGGCGATTACTACGACCATTCCGGCGCGATGCGCGACATGCTGCAGAACCATCTGCTGCAGCTGGTGTGCCTGACCGCGATGGAGCCGCCGTCTCAATTCGAACCCACCGCAGTACGCAACGAAAAGATCAAGGTGCTGCGTTCGCTGCGGCCGATCGGCCGCACGGATGTCGCCACCGAAACCGTCGCCGGCCAATACACCGCCGGTGCGATCGGCGGCCAGGCGGTCCCGGGATATCTCGAAGAGTTGGGCCGCAGCAGCAATACCGAAACCTTCGTCGCGATGCGCGCGCACATCGACAACTGGCGCTGGTCGGGGGTGCCGTTCTACCTGCGCACCGGCAAGCGCATGCCGAATCGCTGCACCGAAATCTACCTGCAGTTCCGCGCGGTGCCGCATTCGATCTTCGCCCGTGGCGGCGCCGCCACCCAGCCGAACGCGCTGATCATCAAACTGCAGCCGGAAGAGCGCATCGAACTGCAGCTCATGCACAAGACCCCCGGTCTGGACCGCAGCGGGCTGCGTTTGTCGCAGGTCTCGCTGGATCTGGATCTGGACGAACGCTTCGCGCACGAGCGCCGCCGGCTCGCCTACGAACGTCTGTATCTGGATGCGATCGAAGGCAACGGCACGCTGTTCGTGCGTCGCGATGAAACCGAAGCCGCGTGGCAGTGGATCGATGCGATCTTCGACGGCTGGGCGCATGCCGGCAGCGCGCCGAAACCCTATGCCGCCGGTACCTGGGGCCCGAACGCGGCGGTCGCGATGACCGAACGCCACGGCCACAGCTGGCGCGAATAGGCGAACGACGACGATGGCCTGGATCGAACACGACTACACCGACAGCGACGCATTGATCGATGCGGTGTCCGCGCAGTTGCACGACCGCTGCGCGGCCGGCCTGAAGCAGCACGGTCGCGCACTGTTGAGCCTTGCGGGTGGGCGCACGCCGTTTCCGATCTATCGCAGGCTCGCCGCGAGTGCGCTCGACTGGCATCGCATCGTGGCCATGCCCGGCGACGAGCGCTGCGTGGCGCATACGCATGCCGCCAGCAACATCGCCGCGCTGCGCGATGCGTTCTCGGCCGCAGAAGGCCTGCGCATCGAATCGCTGACCACCGCCGACGGCGACCCGCAGGCTTCGCTCGCGCATGCGCGCACGATGCTCGCCGCGCATGCGGAAGCGTTCGACGCGGTGGTGCTGGGCATGGGCGAGGACGCGCACACCGCCTCGCTGTTTCCCGGTGCGGACATCCTGCCGGAAGCGATGGCGAAGGACGCGAGCGAAGACGCCTTCCTGCTGGTGCCGAAGCATCTGCCGCCGGAAGCGCCGTTCCCGCGCATCACCCTCGGCCTCAACCGCCTGCTGCGCGCGCGCAGCCTGCATCTGATCGTCACCGGCGCACGCAAACGCGACGTGCTGCGCGCCGCGCAGACCGCGCACGATCCGCTGCGCGCGCCGATCTCGGCGCTGCTGCACGCGTCGGGCACGGTCGTCCATCTGCACAGGAGTCCCTGATGAGTCTGCCGTCATGAGCCTGCACCCCGTCATCGAACGCGTGACCGCGCGCATCGCCGAACGCAGTCGTCGAACCCGCGACGACTATCTCGCGCATATCGATGCCGCCCGCATCGATACGCCCGCGCGCCGGCAATTGAGCTGCGGCAATCTCGCCCACGGCTTCGCGGCGTCCGGCGGCGACAAGCCGATGCTGAAAGTCGGCGCGGGCGGCAACATCGGTATCGTCACCGCCTACAACGACATGCTCTCGGCGCACCAGCCGATGGAGCAGTACCCGACGCTGATCCGGATGGCCGCGCGCAATGCCGGCGGCAGCGCGCAGGTCGCGGGCGGCGTGCCGGCGATGTGCGATGGCGTGACCCAGGGCCGCACCGGCATGGAGCTGTCTCTGTTCTCGCGCGACACCATCGCGCTGGCGACCGCAGTGTCGCTGTCGCACGAAATGTTCGACGCGGCGCTGATGCTCGGCGTGTGCGACAAGATCGTGCCCGGCCTGTTGATCGGCGCGCTGAGCTTCGGCCACCTGCCGGTGATCTTCGTACCCGCCGGACCGATGCCCTCGGGTCTGCCGAACAGGGAAAAGGCGGCGGTACGCCAGCGTTACGCCGACGGCAAGGCGTCGCGCGACGAACTGCTGGAGGCCGAATCCGCCTCGTACCACAGCGCCGGCACCTGCACGTTCTACGGCACCGCCAATTCCAATCAGATGCTGATGGAAGTGATGGGCCTGCACATGCCGGGTAGCGCGTTCGTGAATCCGAATACGCCGCTGCGCGATGCGCTCACCGTGGCCGCGACCGAACAGGCGCTGCGCATCACCGCGCTCGGCGACGGCTACCGCCCGCTGGGCCGCACCGTCGACGAGAAGGCGATCGTCAACGCCATGGTCGGCCTCGCCGCGACCGGCGGTTCGACCAACCACGCGCTGCATCTGGTCGCGATCGCGCGCGCCGCCGGCCTGATCATCGATTGGGACGACCTCGACGAACTCTCGCAGACCACGCCGCTGCTGGCGCGCGTCTACCCCAACGGCAGCGCCGACGTGAACCATTTCCACGCCGCAGGCGGCATCGGCCATGTGATCCGCGAATTGATCGACGCCGGCCTGATG
>JBAQRU010000215.1:0-10612 GCA_049296025.1 Lysobacteraceae bacterium | reverse complement strand
CGTCCACCTTCACCACGGCGTTGTCCTTGGTGATGACGTCCTGGCTGGGCACGTCCATCACCTGCTCCATCATGTTGATCTTGCGGCCGACGCCCTGATAGACCGGCATCAGGATATGCAGGCCCGGCGCGAGCGTGCGGGTGTATTTGCCGAAAGTCTCGACCGTCCATTCGTAACCCTGCGGCACCATGCGCACCGCCTTGAACAGCACGACGATACCCGCGAATACCACGACTGCCGCCAGGAAAAATCCACCGCCCATGTCGAAACCTCCCCACTGGAATGGGGTCAGTATAGGGTCTGGCCGGCGGGGAGCCAGTGACTTTCGCTGGCCTGCGACGCTTTCGCCTACATCTGCATCCAGATGATGAGATGACCTCACGACCCTCCAGCTTCGCCATCCATGTGCCCGACGCCCTGCTCGTGCGCATGCGCCGGGGCGAGCACGCGGCGTTCGAGCAGGTCTATCGCTGGTTCGAGCGGCCGGTGTTCACTCTGGCGCTGCGGATCTGCGGCGAACGCGAGCAGGCGGCGGACGTGTTGCAGGACACCATGCTGAAGGTCATTGCCCGGATCGGCGAGTTTCGTGGCGGGCGCATCGAGCGTGCCGATGCGAAGCATCTCGATGGCAGTCCATTCTGGGGGTGGCTGCGGCAGATCGCGGTCAATGAAGCGCTGATGGCGTTGCGCCGGCGTCGCCGCAGCGACGATGAAGACGCGAACCACGCCGACGACACCGATTGGGTTGACGACCGCACTCCGCCGCCACCCGCCGCCGCCGATGCCGCCTGCCTGCAGCGTGCGCTCAGCGCACTGCCGGCGAATACCCGCACCGTGCTGTGGCTGTATCACGCCGAGGGCTACACCCACGACGAGATCGCCGCGCTCATGCAGAAGACGCCCAGCTTCTCGAAATCCCAACTCGCGCGCGGCACACGCCGCCTGCGCGAACTGCTCGAACCCACCGCACTGCCACTCCGCGAGGCCGCCCATGGCTGACGCAAGCCGTTCACCGAACCCCTCCGGCTGGAGCGATGTGTTCGCCGCGCTGCCATTGGAAGCGCCGCCCGCATCCGCGTGGCCGGCGATCGCCGCACAGCTTCATCATAAGAAGACGCAAGCGCGCAAGCGCACATGGATGGCACTGGCGGCATCGCTGTTCGCGCTGATGTTGTCGCCAGCGGCGTGGATGCTGCGCGACGCGGAGCGTGACCCTGCAATCGTCGCGACATCGCCCGATACAATAGCCCGCACGCCGAACGCCGTCCCATCCGCCACCATCGTCGCCGACGATCCGGGCGTCGATCCGTCCAGCATCGCCAGCCCCGCCAACCATTCCGCCGATCATTCCTCGAAGACGCTGTCGATCGCGGCGAACGCCACGCGTCCGGCGCATGCGCGCAACGCGCGGCGCAGTGCGGACCACGCGCAACCGCGCACGACGCCAGCACTTTCCGCCGCCGACATTCCGCAGGCGCAGGACGATACCGGCACAACCCTGGAAACCCTGTACACCGCATCCGCGCAGCTCGAAACCCTGCTGAGCTTCGCACGCGACACACGGGTCGAAAGCGGGCCGGCCGCAGCGCTGGCCAGCGCCTTCGATGCCGAACTCGCGACGATCGATGCGCAGTTGGCGCAGCCGGGCCTGGCGGTCGGCGAACAGCGAGCGCTGTGGCGGGCGCGTGTCGATACGCTGCAGCGTTCGGCGGGTTTCGAAAGCAATCTGCGCCTGCTGGCCGCCGACGGTGGCCGGCTGGACGGCGCACTGGTCAGCATCGATTGATGTTCCATTTTCTCCTGTTCGTCTCTCCTGTTCGTTTCCCTGCCCGAGGTTCCTCCCATGAGACCGCTCCGCCCCCATCTTCTCGCCCTGGCCGTCGTCTGCGGATTGTCGTTCGCCGGTGCGGCCCTGACCCAATCCAAAGCACCGACACCCGAGCAGCAGCAACAGATCGATGCGGCCCGCGAAGACATGAGCCGCGCCGCCAAGCGTCTGGCCGAACTCACGCGCCAGTACGGCGGAGATGGCATCGGCTCCGGCGCCCGCTTCGATCACGCGTTCCCGGCATCGCGCCCGGTGGTCGGCGTGCTGTTCGCGCCGGATACCGGCGGCGGCGTGCGCATCGCCGGGGTCACCCCGGATGGCGCAGCAGCTGCGGCGGGCATCAAAAACGGCGACCGTCTGCTGCGCATCGACGGCAAGACCATCGAGGGCGGCTCGCCCGAAGCGCGGGTCGAAAACGCGCGCAAGCAGTTGCAGCGCATCGATGAGAACACCACGGTAAAGCTGCTCTACGCGCGCGGCGACAAGGAAACGGAAGTCGCCCTCAAGCCCAGGCTGGACAGCCGGATCATGGTCTTCTCCGGCGACGGCAGGATGATGCGTCCCGACGGCAACATCGTCGTGCGCCAGCTTGAAGATGGCGTCATCGATATCGAAGCCGATCGCCTCGATTTCGAAGGACCCGGCGGCGCTCGTTTCCCGGGCTCGGGCGATGCACCGCACGTGTTCGTCTTCCAGGGCGACGAGGGGCAAGGCGGCACGCACGGTGCGCCGCGCATCGACAAGCGCGTGATCCGGATCGACTGCAAGGGCGATCAGGAGGCATGCCGGAAACAAGCGCAAGAACAGATGATGCGCGCGCCGGTCGGCATCGACCGCGCCGGAATGCAAGGTCCGCACGACATGCAGACCCATGTGTTCCGCTTCGACTGCAAGTCCGGCGAAGCCTGCCAGGGTCAACAGCGACTGGCCGAAGCGTTCCGCTGGAACGGTTTGAATCTGGCGTCGGTGGATGCATCGCTCGGGCGCTACTTCGGTACCAGCACGGGCGTGCTGGTGCTGAGCAGCGGACCGTCGCTGGGCCAGTTGCAGGCAGGCGATGTGATCCAACGCGTCGACGGCAAAACGGTAGCGACGCCGCGCGCAGTGATGGATGCATTGAGAGACAAACCCGCGGACAGTGTGGTCGCCGTCGATTACCTGCGGGACCGCAAAGCCGGCAGCGCGCAATTGAAGGTGCCCGAAGCGAGGGTCTTCCCGGCGATGCCGCCCATGCCACCCGCACCACCGGCGCCGCCTGCGCCACCACGTCCGCCAAAAGCCGGCGCGGCGCCGCACGCACCCGATGGCGCAACGACGATGACGCATCGCAAGATCGTGATGATCGACAAGGACGGCCAGATGCGGACCTGGGAAGACGACGGCAACGGCGCGATGCCCATGCCGCCAATGCCGCCGGCACCTCCCGCGCCGCCAGTGCCGCCGCCACCTCGTGTGGATTGAAGCGCGCCAGCCACGACGCCCCTCAACGGGGCGTCGTTTTTCCAGCGTCAGCTGGTCGCGGCTTCCACCCGTCGCCACACCGCGTCTTCGACAGTCTCGGCAAGCGTCAGAGCTTGCAGATTCTGCAGCAGTTGCTCGACCCGGCTGGCGCCGAGGATCACCGTCGACACGTGCGGATTGCGCAGGCACCAGGCGATCGCCAGCGGCGCCGGCGGCAGTCCGAGCTCCGCGGCGAGCGCGCTGAATTTCCGGGCGCGCTGCGGACGACCGGCCTGACTGTCGCCAAGAATCATGCGCTGCAGCCAGCCGTGATCTTCCAGGCCGAGGCGCGCGTCGTCGGGAATCGCTTCGTTGTATTTGCCCGTGAGCAGTCCGGAACCCAGCGGCGACCACGTCGTCGTCCCGAGGCCGAGTTCGGCGTACAGCGGCGCGTATTCCAGTTCGACGCGCTCGCGATGCAGGAGGTTGTACTGCGGCTGTTCCATCGACGGCCCATGCAGCGAATGATGCTTCGCGATCCTTGCGGCTTCCCGTATCTGCGCGGCCGACCATTCCGAGGTGCCCCAGTACAGCACTTTGCCCTGGCGGATCAGGGTATCCATCGCCCACACCGTTTCCTCGATCGACGTGTCGGGGTCGGGACGATGGCAGAAATAAAGATCGAGATAATCCACGCGAAGCCGCTTCAGCGCGCCTTCGCAAGCGTCGCGCACGTGCTTGCGCGACAGGCCTTTCTGCATCGGCCGCGGATCCTCGGCCGAGCCGAACATCACCTTGCTCGACACCGCGAAGCCGTCGCGCGGCAGACGCAGATCGGCGATCACGTCGCCCATCACGCGTTCGGCCTCGCCGTTGGCGTAGGCCTCGGCGTTGTCGAAGAAATTCACCCCGTGGTCCCAGGCGGCGGCGACCAGATCGCGCGCGCCGCTGCGGCCGATCTGTTTGCCGAACGTGATCCAGGCGCCGAAAGACAGCGCGGACACCTGCAGGCCTGTGGAGCCGAGACGGCGATAGCGCATGGCGGTTCCGGTATGCGATGGGAGGTGCGGCCAGTGTACCCGTGCGCCATGCCGGGGCCGAATGGCTACAATGGCGGCTTCTTTCTCCGGGATATCGTCCCGGGGAGTCCGCCCTCCGGGGAGTAGTCCGCCGCAATGGCCACCGGCCGCTGCGGTCCCTGCGTCAACATTCTTGGCCGGCAGGCCATGGCGCAGGGGATGCCGACACGATCGGCTTCGGGCGAGACCGAAGGCATTCGCTGCGCGAGCCAGCCGGGCTGCGCGGCGTGTGCTTTCGCGTCCACTGAAGCCCGGCTCTGGAGTTCCCATGGATGTTTCCCCGCTTTCCAGCCCCGACACACTGTCGACGCTGGGCATGTCCACGCTGGTGGTCGCGATCGCCGAGATCGGCGACAAGACCCAACTGCTCGCCCTGTTGCTGGCCGCGCGCTTCCGCCGGCCATGGCCGATCATCGCCGGCATCTTCGTCGCCACAGTGCTCAACCATGCGCTCGCCGCCTGGCTCGGCGCACTGGCCGCCAGTTACCTCACGCCGGACGTGCTGCGCTGGATCGTCGCCGGCAGCTTTTTCGCGATCGGCCTGTGGACGCTGAAGCCGGACAAGATCGACGAGGACAGCGAGAAGCTGCCCGCGCGCGGTGCGTTCATCGCCACCGTCATCGCTTTCTTTCTCGCCGAGATCGGCGACAAGACCCAGATCGCCACCGTCGTGCTGGCGGCGAAATCGCCGCTGCTGTGGCCGGTGGTGATGGGCACCACGCTCGGCATGCTGCTGGCCAACGTGCCGGTGGTGCTGCTGGGCAGCCGCTTCGCCGCGAAACTGCCGCTCAAGGCCGCGCGCATCGCTGCGGCGGCGCTGTTCCTGGCGCTGGCGGCATGGGTCGCGGTGCAGGGCGTCTCCGCCGACGCCCAACTGCCGCAGCCCGTGGTGACGGATTGATGCGACCCGGATTTTGTTGAGCCAGAGGCGGTGCTCTCGTGGGAGGGGCTTCAGAGCCGAACAGATATTGGCAGGGTTTCCGCCAAGCGCTCGGGCCTGAAGGCCCTCCTACGCGGTACGCGATGCGTGAACGGAGATCAATCCATCGACCGAGGATTGATCTCCCTCGCCTCAAAACGACGTTTGCGGCCAATCGGCGACCGTCAACAGCTCGAATTGTTGCGACAAGGCGGTGCCGCAGACCTCCGTCCGCAATTGAATGCCCGTCGACAGCGTGCCGCCGGGCACGGTCGCGCAGTAGCTGCTGTTGTTCACGCTGCGCAGTTGCCCATTGGGCGTCAATCGCCATTTTTCCGAACTGCCGCCATCGCAGTTCCACAGATGCATCGCCTTGCCGCTGCCCGCGCTGCCGCCGGAAATGTCCATGCAATAGGGATTGCTGCCTCTCGGCCGGAGCTGACCCTCGGCGGTGTACACGAACTGCTGGTCGGAGCCGCCCGTGCAGAACTCCTGGTCGATCTGCGAACCGTTCGAATAGCCATTGTTGCGGGTACCGATGCAGCGCGTGCCGCTGGCGCTCTTCGGCCGTAGCGTGAAGTAACTTGGCAGGCCCCGGCGCACGCCGACCAGCGGAACGGTGGAGGTCCATGTCGGCATGAAGACGCTGGGGTCCGCCAGCGAATTGGTCACGTCCATCCCGACCGCCGAGACACCATGCGCCATCGCAATGTAGGTGGCCTCGAAGCTGGTGCTGTTGAAGTCACCGGCAGCGCTCCATAGATGCATCATCTGGCGATATTCCGCCGTGCGATTGGCGACGAGTTGATAGTGGTCGCCCGCCTGCACGTTGGCGCACAGCATCTGCGCCGATGCGGCGGCCGACATGCCATCGACCGTGCCCGACACCTCGCCCGGATCCGGCGCGTCGATATCCGGACACAGGAATGCGTTGGCGGATGCACCGCGGAACGCGATCATGTCCGCCATGCCCTGATTCACCGCGCCGATACGCCCGCCGGTGAAGCCGACGATGACCCTGCCGCGCAGCGCATCGAACGCTGGCCAACCCACTGCCTTCAATTTCTCGCGCGGCGTCGCGCCGGCCGCACCAGCGATCCGGGTGCGAAGATCGCTGTAACGATAGAGGCGCGCGCCCAGATAACCCGAGACGAAGCTGTCCAGCGCGTCGATCCGGCTCACATCCCATGCGCTCAGCGCATTGTCCCAACGCGTCTTCATGTCGATGAAGACTACGATCGGCGCCTCGCCGGGGTGGGCGTTCTGCCAGGCGACGATGTCGTCGAGGCAATCGGCCAGGCGATCGGCGGTGCCACTGCAGTTGTTGTTGACCGGACCACCGTCGTGCGCCACGTACGGGCCGCGAGGATGCGTCCACCATGAGGTCTGGTCCTGCACATCCAGTTCCAGCGTGCGGTAACCGGCGTTGAGCCAACTCGAAAGCTGTGCGCTGTGTTCGTAGCTGTTGTGCGGCTGGAGCATGTAGACCTGATCCATTCTCAGGCCCGACTGCGCATTGGCGGCTGCGGCGCTGGCCAGGAGCGCACCGATCACGCTTGCGACGGCAAAGAAGGCGTTCCAATGACGTTTGCGATCGTTGCGGATGTTCATCGAACCTCTTCCTTAAGCTGACTCAACGAATCGTCATGATACGACCATGTTGCGTCGCGGGAACGACGCGATGATGCGGGCAAGCAGGCGGTGTCGACCTCACACCCTCAAGTGCGGCCCGCGACGCTATCCTGTATCCACATCGGCATCGGGATTTCGGGACGGCATGAGCATCACCGGCGGTTGGAAGCGGGACCTGTTGCGGACGCTGTTCTCGCGTCCGGACGAAGTCATGCTTGATCTCGGTGCAGGCGGCGAACTGCTGGTGGCCCGCGTCCGCGCGCTGTTGTCCGCGTTGACGCTGCTGCTGCCGCCGGTGGCGATCATCGGCAATCTCGGCGCCGGCAGCACCACCGAGCTGATGATCGGCCTGGGCGCTTCGATCTTCATCAACATCTGCGCGCAGATCTGGCTGGCGCTGGCCGGCCAACGCCGCCGACATCACTGGCTGCCCTACGCCACCACCACCTACGACGTCAGCGCCACCACGCTGGTGGTGGGGCTGCTGCACTTCAGCGACCCGGTGGCGCCGTTCAACAGCATGGTGGTGTGGTGCTTCTATCTGTTTTCGATCGGCATGACCGCGCTGCGCAACGATGGACGGCTGACGCTGTATGCGGGTGCGATGGCGATGCTGCAGTACGGCGTGCTGGTGGCCGCGCTGCTGACCCGGATCCACTCGCCGGACGAGTTGATGTCGATCGACTACGGCACCGTCTCGATCGGCGGCCAGGTCGAGCGACTGGTGCTGATGCTGCTGATGACGCTGTTGACCACGACGATTGTCTACCGGATGCAGCGTCTGATCGAATCCTCCGGCAGCGACGGCCTGACCGGGTTGCCGAACCGCGCCTGGCTGGTGCAGCGCATGCCGATGATCCTGGAATCGGTGCGCGAGGAAGGCGAGTCGCTGACCCTGGCGCTGCTCGATCTCGACGACTTCAAGCGCATCAACGTCGAGTACGGTCACCTGGCCGGGGATCGCGCCATCCGCCATATCGCCGGCTCGATGCGCGAGATCCTGCATTCGAAGGAACGGCTGGTGCGGATCGGCGGCCAGGAATTCGTGCTGCTGCTGCGCTGCCCGATCGGCAATGCATGGGAGCGGCTGGACCGGCTGCGGCACATGATGGCGGAACGGCCGTTCGTGCCCGAACGCGGCGGCGACCCGCTGCGCATCACCTTCAGCGGCGGACTCGCCGCCTATCCCAGCGACGGCAACGACGTGTCGTCGCTGTTACGCAGCGCCGACCGCCGGCTGCAGGTGGCCAAGCAGGAAGGCTGCAATCGGGTGGTGGCGCGGGACGTGTGAACGGGCGCGCTCCTCCCCTTGCGCATCGCGCAGGGGGAGGCTGGGAGGGGGGTCGGCACCCCATTCACGCCTCCCACCCCGTCCGGCCCTCGCACTTGCTCGGGCGCTCAGCGGGGCATGAACCTCTGGTTCATAGCACCCCGCCTCGCCCCCTTCGCTGCGCGAACAGGGATGGCTCGGGTTGCCCCAGCCTGCCCCGCTGGCCTACCCTGCCCGGGTTCGGCCGATGGCCTGGGGAGCGAATTGATGGAAGCTTTGACGCGGATCGGCTTCGGCCTGTTCGGACTGGCGGTGCTGATCTGCATCGCGTGGACGTTCTCGAATAACAAGCGCGCGGTGGACTGGAAACTGGTCGGCACCGGGGTCGCCTTGCAGATCGCCTTCGCGGCGTTCGTGCTGATGACCTCGTGGGGCGGCGCGATCTTCGAAGGTCTTGGCAAGACGTTCGTGACCCTGATCGGGTTCACCACCGAAGGCTCGAAGATGATCCTCGGCGGCTTCGCCGACCAGGACAAATACGGCTTCGTCTTCATCTTCCATGCGCTGCCGACGGTAATTTTCTTCGCCTCGTTCATGGCCGTGCTCTACCACCTCGGCGTGATGCAGTGGGTGGTGCGGATCATGGCGATGGCCATCACCAAAGTGATGAAGGTGTCCGGCGCCGAAACCACCAGCGTCTGCGCCAGCGTGTTCATCGGCCAGACCGAAGCGCCGCTGACGGTGCGTCCGTACATCAACAAGATGACCGAGTCCGAGCTGCTGACGATGATGATCGGCGGCATGGCGCATATCGCCGGCGGCGTGATGGCGATCTACATCGGCATGCTGGCCGGCACCGATAGCGTATTGCAGCAGATGTACGCCAAGCACTTCCTGGCCGCGTCGATCATGGCCGCACCGGCCACGCTGCTGATCGCCAAGATCCTGATCCCCGAAACCGGCACGCCGCTCACCGGCGGCCGGGTCACGGTGCACGTCGAGAAGGAAAGCAAGAACCTCATCGATGCCGCCGCCGCAGGCGCGTCGGATGGCATGAAGCTGGCGATCAACATCGCCGCGATGCTGCTGGCGTTCGTCGCGCTGATCGCGATGGTCAACTACATCATCGGCTGGGTCGGCGACCTGCACCTGAGCAGCTACCAGAGCCTCAACATGATGCTCAACGACGGTGCGATGGGCGAGGCGCAGAAGGTCAGGCTGAATCTGGGCCTGATCCTGGGCTACGTGCTGGCGCCGATCGCCTGGGTGATCGGCATCGAATGGAACGACGCGGTGATCGCCGGCGGCCTGATCGGCCAGAAGGTGGTGTTGAACGAATTCATCGCCTACCTGCAACTGTCGCAGACGCCGGTCGGCGACGGCCCGGGCGCGATCAGCGAGAACTCGCGGCTGATCCTGACCTACGCGCTGTGCGGCTTCGCCAACTTCGCCTCGATCGCGATCCAGATCGGCGGCATCGGCAGTCTCGCGCCGGAACGCCGCAGCGACCTCGCCCGCTTCGGCATGCGCGCGGTGCTCGGCGGCTCGATCGCTACATTGATGACCGCCACCATTGCCGGTGTGCTGATCCATTTGCGTTGATTCAGACAGGCATCCGGCCCCCGCCGGATCGTCCTGATCATCCAATCCCCGTTCCACCGACACCTCCGGAGCAATCCGGGGGTGTCGTTTTCAGAGCATGAAGAAAAAATGTCGAAGCCGTCCCCCAGTTCCACCACGGCGCAGGTCGTCGTCGTCGGTTCGTTCAACGTCGATCACGTCTGGCGCTGCGACACATTGCCGCAGCCCGGCGCCACCCTCAGCGGCGACTACGCCAGCGGTCCCGGCGGCAAGGGTTTCAATCAGGCCACCGCCGCCGCGCGCAGCGGCGCCCGGACCGCATTCGTCTGCGCGCTGGGCAACGACCTTGGCGGCCATCACGCGCGCGCGCTGGCAACCGCCGACAGCATCGACCTGCGCGACCAGACCGCCGAGGTTCCCACCGGCAGCGCCGGCATCTTCGTCGATGCCCAGGGCCGCAACAGCATCGTCGTCGGCCCCGGCGCCAACGCCGTGCTCTCGGCCGACTTCATCGATGCCCAGGCTGCGGCCATCACCGAGGCGGCGGTGACGCTGGCGCAGCTGGAATCGCCGCTGGAGGCGGTCGCTGCGGCCCTGCGCCTGGCCCGCGAATCGGGCCGTATCGCCATGCTCAATCCGGCCCCGGCGAACGTGGCGCTGCCGCGCGAGTTGCTGGCGCAGGCCGACATCCTCACTCCGAACGAAACCGAATGCGCCGGGCTGTTCGCCCGCCATCTCGGCGAGCGCATCGATGGCGAAGCCATCGCCAGCCTGGATTCGCCGCGACTGCACGCGCTGTGCCGCGACCTGCTGCCCGGCGGCACCGTGGTGGTCACGCTGGGCGCCGCCGGCTGCTTCGTCTC
>JBAQRU010000214.1:0-9447 GCA_049296025.1 Lysobacteraceae bacterium | reverse complement strand
GGCCACGACCGTGCCGGGCACGCCGCCGGTGGCGTATCTGTGGGGCCTGCCGGGTTCGGGTGTCGAGAAAGTCGCTGCGGTCATCGGCCATGCCGGCTATCCGTTGCGCGCCGACCGCTTCGCACCGAATCCGCCGCAGGACCCGCTGCAGAATCCCGACACCATCGCCGCGCTCAACGACGGAAAATTGACTCCGGAGCGCTTGCTCGCCGAATGGCATGCCGCGCTGCCCGCGCGCGGGATCCGCGACGGCATCGTCATCGACTGGCTGCCGTTCTGGGACAACGCATTGCTGAAAATGCTGCGCCCGCTGCAACCCGGTGCGATCGTGATGATCGCGCTGCGAGACCCGCGCGACATGCTGCTGGAATGGTTGGCGTTCGGCAGCACCATGCCGTACGGCATCGCTTCGCCGATCGACGCCGCGCTGTGGATGGCGCGGCATCTGCAGCACGTGGTCGCGTTGCGCAAGGACAACCTGCAGCCGCACAAGATCGTCGCCACCGATCATGCGCTGGCCAATGTCGAAGCCTTCGCCGCCGAAGTCGGCGGCGGCCTCGGCCTTGAGGAAATCCAGGTGCCGCCAGCCACTGCGCTCGGCTTCCAGCGTTTCCCGTTCGGGCACTGGCGCGAATATGCCAAGCCGCTGGCCGAGCCGTTCGCGCTGTTGGCGCAGGTTGCGCAGACGCTGGGTTATCCGGAGCGTTGATCAGGCCAGACCAGGAGCACGCCATGCAGATCATGAGTGAGAGTTTCGAACACCGCCATCGCATCCCCGCCGAATTCGCGATGGGCACGCCGGAAGGTTTCGGCGGCAATCGCAATCCGCATCTGCGCTGGAGCGATGCGCCGACGGGGACCCGCAGCTTCGCGTTGCTGTGCGTCGATCCGGATGCGCCGACCGATGGCGCGCTGGTCGCCGACGAGGCCACTGCGATCCCGGTCGAACATCCGCGCGGCGACTTCGTGCATTGGGTCATGGCCGATATCCCCGCCGACGTGCACGAGCTCGCCGCAGGCGGTTGCAGCGATGGCGTCACGGCGCGCGGCAAATCCGCGCCCGGCGGGCCGGCCGGCGCGCGCCACGGTGTGAACGACTACACCGGATGGTTCGCCGGCGATGCCGACATGGGCGGCGATTACCTGGGCTACGACGGCCCGTATCCGCCGGGCCACGATCTGCGCCTGCATCGCTATTTCTTCCGCGTGTTCGCGCTGGATGTGGATCGCCTCGATCTGCCGGCGAGATTCGCCGCAGCAGATGTGTTTCGCGCCATGCATGGCCACGTGCTGGCCGAGGCGGCGATCCATGGCACGTATTCGTTGAATGCGGGCGTGAAGGGCTGAGCGCGGTCGTCGCCGGATTCATCGGCGACGACCGCGGCTTGCGAGACTCACAGCGGAATAGGCTTCGCCTGAAACACCAGCACTTGGCCGCTGTCGCTGGTCAGGCGCATGCGGTAGGGCTGCGGTTCGAGCAGTTCGACCTTGAACGACTGCCCCATCAGTTCGCTGAAGCTGCGATCGGCGAGATTCTTGTCGTCGGTGCAGGACATGCGGGTGGCGATGGCCAGCGTCATGTCGAGACGATTGCCTGCGACCGTGTACGTGCCGCGCAGCCGGTTGCAGCCACCGGAGGCGCTGACTTCACCGTTGGCGAATGTCATTTCGAATGCGATGCCCGGTGCGCGCAGTTCGGCGATGCCCGCGCCGCCTGCGGCGTTGGCGGACTCCAGCGTCCAGCCGCCGGTGTTGCTCAGTTCGGTCGGGCTGAAGCGCGCGATGCGTTCGCGTTCAGCGCCTGCGGCCGCAGCATCGCCGCTTGCGGTACCGGCCATATCGGCGCTGGTATCGGCGGACGCGCAGGCGGTGGTCGAAACGAAAACGGTAGCGGCGAGCAGTGCGTTGCGCAGGATCATGTCGGATCTCCGGAAATGGAAGCAGAAGCAAAAGCGAAAAACGAAGGGAAAGCGCCGGCAGCGACTGCGGGCGTGATCACGGATCGACGGTTTGCGATTCGATCACCATATCGAGCACGTCACCGGTTGCGGGCGCATCCATCGGCGGATTCGCGATCGGAAAGCGTTTGATGCGCAGTACGTTGCGGACGCCTTCCTCGTGGGTGTAGCCCTCAATGGTGTCATGGAACAGCTGCCATGCGCCGGGTGTGCCTGAACGCAGACCCACGGCGCCGTAATGGAGTTCCCGCACTTCAAGGCATTGCCTGGGCGACGGCATCATCGGGTGCTGGCAGGGTTTGCGGTGCGCGGCCACTTCCATGAATACGATCGTGCCCGGATTGCCGAAACGGATTTCCGGCGGGGCCATGCCGACGAAGTGCAGCGCATCGCCATTCTCGGCAGTCCATATCAACTGCGGCGGATCGCTTTCGAGCAATCGGAATCCGATCCTGCCTTCCAGTCGTTTCGCGACTTCTGCGTCCAGCGCCATCACCGCCGGGTCCGCGCAGGCCATCTTCGTCGACACCAGCGGGCCGGCGCGCAGGGTGTCGCCGTCGATGCGGACATCTCCGCTCATTCGGTTGCAGGTGTTGGCGATATGGATGCGGCCATCGGCGAAATCGAACTGCAGCGGCTGCGTCGGGCGCACCAGCAGCGTATCGATGCGGCGCCCCTGCGCGTCGGTGGCGTCCTGCAGGCGCCAGTGATAGCCATCCAGTGCGGTGCCTGTCGAATCGCTACGCATCGGTTGCGATGCGGTGGCGGCGACGGATGCGTCAGCGGGCGCGGGGGGTTGCGCGCACGCGACAGGCATCAGCGGCAACATCAGGATCAGCATCGACAGGGAACGGGTCATGGCGGGCTCCGCGAGAGTGCGTCCTGGAACGTGCGTTGAGGCACTGCGGGGTTGCGCCAGCCAATGCGCGAACCGTTCATTCGCCCGCAGGCACCAGCATCAGCAACGCCGCGCCCAGCACGAAGCGATACACCGAAAACGCAGTGAAGCGATGGGTCTGGATGTAGCGCAACAGCCATTTCACCGCGACGAACGCGGTGATGGCCGAAGCGACGAATGCGATTGCGAGCGCGGTCCAGTCTTCGTGCGCGGCGCCGCCATCCTTGAATACACTCAGCAGTTCGTAGGCGGTGGCGGCGAACATCGTCGGAATACCGACGAGGAACGCGAACTCGGTCGCGGCGACGCGGCTGGTGGTGCCCGCGAGCAGCGCGACGAAGATGGTCGCGCCCGAGCGCGAAGTGCCCGGAAACACGCCGGCAACGACCTGCGCGATACCGACGAGGATCGCGACGGTCCAACTGATGTCGCTGCGTTCGCCGAGCGTGGCCGCACGCCTGGCGGCGAAGTGTTCGGCCAGCAGCATCCATACGCCGCCGATGATCAGCGCCCAGGCGATCGGCCGCACTTCATCGGGCAATTCCCAGCCGAGCTTCTTGACCAGCAGTCCGCCGACCGCAGTGACGCCGAACGCGACCGCCAGCTTGACGGCGTAGTCGAAGTTCTCGCGTTCGCGAAACCCGACCAGCAGACCCCACAGCCGCTGCCAGTAGATCGCGACCACCGCGAGGATCGCGCCGGCCTGGATCGCGATGTTGAACAGATCGCTGCGATGGCCCAGCCAGCGCTCGGCGATCAGCAGATGGCCGGTGCTGGAGATCGGCAGGAATTCGGTGATGCCTTCGATGATGCCGAGCAGCAGGGCGGCGAGCAGGTCGGTCATGCAGATGTTCGCAGGTAAAAAACGCAGTGTAACCGGCGTATTCCCGGTGCGCGCGCACCGAAAACCGGCAAGGATGATAAAGAAAGACCCCCGGGAAGCCGGGGGTCTCGGGTGGCACTGGACACGAGCTGGATCAAGGACTGGTCCGCAAAGTCAGCCCCGGGATGCTCGCAAGAATCGGCTGCAGCGGTTGGAAGTAGGTGACCGGCGCATTCAAAGCGCAGTTGTCGTTGCCGCCGGTCGGGAGCAGGCCGCCCGAGGTCACGCCTTGTGCCTGGCCTGCAGGGGTGATGAAGCTGCCGCCGGAGTCGCCGCGGCCCACGCAGGCGCTGGTCTGCGACAGGCCGTTGACGATGTTTCCGCCTCCATAATTCACCGTCACCCCGATAGCGGTCAGGAAACCGCAACGTGCGCCCGTGGTGAAGCCGGAACGACAGATCTGCGCGTTGAGCGCAGCAGGCGTGCCGCCGACGACCGGCAGAGGGTTGCCGCCGAATTGGTAGGTGAGCACGCGGCCTTCCGGATGGGTCCAGCCGAAGGTGTCGTGGACGATCGCGAAATCACTGACCGGGAACACGGATTGGACGATCGCGCCCGATGTGTATCCCGACGCGACGTGTACGACTGCGAGCCCGGCTGTACCGCAGTGCCCGGCAGTGACATA
Source organism: Lysobacteraceae bacterium (assembly GCA_049296025.1). Lineage (GTDB taxonomy): Bacteria > Pseudomonadota > Gammaproteobacteria > Xanthomonadales > Xanthomonadaceae > Lysobacter_I. The sequence goes on along the minus strand of JBAQRU010000214.1, from coordinate 5,083 downwards.
GCCTTCATTCGGACCGAGCGTCACCGCAAACCCGACCGAGCAGGAACCGGCGCCGATGCGGATCTGTTCGCCGCCGAAGATACTGACATCGGCCAATTGTGTCGTCTGCGGCCTGCCCTGCGCTTCCGCGAAGCGGATCGTGCGGGCATCCGCGCCGCTGGCAGCAACGAAATCGACCGCTGCATCGGCAGCGCCCGGGTCGGTGGTCACCACGACGCTGTTGCTCATCGGGTCGACGTGCCAGGTATGGATGCGCGGATCGAGTCTGCCGGCCTTGCCGGTGACGCGGACCGCTTTGGCTGCGCCATCCAAGCGCGCATGGGCGGCTTCCAATTGCCTCAGGCTGTGGCTGACCATGCGGACCTGCACGCCCGGTGCGCGGGCCTTGGCGGCATCGCGCGGATCGCTGACCGCAACCACGGATTCGTATTCGCCCCGTTGGTTGCGTTCCAGCCAGGTTCCGGCATAGCTGTCGCCCAGCGTGCTGCGGGCATTGCGCTCAATCTCGGGAGCGCGCTTCTCGGCAGCGAGATATTGCGGAATCTGCCCCGGCATGATGCCGAGATCGCGCTGCATGGCGAAGCGGATTCCTGCGGGGATGTCCGCTGCGGGATTGCCCGATGCGGCCGTCGCCCCGGGGGAGGCGAGCATCGCAAACAGTGCGAACGACAGGGTGGAAACGGCGAGCGCTGCCGTGCGTGCGGGCGTCTGTGTCTTGCGCATGTGAAACTCCTTTTTCGATTGGGGATTCAGTCACGGGCCGATGGCGCCGTGCCGGCCAGCGTGGTACTCCGCAACAGGAAGTGTTTTCCCGCATCGTTGGTGCGATGCACCGAACAGGGTGCGATGGCGAGAATCATTCCGTTGAATGCAGCGGATGCCAGTGCGGCATGCCGCGATGAGCGCGATCCATGCATGGCGGACCGATCGTAGACGACTGCGAAGACAGCGAAAGCGGATCGCGGGCTTGTTTCTTCGAGATGCGGAGAGCGTCACGTTTCCTGATTTCGGTCCGCATCGGTTCAGGCGAGTCGATCACGAAACACGCAACAGAACGATGGCACTCCCGGTTGTCCGCAGGTGTCCCGACCGAATGCTTCGCAACCGAATGCGCCGCGAAGTCGTGAGCTCAGTACGGTTGCCCGAGCCTCAGGAACACCGCTTCCTGGCCGTTTTCGGCCAGTCCCAGGCCGAAGTAGATCGGGCCCAGCGGCGTATCGAGTGCGGTGTAGATGCTGCCGCCGAAGATCGTGCGGTCGAAGGAGGGCGTCTGCCCGCGCTGCCAGAGTTGTCCGGCTTCCACCGAGCCGCCGACGAACAGCGGGTACTGCAGCAGCTGCGCCAGCGGGTAATTGAACTGCAGCGTGCCCAGCGCCGAGCCGGTGCCATGCAGCGTGTCGATGCCGTAGCCCGACAACCGGAACGGGCCGCCGAGCTGCGCCACGTCTTCGTAGGCGTTGCCGCGATGGTCCTGCGCCTGCGCGCCGAACTGCCAGCGTCCGCCCCATGCGGTAAATGCATACGAGGCTTTCGCGCGGCTGGTGAAGCCTTCGGTATCGGCGTCGAGCATCGACAGGTAGCGCGTGTATCGCGCCTGCACATACCAGCCATGGCCGGGGAATTCGGCGTCGTCCTGGGTGTCGAGGGTGAATTCCGCGTCGATGCCGTTGCTGGCGCTGGTGCGCGGAATATCGCTGGACAGCGGCTGCGAGCGCAGGTCGAAGTGGTTGCGGCGCAGGAACGGCGTGATCGCGATCTCGCCCCAGTCGCGCAGATTCAGGCCCAGCGCCGCGCGCGCTTCCCAGCGGCTGTCGCGATAGTCGGCGGTGTCGTTGTCGTCGTCGATCAGGGTTTCGTTTTCGCCGTTCCATTCCAGCGACGGTCGCACGAAGACGTTGCGCTGCATGTCCAGCGGCTGGTTCCACTGGGCGAACGCACGGTTGCGGTCGCCCAGCCGCGCTTCGAGCAGCAGGTCGCCGCCGAAACGATTGAGCTCGCGCTTGCCGTAGCGAGCGCCAATCTGATAATCGCCGTGGCCTTCGAAATCGTCCTGCAGGAAGATGCCGAACTTCAGGGTGCCGTCCTCTTCCCAGCGCCGGCTGCGCGCGACGTAGGTCAGCACGGTCTTGCCGTCGTCGTCGGTATCGACGGTGTAATAGGCGCGCGAGAATTCGCCGAGGCCGTAGAGCCGGCTCAGATCGTTTTCGATCGTCTTCGGATCGATCGTGGCGCCCGGCTGCGTGCTGAGATACGTGCGTAGCGCCTCGTCGTCCATGGTCGAGGTGTTGACCAGTTCGACCCGGTCGACCGGACCGATCGGTGTCAGTCGCGCCATCCGCGCCTCGCGCCACTTGGCGTAGACCTCGGGCGACACCCGCATCGCCTGCAGTTGCGGCAGCGCCGCGACGGCCGCCTGCTCGCCCAGCGCGACACCCTGGTCCAGGCCGGCGCTGAAATCGGCCGAACTCAGATCGCCCAGCTCCGGGATGATCAGCACATCGCCGGTGCCCAACCGTTCGCGCTGGCGCTTCGTTTCCTTCAGCATCAGCGCGGTCACCATCTGGTCGGTGATGCTGAAAGGGTCGGTCAGCTGCTCGCGCTTCTTCAGCGGCGCGCCGATATCCACCGCGATGATCCGCTTCGCGCCCCAGCCCTGCGCGATCTCCACCGGCAGGTTCATCGACATGCCGCCATCGACCAGCGAGCGTTCTTCGTAGCTCACCGGCGCCAGCGCGCCCGGCACGGCCATGCTGGCGCGCACCGCGTTGACCAGATCGCCGTGATCCATCGACACCGCGTCGCCGGTCTCCAGATCGGTGCCGATCGCGCGATAGGGAATCGGCAGGTCGTCGAAGCGCGGGATGTTCGCGCTCGGCAGCAGGGCCGCGCGCAGCGCCACGGCCAGGCGCTGGCCCTCGAACACCGACGGCGGCACCGTGAGCTTGCCGTCGCGCAGGCCGAAGCCGCCTTTCGCCAGGAAGCTGCGGTCCTCGTCCTTGCGCCGGTGGGTGAAGGTGCGGCGATCGATGCGGTCGACGAACATCGCGTTCCAGTCCAGCGCGCGCAGGCCGCTTTCGATCTCGGCCGCAGTCATGCCGCTGGCGTAGAGACTGCCGACCACCGCGCCCATGCTGGTGCCGACGATGCAGTCCACCGGAATGCGCTCGCGCTCCAGCACCTTGATCACGCCGATATGCGCCATGCCCCGCGCGCCGCCGCCGCTGAGCACCAGGCAGGTGTCGAAACCGGAAGCTCGGGTCTGCGCCGCACCGGACTCCTGTGGGAGGGCCTTCGTGCCCGAGGCATCCGAATCCGTGGTCTGCGCCCGTGCGGCGCCGGTACCGGCGAGCAGCAGCGCAAGGGTGGCGAATAGGGCGGTCCGCATGTCGTCTGTGTCCTGAAGATTTGTTCCAAAGAAGGGATTCCGCCGAAAGAAATGCACGTTTTTGGTGCAAAAAACGACGAGCGGTCTTGTCTCTTCCTTTACGATCAATAGTTTATCGCGACTTTGCCGCTGGCACGCGCCTTGCAATAGGTAACGACATCCTTCTCACCCATCGGAGCCTCCGAATGTCCCTCGAGCACGTCGAAAAACTCATCAAGGACCACAAGATCGAATTCGTGGACCTGCGCTTCACCGACATGCGCGGCGTGCAGCATCACGTCACCTTCCCGAAATCCATCGTCGAAGCGAGCCTGTTCGAAGACGGCAAGATGTTCGACGGTTCGTCGATCAGCGGCTGGAAAGGCATCAACGAATCCGACATGGTCCTGTTGCCCGACGCGTCGACTGCCGTCATCGATCCGTTCACCGCCGACCCGACGCTCATCCTGACCTGCGACATCCTCGACCCGGCGACCATGCAGGCCTACTCGCGCGACCCGCGCGGCGTCGCCAAGCGCGCCGAGGCGTATCTGAAGGCCAGCGGCATCGCCGACCAGGCGTTCTTCGGCCCGGAGCCGGAATTCTTCATCTTCGACAGCGTGCGTTTCGCCAACGAAATGGGCCACACCTTCTTCCATATCGACTCGGAAGAAGCGCACTGGAACTCCGGTCGCGAATACGAAGGCGGCAACACCGGCTACCGGCCGATGGTGAAGGGCGGCTATTTCCCGGTCGCGCCGCTGGATTCGCTGCACGATATCCGCGCCGAGATGTGCAAGGAACTGGAAGCTGCCGGCATCGAAGTCGAAGTGCATCACCACGAAGTCGCCAACGCCGGCCAGTGCGAAATCGGCACCAAGTTCAGCACCCTGGTGCAGAAAGCCGACGAACTGCTGACGATGAAATACATCATCAAGAACGTCGCGCACCGCAACGGCAAGACCGCGACCTTCATGCCCAAACCCATCGTCGGCGACAACGGCAGCGGCATGCACGTGCACCAGTCGCTGGCCAAGGGCGGCGTGAACCTGTTCTCCGGCGACGGTTACGGCGGCCTGTCGCAGATGGCGCTGTGGTACATCGGCGGCATCTTCAAGCATGCGCGTGCGATCAACGCGTTCGCCAACTCCACCACCAACAGCTACAAGCGTCTGGTCCCGGGCTTCGAAGCGCCGGTGATGCTGGCCTACTCGGCGCGGAATCGCTCCGCGTCGTGCCGGATTCCGTACGTGTCCAATCCGAAGGCGCGCCGCATCGAAATCCGTTTCCCGGATCCGATGAACTCCGGTTACCTCACCTTCGCCGCGCTGATGATGGCCGGTCTGGACGGCATCAAGAACCAGATCGATCCGGGCTCGCCCAGCGACAAGGATCTGTACGACCTGCCGCCGGAAGAAGAGAAGAACATCCCCACCGTCTGCCATTCGCTGGACCAGGCATTGGAAGCGCTGGACAAGGATCGCGAGTTCCTCAAGGCCGGCGGCGTGTTCAACGACGACTTCATCGACGGCTACATCGCGCTGAAGATGCAGGAAGTCACCAGGTTCCGCGCGGCGACGCATCCGCTGGAATACCAGATGTATTACACGATCTGATCGCGTCACCCGTAGGCTGGGCTGAGCGTAAGCGAAGCCCAGCAAAGCAAAGCAAAGCAAAGCAAAGCAAAGAAGTAATGGTTCTGGATGTGCCGTGGTGCTG
>JBAQRU010000213.1:0-2510 GCA_049296025.1 Lysobacteraceae bacterium | reverse complement strand
ACCCAGGCCCTGGCACTGTTCAAGCCGATCCCCGACCAGGCCCCGGCGCTGCCCGGCAACCCGGTCACCCCGGACAAGGTCGCGCTCGGCAAGATGCTGTTTTTCGATGGCCGCCTGTCGGCCAGCGGCGTGATCAGCTGCAACTCCTGCCACAACCTCGGGATGGGCGGGATCGACGGTGTGCCGACCTCGATCGGGCACGGCTTCCAGAAAGGCCCGCGCAACGCGCCGACGGTCTACAACGCCGTGTTCAACATCGCCCAGTTCTGGGATGGCCGCGCGGAAGACCTGAAGGCGCAGGCCAAGGGCCCGGTGCAGGCCGGCGTGGAAATGAACAACACGCCGGCGGCGGTCGAAGCCACGCTCAACTCGATGCCGGGTTACGTGAAGGCGTTCGAGCTCGCCTTCCCGGGCGAAGCCAAGGCCGTGAATTTCGACAACATGGCCAAGGCGATCGAAGCGTTCGAGACCACATTGATCACGCCCGGTGCGCCGTTCGACGCATTTCTCAAAGGCGATGCGCGCGCGCTCACCGCGGATCAGCAGACCGGCCTGAAATTGTTCATGGAGAAAGGCTGCGCCAGCTGCCACAACGGCATCAACCTCGGCGGCCAGGCGTATTTCCCGTTCGGCGTGGTCCACAAACCGTCCGACGACGTGCGCCCGACCGGCGATGTCGGCCGGTTGACGGTGACGAAATCGAAAGCCGATGAATACGCGTTCCGCGCTGCGCCGCTGCGCAACGTCGCCGCGACCGCGCCGTATTTCCACTCCGGAAAAGTATGGAAACTGCAGGACGCGGTGACGATCATGGGCGACGCGCAGCTCGGCGCCACGCTGTCGCCGGACGAAGCGGAAAAGATCCATCTGTTCCTGCATTCGCTGACCGCGCCGATTCCCGATGTGCGGTATCCGGAACTGCCCGAGCGCAGCGATACGACGCCACCGCCCGCGGGTTGATCGCGACGGCAGGCAACAACGCCCGCGATGCCATGGCGCATCGCGGGCGTTCGCGTTTCGAAACAGGCATCTGCGGCGCAGGACGCAATCGAGGGATCGCGACATCGTAAGGCGTGCTTAAGCATCGACGCGCATCGTGATCGCATCTCCCACGGAAACAGGTGTTTTCGATGCGAATCCTCTGGTGTTGTGTCGCGCTCTGCCTGCCGTTCGCGGCGCAGGCGCAATCCCTCGTTCAATTGCAGGCCGGATATGCGAAACAGGCGGTCCAGGACGACCCGTCGTTCAAGACCTTCTCGGCTGCGCGTGGACAACGCTTTTTCCTGTCGAAGCACGGCAACGACTGGAGCTGCGCCAGCTGCCATACATCGGACCCGACGCGTGGCGGCAAGCATGACGTGACCGGGCGCGCGATTCAGCCGATGGCGCCGGCGGCCAATCCGAAGCGCTTCACCGATGCGGCGAAAGCCGAGAAATGGTTCCGACGCAATTGTCGCGATGTGGTCGGCCGCGAATGCAGTGCGCTGGAGAAAGGCGATGTGCTCGCCTGGCTCGGCAGTCTGCGTACGGGAGGTGTGCGATGAACCGCAAAGGGCTCGCCGCCGCGCTGTTGTGCGCAATGATGCTGCCGTTCGGTGCATTCGCCGCAGGCGACGACGATGACGACAACGAACGTTCGCCGCGTCGCGCGCCGATGCCCGCCGTCTACGTCGAAGAATGCGGCGGCTGCCATGTGCCGTATCCGGCATCGGGTTTGCCGGCGGCGTCATGGGACGCACTGATGGGTGGACTCGATCGCCATTTCGGCAGTGACGCGAGTCTTGCGCCGCAGGACGCGGGCACGATCCGCCGCTGGCTGCGGACGAACGCCGGGCGCGGCGTCGCGAATCGCGCCGAGCCGCTGCGCATCACCCGCACAGCATGGTTCCTGCGCGAACACGACGAAATCTCAGTCGCCACCTGGCGTTCGCCTGCGGTGAAGTCGGCCGCCAACTGCGCGGCCTGTCATCGCGGCGCCGAACGCGGTGAATTCTCAGAGCACGATGTGCGCATCCCGCGCGCATCGCCCCCACGCCCTGCCGCAGGACCGACACGATGAACGCTGCCCCCACCACTCCAGCCACCGGAATTTCGCCCAGCGCCAAGCAGGTGCTGATCTGGGATCTGCCGACGCGGTTCTTCCACTGGAGCCTCGCGATCTGTTTCGCAGGCGCCTGGCTGACCTCCGACAGCGAGCGTCAGCAGTTGCTGCATCTGCTGTTCGGCTACAGCCTGTTCGGCCTGATCGGTTTCCGCGTCGTCTGGGGATTCATCGGCAGCCGCTACGCGCGCTTCGGCAGTTTCTTCCAGGGGCCGGGCGCGACCCTGCGCTATCTCGGTTCGATGGCGAAGCGCCAGCCCGAGCATCACGTCGGCCACAACCCGGCTGGCGCGGTCGCGGTCTGGCTGCTGCTCGGGCTGGGTCTGGCGATCGCCATCACCGGTTGGCAGATGGTCGTCGGCAGCGCTGGCGAGTCGCTTGAAGAGGTCCACGAGGCGCTGGCCATCGC
>JBAQRU010000212.1:0-12219 GCA_049296025.1 Lysobacteraceae bacterium | reverse complement strand
GCCCAGTGCGGATCGCCCAGCCAGTCGACCGCAGGAATGCCCAGATAGCCCAGCGCCCAGTTCACCAGCCCGTAGCTGGTATGGAACAGATAACGCCAGATCACCGCGACCGCGACCAGCGTCGTCACCACCGGTGCGAACAGCGCGGTGCGGAAAAATGCACGGAAGCGGGTGGCCGGCGCGTTGAGCAACAGCGCCGCGCCCAGCGATACCGAAATCGACAGCGGCACGCCGACGATCACGAAATAGAACGTGTTGCCGAGCGATTTCCAGAAGATCGGCATCTGCAGCAGTTCGCTGTAGTTGCCCAGACCGATGAAGCGCAGATTGCGCCAGTCCGCGAGCGCGTACAGGTCGAAATCGGTCAGGCTCAGCAGCAGCGCCGAAAACACCGGCAGGCCGAAGAACACGCCAAGCACGATCAAGGCCGGCGCGACGAAGACCCATGCGGCCAACGTGGGCTTCATGGTGCAGCCTCGGTCGATGCCGTACGTCGCGCTTCCACCCAGCGGCGCTTTTCGAGCAGCGCATCGACACGGGCGTCGAGCTGACGCACGGCCGCGTCCTGCGACTGGCCGCCGCGTACCACGCGCTCGCTGGTCAGGCGCATTTCCTGGACGATCCGCTCCCACTCCAGTACTTTCGGCGTCGGCTTCACCCGTTCGAGCTGATCGCGGAACGCTGCGGCGTAGGGATCGCTGCGCAGCGCGGGCCGCTCCCAGGTACTGCGACGCGGCGGCAGGTCGCCGATCTCGGCGTGGAACTTCTCCTGTATCTCCGGGCGCGAGAGGAATTCGACGAACGTCCACGCCGCCTTTTTGCGCGGCGAATTGCGGAACAGTACGAGACTGGTGCCGCCAGCGATGCCGGCGCCCAATCCATCCGGGCCCGGCAGCGGCGCGGTGCCCCACGCGTCTTCGAGACCCGGCGGCGCGCGCTTGCGGAATTCGCGGATATTCCACGGCCCCGACACGTAGAACACGAACATGCCGTTGAAGAATTCGTCCCAGACATTGGAGATCTGCGTTTCCGACATCTGCGGCGCGTATCCCTGCGCGAACATGTCCGCATAGAAACCGAGCGCGCGCCGGAAACCGGCGCTGTCGAGATTGCTGCGACCGCCATCGAGCAGCGGGTCGTCCTGCTGCAGCGCCAGCGACAGCAGTTGTTCGAACTCGTTCAGCGGCAACAGGATCGCGTAGCGATCCTTGCCGCGCTGTTGCTTGATCGCCGCCATCGCCGCACGCCATTCTTCCCAGGTCTGCGGCGGCTGATCGTAACCGGCGGCGGCGAGCAGATCCTTGCGATAGAACAACAGCCGCGTATCGACATACCAGGGCACACCGTAGACTTGGCCGTCGACGGCATTGGTGTCCCAGATGCCCGCGAAATAGTCCTTCTGCGCAACGACAGGCGAGGCATCGACGTAACGCTGCAGCGGTTCGAGCGCATGCAGTTCAGCGAACTCCGGCACCCAGGTATTGCCGAGCTGGCAGATATCGGGCAATGCGTCCGCAGCATACGCTGTCAGCAATTTCTCGTGCGCTGCGGTCCATGGAATCTGCTGCAACTCGACGCGCAGACCGGGATGCTCGCGCTCGAACTGCGGGATCAGCGCGCCGACGACCTCGGCCTCGCGCCCCATCGCCCAGAACCGGATCACCACGCGGTCGTCGGCGCGACGGCAAGCCGTCAACCCGAGCAGGACACAGAGCATGACCGCAATCGCACGCATGCGCCGACCTTACCGCGTCGCTGCGGGTGGTGGCGATGGCGTAGCGAGCCATCCGCCCTCGAACCCCGCGCGTTCGAGCCCACGACGGATGTGCGGATTGCGCTTCATCACGTTCCAGACGAAGCCATCGCGGTGATTCGCGATCATCGCGAGGATCGGGCCCTGATCGATACCCAGATAGTCGCTGGCGAACCAGCCCTTGCCCGGCACGACTTTGCCGGTGACGAGCGGAACGTCGTACTCGAAACTCGGATTGAAGGAATCGAGGAAACCGTAGCGTGCATACAGATCGTCGCCGTAGCGCGCACGCATCGCTTCCGCCGTCGGCACCACAAGTTCGGGTGCGAATGGCAGCGACGCCAACGCTGCGGTCGGTGCCAACGTGCCGTCGTCGAAGCCGTCGATCGGCCCCGGGCCGCGCGCACTGTAATTGCGGAATTCGCGCTGTTCGCCGCGAAAGACCTGCTTCGTGGTCTGCGGCCCGTCACTGGCGGTCAAGCCCCAAACCTTGTCGTCGTAACCTTTCCAGCCCATCGGATTGGCGACCGCGTAGGCATGCTGCGCGAGCGTCGCGCGGCGGCTGTTCTCAAAATAATCCAGACCCTCGTCACGCAGGCGTTTGTCGCGCATGTATGCATCGTGGATACCGCGAAAGTCGATCCAGACATGACTGTACTGATGGCCGAACTGCGGCGCGAAACGCAGATGCGTCTGCCCCTGAAACTCGCCCCAGTTGCGGTCGTAGGTGCGCGTCCATGCCTGCCATGCCTCCGGCCCGACCGGATGCGTCGGCGAACCCAGCGCCAGCACGTACACCAGCATGGCTTCGTTGTAACCCTTCCAATCGTGGGTGATGAAAGACTGCTTCTCCGGCATCCAGCCCATCGAAATCAACGGCGGACGGGCCTGCATCCAATTCCATTCGACGCGGCGATACAAATCGTCGGCGATCACGCGGATCTCACGCTCGGCGTCGTTGTCGCCATCGTAAAAACTCTGCGCGAACAGCACGCCCATCATCAGCAGGCCGGTATCCACGCTCGACAGTTCCACCCAGGAATCGAAGCGCTGACCGCTGCGCATATCGAGAAAATGATAATAAAACCCGTGATAGCCGGAGCGACCTTTCGCCTCTGGACCGGTCGGCGCATCGCGCAGGAAGCGCAGCGTCGTCAACGTGCGCGTCGCCGCCTGCTCGCGGGTGATCCAGTCGCGCTCGACGCCGATCGGATACGCCGTCAGCGCGAAACCGATCGCCGCGACACTGGAAAACGGCCGCGACGGATGACGATCCGGCGCGAGCCCGTTCTGCGCGTCGGTGGTTTCCCAGAAGAAATCGAACGTCCGCCGTTCGATGTCGTCGAACAGCGGTGGTAGTGGCGCGCCGGGGGTAGCCGTGGACTGTGGAGACGTCTCCATCACCGTCTGCGCCGCATTGGGCACGTGACAGCAGGCCGCCAGCCCGGCTACGAGCGCAACCATCGTGCCCATTTCGATAAGCAGGGATAACGGACGACTCAAGCTAAACTCCAATATCGATGCAGGAACCCTGCTACCCGGGCATGCCGGGCAGCAGGATGTTCGGTCTTACCAGTTGAAGCCGACCGATACCTTGAACTGACGGGGCGGCCAGACAGTGCCGTTGCCGTTGCGGCGGCCGAAATTGGTATTCACGTCCGGCGACGGGCCGCCTCTCCAAGTGTCGTAGTCGGTGAAGTTGCGCCAGTTGAAGACATTGAACAGGTCGCCGCGCACGAAGAACTTGATGTCCGTGCCCGTATCCCATTCCTTTTTCACCGCAAAATCGAACTGCTTGAAACCGATGGTGTCGCCCGGCGTGAAGGTATCGAAGAAGCAGTTATCGAAACTCGTGGTGTCGTGGCAGTTCACGGAATCCTTCGGCGTGGGACTCGCCAGCGTCAGTTTGCCGGACAGGGTGAAACCTCCGATCCCGTAGATGCCGGTCGCCACCAGACGGTGCTTAGCGATGCCGATCGAACGCAGGAACGGCTGGCCGTTGAGGTTCGGATAGTCGAACAGATAGTGTTCGTCGGAGTTCGCGGCATTCAGGCGGTTCTCCTTGGCATCGCTATAGGTGTAGGCCACCGTGAAGCCCCACGGCGATTGCCGGGTGAAGGGTTTCTCCGCCGACAGCAGCAATTGGTTGACCTTCGTCTCGACTCCATTGTCGGCCAGAATCAGTGTACCGAAGCCTGGAATCGGGAAGCCCCAGCCCTGCCCGCCCCACGTTGCGCTGGGATTGGCCGGATTGCGATAGCTGCCGTCGGGCCACCGGTTGCCGAGCGTGAAGATGATGCCGTCGTAGCTTCGGACATGCGCGATCGTCGCCGAGGTCGTCCAATCGTTGCCCATGACCGGGAACACATTGCGCATGCCGATGCTGAACTGATCGGAATACGGGGTCTTGAGGTCGTTGTTCATCAGATTGACCTCCGCCCCCAGGTTGGGATTAGCCGCGACCACAGCCGCAAGCGCGGATGGATTCAGATAATTGGGATCCCAGGCCAGGCAGTTGTTGACGCCGACGGCACATGGATGATCGGTGGTATTGAAGCTGAAGGCATAGCGCGGGAAGGTGCTCTTCGATTGTTCCAGCGCCAGATAGTCGAAGAGGTTGCGGTCGTAGGACCGCCCCGCGCCACCGAAGATGACGTGGCGTTCGTCCGAGGTCAGATCGTAGGAGAAGCCGAGGCGTGGTTGGATGGCGCCCTTGAACGCCGAACGGTTGCTGCCGGAACTGATGTAGTCCTCGATGTCGTAGTCGACATTCGGTCCATGGATATTGGACCAGCCGCGCAGCGCTGCGACCAGGTCCGGTCGGGTCTGGTAGTTTTCGTAACCCGGGGTGCGCTCGTAGTCGTAACGCAGGCCGAGGTTGAGCGTCAGTTTGTCGTTGACTTCCCAATCGTCCTGTAAATAGATGCCGTATTGCTTGTTGGTCGAGGTGATGTTGCGATCCGGCGTACCTGCGAGTTGCGAACCGAATTCGACGCGGAACGGAATGAACGACGAGATCGCGCTCCTGCCTGCGTCAAGATTCTCGAAGTAATCGACGCGATACTGCGCGTTGTACGGCTGCTGTTCGAAAGCGTTGATTTCGATGGACTTGAACTTGACACCCATCTTCATCGTGTGGCGGTCGATGCCGGTGAAGGTGAAGTCGTCCTGCAGTGAATAACCGGTCTGACCCTTGTCCTGATAGTCCTGGCCGCCGCCCGTATTCAGAATGGTGTCGCCGAACAGGTTGCCCGAGCGCGAATTGACGATCTGGTAACCCGGTCCGATCGTGATCGGCCGCGGATTGAAGGTGTCGTTTTCAGAGGTCAGGTGCAGGTCGTTGAACCAGTTGTTGCTGCTCCACTGCCAGCGCAGATCGACGCGCGTGCTTTCGTTGCCCTTGCTCGACCCGTAGCTGCGGGTGTTCGGGCCATCGCCGATAGCAGTGAGTTCTTCTTCGCTGCGCCGCTTGGCGGACAATTCAATCAGGTGATCGTCGTTGAGCTGCCAGGTCAGTTTGCCGAAGTAGGTGTCCTCGTCGAACGGAGCGCTGTTCCCGCCGAGCAGGCTGGCCAACTCCGGAGTCAGGTCAGTCACATCGACGGCGCTGGTGCCAATCCGCACGTCGCGCGGACGATCGATCTTCTTGGCTTCGTATGTGGCGAAGAAGAACAGGCGATCCTTGAGGATCGGGCCGGAGAACGAAGCGCCGTATTGTTCTTCGCTCGACGGAATCTTGCCGGAACCGCGCTCCTCGGCGAACGTGTCGGAACGCATCTTTTCGGTGGTCTTGTCCCAGAAGAACTGGCCCTCGAACTCGTTGGTGCCCGAGCGTGTGACCGCAGTCACCGCAGCACTGCTGATCTGGTCGTATTCGGCCTTGTAGTTGGAGGTAATAACCTTGTATTCGCCGATGGCGAGCTGCGGAAACGGACTGCCGCTGCTGGAATCCTGGCCGCTGATGCCGCCTTTCAGCACGTAATTCTTCTGGCCGACGCCATCAATGAAGACGTTGATCCCGTTCGAATTCTGCGCACCGCCGCGAAGCTTGCTGGAGCCATCGGCCCCGGTTTCGAAAATCATGCCAGGCACTGTGTCCGCAAACGCGAGGAAGTTGCGCGAAGCCTGCGGTAATGCATCCATCTGTTTTTTGCTGACGTAGGTCGATACTTCCGAAGTCTTGGTCTCGGTCAACACCGAGCCGGTGATCACGACGGTATCGAGTTCGTTTTCCGGCGCCTGCGTGACCGCATCGCCGTCGAGGGTCACGGTTTCACCGACGCGCAGGACCACATCGCGGGCCGTGGTCTGGCCACCGGCTTCCACGCTGATGCGATAGGTGCCCGGCGGCAGGCCCACCAGCGAATAACCGCCGCTGTCGCCGGCTTCGACGCTGCGGCTGAAGCCGGTGGCGACATTGGTCGCGGTCACTCTGGCGTCGGCGGCGACCTGGCCGCGCACGGTGGCGCCGGTCGACTGTGCGAACGCCGCAGGCGCTGCAAAGAACAGGGCGCTCACCAGCGCGCAGCTCAGCAGGCTGCGCTCGAACCGGCGCCGATGCTGAGAAAGTGTGGTCTGTCGGCGAGTCGAACGACGTTGTTGATTCATGGCTTCACCCCTCCCGAGGGCGTTGATGCATGTGGTTTCGAAAGCTGTAAACGATTACATCCGAACACAAAAAAAAGGGCCTGCGGATCTGCTCATGGGCCTCCATCTGAAAGGGTCGTCAGGCGCACGGTGCCGGCGGAACGACTGGATTCGCGCACGATCAATTCCGGCACCAGCGGGGCGAGCCGCTCTGCGCTCACGGTTTCATCGTTCTGCAGATCGAGCAACAGGCGCATCGCATGCGCACCCAGCTCGGGAATATTCACGCGCATGGTGGTCAGCGAGGGCGCCACATAGCGCGCGATCGGAATATCGTCGAAACCGGCCAACGCGATCTGGTCCGGCACGCGGGCGCCGCCCTGGTTCAGCGCGAACAGGCAACCGAGCGCCATCATGTCGTTGGCGGCGAACACCGCATCCGGGCGGTCGTCGGCTTCCAGCAGCATCTGCCCGGCGCGATGTCCGGAGGCTTCGCTGAAATCTCCCGGCAGCACCCAGGGCGTGGCGCTGGCGTCGGCGGCGAGCAGTGCGTCGCGATAGCCGCGCAGGCGCTCGAAGGCGTCAAAATTGTTCGGTGGTCCGGCGATGAAGGCGATCCGGCGATGCCCGGCAGCCAACAGATGTTCCATCATCGTCCGCGCGCCGCCGTAATTGTCGATGCCGAACGCGACGTGCTGCGATTCGGTCGGCTGGGAATTGATCAGCACCGCCGGCAGCGCCGCCAGATTTTCGCTGAGGAAATCGATATTGCCCGCATGCGGGGACATCACCAGCAGGCCATCGACCCGGCCGCGCATCGCACGCAGCGCTGAGGCCTGTTCTTCGGGATGGCCGTGATAGCTCGATACCAGCAGATGCAGGCCGCTCTCGCGGGCGACGTGATCGATGCCGCGGATCAGTTCGGAAAAGAATTCGCCGTAGAGATCGGGCAGCACCACACCGATGGTGTGGGTGCGACGGCTGCTGAGACTGCGCGCGGCGTGATGCGGGCTGTAGCGCAGTTCGTGTGCGACCGCGAGCACGCGGCTGCGAACCGCCTCGGCGACGTTGTCGTGACCGTTGAGCGCACGCGAAACGGTGGCCACCGAGACCTTCGCCACACGTGCTACATCTTTGATCGTCACACTCAATGCCATCACCTCGGAACCATCGCCTTGAATCAGGTGGGGGTACGGATCGCGCCGGGGCAATGTAACCGTTTTCAGAAAAACATGTAAAGGTTTTGTGACGAATCCTGGCCCGAATCTAAAAACCCTATTAACTCATTGAAATACAAGTAAATTGCAATGAAACAGAGAGCCCATTTCGCGACCGCGGTTATGCTGCAAAGCAGCAAACGCGTGATTCATGCGCTGGCCTGGATCGACAGCGCATGGATGTCCGTCTGCATCAGGTCATCCAGCGCTGCATAAACCGCCCGGTGCCGCGCGACCGGGGTCATCCCGGCGAAGACCGCGCTGACCACCCGCACGCGGTAATGGCCACGACCATCTTTTGCGCCTTCGTGACCAACATGGCGGTGACTGTCGTCGATGACTTCCAGTTCGGTCGGCGCGAACGCAACCTGCAGCCGGATGCGGATCGCCTCGACCCGTTGTTCACGTGGCAATTGCCCGGCAATCGAACTCACGGCAGCACCGCCCGGAACGGCCGGACTTCGACCCGGAGATAGACGCCGGCATCGACATAAGGATCGGCATCGGCCCAGGCGCGGGCGGCGGCGAGCGAGTCGAACTCGGCGATCACGATGCTGCCACTGTATCCAGCCGGCCCCGGGTCTTCGGCATCGATCGCCGGGCAAGGACCGGCCAGCAGCAGGCGGCCGGCGTCCTTCAACGCGACGAGGCGGGCCAGGTGGGCGGGGCGGGCCTGGATCCGCTGTTCCAGCGACTGCGGGGCGTCATAGCCCTCGATGGCGTACCACATGTGTGAGTCTCCTTCGTCCGGATCGGTCATGCTGCAGCCGATGAAGGATAGTGGATCGCTACGGCCCCTGCCCCTGCGCCGCTCGGCTGGACAGCAGCGCGCCCAGCCCGTACTCTTGGCAGCGCATCGTTTCGAGGCCGGCTGCGGCGACCCGTCGAATTCGCGCAGGATCTGCAGAGACAGCATCCGCGTTCGACCCGCCGCCCCCACCCGGCCCTGACCCAAGGACTCTCCACTCGCATCATCCGGCCGTCGGCATGGGATGGATTCGACGATGTTGTCGTCGCCTTGGATTGACCTCGCATGCTCCGTCTCGCACGTTCCGCCCGGCATGGTCCGCGCCCGTCCAAACGGGCCATGCATGTTTGATTGTTCCATCTGAGCCGTTGCTCACCCGGCCCGCGGTCCGCCGCTCCCCTGGGTACCTCCGGCGACGTGACGCCCGGATCGGTCCGCAGAGACCGGCCGGAGCACGCCACCCTCCGACCGCCGTACCCGCCGTCGACTGCCTACGCTGCCCCGAATGCCCACGTTGTCATGACCCTGCCGTTGCATGAGCACTGAAACCGCGCCCGACGCGACCGTTCCGGTCGATACGGCTGTCGCGCCCGCGCCGCCGGATGCTTCGCAACCGCATGCTTCCCAGTCGCATGCCCCGCAGCAGCATGAGATGCGCCTGGCGACCGTGCTGGGGCAGCCGGTGCTGCAGATTCCGCAAGACCTCTACATTCCACCGGACGCGCTGGAAGTCATCCTCGAAGCCTTCGAAGGCCCGCTCGACCTCCTCCTCTATCTGATCCGCCGCCAGAACCTCGACATCCTCGATATTCCGGTCGCCGAGATCACCAAACAGTACGTCGAATACATCGGCGTCATGCGCGAGATGCGCTTCGAACTGGCCGCCGAATATCTGGTCATGGCCGCGATCCTGGCCGAGATCAAATCGCGGATGCTGCTGCCCCGCCCGCCCAGCGAAGAAGGCGACGAGCACGACCCGCGCGCCGATCTGGTCCGCCGGCTGCAGGATTACGAACGCTTCAAACAGGCCGCCGAAGACATCGACGCCCTGCCACGGATGGAACGCGACACTTCGCCGGTGGCCGCCTTCGTTCCCGAACGCGCCAGCGTCAAGCTGCCACCGCCGGTGCAGCTGAAGGAAATGCTGCTGGCCCTGCACGACGTGCTCAAGCGCGCCGAGCTGTTCACCGGGCATTCGATCAAACGCGAGGCGCTGAGCGTGCGCCAGCGCATGACCGACGTGCTGACCCGCCTCGGCGACGGCAGCTTCCACCGCTTCGAGTCGCTGTTCGAGCCGCGCGAAGGCAAGCTCGGCGTGGTGGTGACCTTCCTGTCGATCCTCGAACTGGCGAAGGAACAGCTGCTCGACATCGTCCAGGAAGGGCCGCTCGCCCCGATCTACCTGAAGTCGCTGGCAGTGGGCACAGGCAGCGACGCCCTCGTTGCCGAGTTCAGCAGCGAATTCGACGACGACAGCATCGAATCCGCAACGCCACCTGCCGCGAACGACGAGCCCCCTGCATGACCCGCACCCGACTCCGCCCGTCCTGCCTGCGTCATCGGCATTGACAGTAAACCGACCGACCACGACCCGGTACCCATGGATCAATTCTTCATCACCCGCATCGTCGAAGCCGCCCTGCTCGCGGCCAACCAGCCGCTGACCGTCGTCCAGATGCGCGGCCTGTTCACCCTCGACGAGCCCGCGCCGGAAGGCAGCATCGAACAGGCGCTGACCGATCTGCGCGCCGCCTGCGAAGGCCGCGGCATCGAACTGGCCGAAACCGCATCCGGCTACCGCTTCCAGGTGCAGGCCGATGTCCACGCCTGGGTTGCCCGGCTGTGGACCGAGCGCCAGACCAAGTACACCCGCGCCACCCTGGAAACGCTGGCGATCATCGCCTACCGCCAGCCGATCACCCGCGGCGAGATCGAACAGGTCCGCGGCGTGGCGGTGAGCAGCAACATCATCAAGGCCCTGGAAGAGCGCGAATGGATCCGGGTCATCGGCCATCGCGATGTCCCGGGCCGGCCGGAACTGCTGGGCACCACCCGTGGCTTCCTCGACTACTTCGGCCTGAAGAGCCTCGACCAGCTGCCGCCACTGTCGGAACTCAAGGATTTCGGCGAACTCGACCCGCAGCTGTCGTTCGTCGACCCGGATGCGCCAAAGCCCGCGCCCATCGTCGCCGGCATCAGCGATGACGCCGAACCCGACGCTGCGAGCGACGAAGACGACACCGATTCGCACAGCACCGACGACAGTACTGAAGCAGGCAACGAAGACGGCAACCAAGACAGCAGCGATCAAGACACCCCCGATGACGGCAACGAAACCGCCATCGCCCACGAAACCCGAAACGACGACGCCACCCCGGCGTCCGACGACACCCACACCGCCCTCGTCGACGACGACGACAGCACCGGAGCCTGACATGACAGAAAAACGCCCCTCGACCCTTTCGCTCAAACGCGAGAAGGACGCCCCCACCGAAGCCCCGCGCCTCGAAGAACGCCTGCACAAAGTCCTGGCCCAGGCCGGACTCGGCTCGCGCCGCGCGCTGGAACAGCGCATCGCCGAAGGCATGGTCAAGGTCAACGGCGACATCGCCCAGACCGGCATGAGCGTCAAGGGCGGCGACCGTATCGAGATCGACGGCAAGACCTTCGTCGCCAGCGCGCTCACCGAACCGGCGCGCGTGCTGATGTACAACAAGCCCGAAGGCGAAGTGACCACCCGCGAAGATCCCGAGGGCCGCCCGACCATCTTCGAAGCGCTGCCTGTGCTCAAGGGCGCGCGCTGGATCGCGATCGGCCGCCTCGACATCAACACCACCGGCCTGCTGCTGCTCACCACCGACGGCGAACTGGCCAACGCGATGATGCATCCGTCGTTCGAGATCGAACGCGAGTACGTCTGCCGCGTGCGTGCCCCCGAAGGCGAAGACACGGTCTCCGACAAGCTCGTCGACCGCCTACGTCGCGGCGTGGCGCTGGAAGACGGCCCGGCGAAATTCGACAAGATCGAACGCATCGGCGGCACCGATTCCAACGAATGGTTCCAGGTCAGCCTCAGCGAAGGCCGCAACCGCGAAGTGCGCCGGCTGTGGGAATCGCAGGGTTGCCAGGTCAGCCGGTTGAAGCGCGTGCGCTACGGCGACGTGTCGCTGCCGCAGCAGTTGCTGCGCAGCCAGAGCCAGGAACTGGCGGCCGCACAGGTCGACAGCCTGCGCAAGAAACTCAATCTGGACGAAGGTCCGCCGCCGGCGTTGACGCTGCAACCGGTCATTGGCCAGCGCAAAGCCGCGAAGTCGACCGTGCACGTCGGTCGCGAAGGCCGCAGCAGCCAGGCCTACGTCAACGGCCACAACACCGCCGATGAAGGCCGCGAACTGCGCCGCTTCGACAATGTCCGCGAAGATCGCGGCCGTTTCGGCAACAAGAAAAAGCGTGGCGATCTGACCGTCAGCGGCGAATCCGCCGCCCGTCAATCGCAGAACAAGCCGTTCAAGCAGCGTCGCGACAACGGCCCGAAGCCGCTGCCCGAGGGCAATCCCGCCGCGTTCCGCAGCTGGTTCGTGCCCGAAGGCGTCAGCACGGGACCGACCGGCCATCGCAACGCCGATCCCAGTGCCCCGCGCAAGCCGTACGGCAACAAGCCCAGCGGCCCGCGCCCGGCGGGCAACCGCCCTTACGGCGATCGTCCGGCCGGTGCCGGCTATGCAGGCGAAAATCGTGGACCCGGTGGCCCGCGTCCGAAGCGCCCCTACGGTGATCGCCCGGCAGGTGCCGGCGAGCAGCGTGGCCCCGGCGGCCCGGGTGGCCCCGGTGCGCGCCCGAAGCGTCCCTACGGCGACCGTCCGGCAGGTGCAGGTTTCGCTGGCGAAAATCGCGGCCCGGGTGGCCCGGGCGGC
>JBAQRU010000211.1:0-17394 GCA_049296025.1 Lysobacteraceae bacterium | reverse complement strand
GCCGGAAGCCTTCGAGCAGCGCGCGGAATTTGCCGATATCGGTCGGGCGTTCTTCGGCGACCAGGGTGCGCACGAACAGGTCGACATCGTTCACGCGCTGCAGATTCAGCGCGTTCTGGAACGCCTTGCGATACGCGGCCGGGTCGATATGCACATTGCTCGCCGGACGCAGTTGCAGCAGCAGATCGCGCAGGAAACGATCGCTGGTGGCGTGCAGCTCGACCTTGGTGCCGGCTGATTTGCAGCGCGCGGCGATCGCGGTGCGGAACTGGGTCCAGGTCAGCGGCAGCTGCTGGCCTTTGACCGTTTCGAGATGGTCGTCCAGGGTCAGCGCGATGCGCGGCAGCAGATACATGCCATGCACGCGATGATCGGGCTCGTCGGCCGATGCGCCGAGCGCGACGCCTGCGCTCAGGGTTTCGCCGCTGATCGTGTCCTCGAACACCAGACTGATGTAGGTGGTCGCGGTCTCGCGCACGCGACCGTCGTCGCCGGCGCGATACACGCCGAGACAATAGTCGCGGATGCTGCGCGCGCGGTGGCTGCCGCCGGCCTGTGCGTTGAAGCGGATCTGGTTGCGGTCCGCACCCAGCATCACGATCTGCAGCGCATCGAGCAGGGCGCTCTTGCCGGCGCCGTTGGGCGCGATGATCGCGGTGGTCGCGTCCAGTTCCAGCGTTTCCGCGTGGAACAGGAAGAACTGGACCAGATGGGCGCGCTTAAGCTGATACATCGTCGGTGTCCCTGTCGGTGTCGGCCGCGTCGTTGTTCATGACGCCGCTTCCTTCTTCATTGCCGCCATCTTCATCGTCGCGGTTGTGCTGATCGAGCCGCTGCAGCCACTGCGCGCCGACGATCTCGACGATGGCGGGCCGCACCACAATCCGGAACGGCTGCGGGTCGTCGGGTTCGCAGTCGATGGTCTTGCACACCGCCCAGCGCCGCAGCATCCGCAGCGTCTCGCGCAGCGCGCCCAGCTCCGGCATCGACCGGCCGGTCATCGCCTGATAGGCCTCCTGCAGTTCGGGCAATTCCACGATCACTTCGCCCTGATCCTCGATCTGGCCCTGGCGCATCGCGGCGTCGTAGCGATGGCGCAGCACCAGGATCAGCAGCGTCTGCTCCAGCGACACCGCCGTGCCTTCGCCATGCGTCGGCAGCGCGACGACATAGCGGTAGTGCGCATTGCGTTCGAGACGGATGCCCAACGGTTCCAGCGCGGCGGCGAAGTCGTTGAAGTAGGTTTCCACCAGGTGGTAATGGTTCCTCGACATGCGGTCGCTGCTGTACAGCACCTGCTCGGTGACCAATCGGTACGCGGCCCGCTCGAAATCCTGCGGGATGTAAAGGTCGCCGGAAAGCTGGCTCAAGTGTGCCCAGGAACGTTTCATACCGCTGTATTTTCCTTGTTCGCGCGATCGCCGCCGCGGTGCAGAACGAAGTGCGGCGCGTGCAGATAGGGGTTGTTGTCACTGTCGGGCGCAACAGCAGTGCCTTGGCCCACGAGTTCGACCCGGAAGCCGCGCAGTAGACGATGCAGCGGATCGTCGCGGCGAAGCCCGCCCTTGCGACGGCTGCGCAGGGCGAGGGTGAGCAGGGTCTGATACGCGCGGAAATCCTCGATCGTCGCGATCCGCAGCGCATCCGAATCGAGCGTCGCGCCGGCAGTATCCCAATGCCGGTCGAGATAGCGCGTCAGATCTTCCGGCAGCACCAGCCGCACCCGTTTCATCCGTCGCAGCAGATTCAATCGCGCCAGCTGTTCGGGCGTGGGGTCGGTCTGGACGTTGGCGGTGCGCGGGATCGGGCGGGGCCGCTGTTTCGGCGGGCGCAGTCGCTGTTCGTCCATCAGTCCGCCCGGTGCGACCGGCAGGCGCAGCGCTGCTTCCGGCGCGCTCAGCACACCGCGACAGGCCCGACGCAGCAGGATGTCGAGCTGGTCCGGCGCGCGCAGACGGTAGTCGAGAAAGGCGAGGGCGCGGCGATTGGCCTGGCGGATGTCGTCGTCCAGCCGGCCGAGGTATTCGTCGATCCGGTCGATTTCGTACAGCCTGCGCAGGCTGCGGTGGAAGCGGTGTTCGGCCAGCGCCGTGTCGCCGCCCGGCGCCCGCTCCGCGTACCACGCCAGCAACTGCGCGCGCAGCGGGCCGTATTCGATCTCGCGCACCATCGCCAGGATCGAGGTCCGGTGCGCCAGCGGGTGGTCGGCGTTGTGCAGCTCGGCATAGTCGCCGACGAACAGTTCGCCGACATAGCGCTCGAACAAGCGCCGGGCGAACTGCGCGGTGCTTTCGGCCTTGCTGAGCTCGGGCATCAGGTCGCGGACCTGCACACTGATCGCCGCGACGTGCGAGAGCAGCTGACGCGACTGGTCGGCGGCTTCGTCCAGCGTGTCGCCCATCGCCTTGCCGGCGATCACCTGGTTCAACTGCAGCTCGATCGCCCGGACCTTGGCGCCGAGGAAGGTCGGGCCGCGTTCGGCGAATTCGATCAGCAGGGTCAGCAGCCGCGAGACGGTGTGGGTCATCGACACCATCTCGCGCGCGCCGATCCGCTCCTGGCGCAGCCAACCGGCCTGGCGGAAACGTTCGTAGACCAGATTGGCGCGGACCGCCAGCGGCGTGTCCGGCGCTTCGCCATCCTCCTCCCACGGGTCGTCGGTGAGCAGATAGCGCTCGAAGGCGGCGGTGATCTCGCGGCGCTGGAAGCCGATGCTGGGCGGCATCGGCGCATCCGGGCCGAAGCATTCGTCGAACAGACGGCACAGCAGGCGCCAGTAGTGCATCCGGTTGGGCGAGGCCAGCGGCCCGAACAGTCCCTGCGGCAGCATCGAGAACAATGCGGTTCCCGCTGTCGATGCGCTTGGATGGCCGCTCAAATCGCAATACTCCTGGAAGCAGGGCCGATGCCCTGAGGCTACCCATTTATCAAGAAAAACAAACAGATCGATTGACTGGAAGCACTGCTTTGTGTTCGTCATTCCCGCGAAAGCGGGAATCCAGAGTCTTTGAGCGCTGTGGAGACAGCTTCAAAAGTCGCTGGGTCCCCGCTTTCGCGGGGATGACGTAGTTTTAGAGCTTTACTGTTTTGCTTTTTTGGATGACTCGAAAAAAAGCGGGAGCCCCATGCCTGAGCTCCAGCACGCCACGCATTATCCCAAAAAACTAGGCCTGACCCGCGCATCGAACGGAAATCCAGGCCGCCGGGGTAGCATGCTGGCTATGGACCTGATCGAACACCACCCGCGCGACATGAACGCCCACGATCGTGACGCCCTCGATCGCGCGTTCGCGCTGCTCGAATCTCCCTCGGTGGTCGCGAAACTGACGAACATCGTCGGCAAACCGCTGGAATCCGCGCTGGACAAGCTGCCCGATGGGGCGAGCAAACGCGTGCATTCGGCGGTGCAGGCGGCGCTGACCCGGTCGGTGCGGGTGGCGCTGTCCAGTCTGCGCGACGATCCCCGCGCTTCGGCGTCGACGCGTTCGCATACGCTGATGTCGGCGGCCAGCGGCGCGGCCGGCGGTTTCTTCGGGTTCGCGGGCCTGCTGGTCGAACTGCCCGTCACCACCACCATCATGATGCGTTCGATCGCCGATATCGCCCGCAGCGAGGGTTTTTCGCCGCAGGACCCGACGGTCGCGGAGGACTGTCTGGCGGTGTTCGCGCTGGGCGGTCCGCGCAGCGACGACGACGCGTCCGAAACCGGTTACTACGCCGCGCGCACGATGCTGCAGGAAGTGTTGAAGCAGACGGCCGCACACCTGACCAGGGACGCGGCGGTGCGCGCGGGGCAGCACGGTGCGTCGAGTGCGGCGGCAGGCAAGGCGGGTGTGTGGCTGGCCAAGTTCATCGAAGCGGTGGCGGCGCGCTTCGGTGTGGTGATCACCCACAAGCTTGCGGCGCAGTTGATGCCGGTGATCGGTGCGGCCGGCGGCGCAGCGGTGAACACGCTTTTCATCCAGCACTACCAGGACATGGCGCGCGGCCATTTCATCATGCGGCGGCTTGAAGACACCTATGGCCCCGAAGCGGTGCGCGATGCGTACATCGGAATGAAGCGACGCTTGCAAGCGCCGGCTTGATTCGCGCTGGGCGATGTGCCCACAACGGCAGCGCTACAACTGCAGCCGGCTTTCGAAATATCGGGCCGAACCATCGAGCGGATCAGCGAACGCCAACGACCGCGCCAGCAACTTGAGCGGGCGATCCGGATCGTCGGGCGCCGGGCTCATCCGATCCACCGCGAGCTGCGGATACAGCGGATCGTTCCGGATCGGTGCGCCGATGGCGGCCATATGCACGCGGAGCTGGTGTTTTCTTCCGGTGACCGGTTCAAGCGCATAACGCCATGCCTCGGGTCCGCGTTCGATCACATCGATCCGGGTGCAGGCGTTCGGCGCGCCATCGATTTCCTGGGTGCGGAAGAAGGGCTCGCCACGCACCAGCCGGCTGTGGCGTTCGAGTGGCCATGTCGCCATCGGCAGCGGCGGTGCGAGTGCCTCGTAGCGCTTGTGGATCGCGCGATCGCGGAACAGCGACTGGTAGCGCGATCGCGTCTTCGGGTCGCGGGAAAACAGCATCACGCCTGCGGTGAGCCGGTCGAGCCGATGCAAGGGGACGATGTCGTCCTCGCCGAAGCGTTTCCGCAGGCGCGCCAACAGCGTTTCGTTCACGTAAATTCCACCGGGGGTCACCGGCAGGAAATGCGGCTTATCGACGACGATCAGATGGTCGTCGACATGAAGAATGGTTTCCCGCACCGCGAGATGCGGCTCGATCCCGACTTCCCGGAAGTAGCGGATTTCAGCACCCGCGCGGAACAGTGCGCGTTCGGTCAGCGGCGCGCCGTCGGCGTCGAGCACGCGTCCGCGCGCAAAGCGCGAGCGCCACGTCTCGCGATCGATCGCCGGAAAGCGCGCGCACAGCGCATCGAACACGGTGACCCAAGGGCCGGGCGGCAGCTGCAGGCGGCTTGGCGTACTGGCCGCTGATGACGCGACAGGTTGCGGGTCAGGCATCTGCCTGTCTTATCGGGATGGACCGGCCTTCACCGGCGGCCGCTCCGGAAACAACCGGCCCGCAGGTGCGGGGGACGGTCGCAACAGCTTCGTCAAACGGCGTTCGCGCGGGTCCGGGCGGCCCGTGCTGCGGAAGACGATGTCGTCCAGCTTCCAGGTGCTGCCTTCGAGCACCCACTCGTAGCGATCCCGCCAGCGGACAGGGGTTCCCTGTGCGTTCGCGACGAACTCGACATCGACCGCAGCGCGGTTCTTGCCCAGCATGTTGGTGAGCCGGATATCGTAGCTGTCGAATGCGTTGCCCTCGCCGGAATTGAAACCGAGCTCGGCGACATCGGCTCCGACACCGGTTCCGACGACACCTGGTGCGACACCCGCTCCGGCG
This sequence comes from Lysobacteraceae bacterium, assembly GCA_049296025.1. GTDB lineage: Bacteria > Pseudomonadota > Gammaproteobacteria > Xanthomonadales > Xanthomonadaceae > Lysobacter_I. The sequence goes on along the minus strand of JBAQRU010000211.1, from coordinate 11,988 downwards.
ACGCCGGGTTTGTCGTCCGGATCTTCCGCAGCGAGCGCGTCCTGTCCGATGCGCGCGGCGCGCAACGTAGCGCTGAGCCCCTTGCTGAAGACGGCGCGCATCTTGTCGATACGCTTGACCTCCATCAGCGCGCGCTCATGGCCATACGCATCGAGGAATTCCCGGGTTCGCGTGCCCGGCGTCTGCTTGAGTTTGCTGCCGCCGGCATGGGCGAACGGAATCGTGATGATGAGCAGGAGGATGGCAAGGAGCGTGCGCATGGTCATTTCATTGTGGGCATGATGAATTCGGCCGGCTTCGATTCCGCGTGCAGGCCGCTGTCCGGCCAGCGCGCGGTGATCGTCTTCAGCCGGGTGTAGAAACGCACGCCGTCGGGGCCGTGCACATGGAGAGGTCCGAAGATCGAGCGCTTCCAGCCGCCGAAGCTGTGGAAGGCCATCGGCACCGGAATCGGCACATTCACGCCGACCATGCCGGCCTGCACGCGATGCGCGAATTCGCGCGCGGCGCCGCCGTCGCGGGTGAAGATCGCGGTGCCGTTGCCGTATTCGTGCGCGTTGACCAGCGCGAGCGCGGTGTCGAAATCGGGCACGCGCATCACGCACAGCACCGGCCCGAAGATTTCCTCGCGATAGATGCGCATGTCGGCGGTGACGCGGTCGAACAGACAGCCGCCGAGGAAGAAGCCGCCGTCGTGGCCATCGACGGAATGACGGCGACCATCGACGACCAGCGATGCCCCCCCGGCGACACCGGCATCGACATAACCGCGCACCTTGTCGCGATGCGCGGCGGTCACCAGCGGGCCCATCTCGGGATCGAGACAGCCGGGGCCGATCTTCAGCGCCGCGACTCTCGGCGCGAGTTTTTCGATCAGAGCGTCGGCGGTGGCGTCGCCGACACAGACCGCGACCGAGATCGCCATGCAGCGTTCGCCGGCCGAGCCATAACCCGCACCGAGCAGCGCCGAGACCGCGCCGTCGATATCCGCATCGGGCAGCACGACCATGTGATTCTTGGCGCCGCCCAATGCCTGCACCCGCTTGCCGTTGGCGCTGCCGCGCGCATAGATGTACTCGGCGATCGGGGTGGAGCCGACGAAGCTGATCGCCTGCACGCGCGGTTCGTCCAGCAAGGCATCCACAGCGACCTTGTCGCCGTGCACGACGTTGAACACGCCATCGGGCAGCCCAGCCTGTTTCAGCAGACCGGCCATGTACAGCGACGCCGACGGGTCGCGTTCCGACGGCTTCAACACGAAGGTGTTGCCGCAGGCGATGGCGACCGGGAACATCCACAGCGGCACCATCGCCGGAAAATTGAACGGCGTGATCCCGGCGACGACGCCCAGCGGCGCATACTCGCTCCACGAATCGACGTCGCGGCCGACGTTCATCGAGTGCTCGCCCTTGAGCAGATGCGGAATGCCGCAGGCGAATTCGACCACTTCGAGCCCGCGTGTCACTTCGCCTTTCGCGTCCGACAGCACCTTGCCGTGCTCGGAGGTGATGATCGCGGCCAGATCGCCCGCGTGACGCTCCAGCAGTTCCTTGAACTTGAACATCACCCGCGCGCGATTGAGCGGTGTGGTCGCCGCCCAGTCGGGGCATGCGGCGGCAGCGGCGTCCACGGCCGCGCGTACGTCATCGACGGATGCCAGCGGCACGCGCTTCGTGATCTGGCCAGTGGCCGGGTCGAAGACATCGGCGAAACGTTGCGCAGCGCCGATGCCTGGATCGATCTTCTGGCCGGCGATGAAATGGGGAATGTCCGTCATGAGGTCGAGTGGCCGGTTGCGGATATCAGGAAAGCCAGAGGATCGCGCCGTCGCCGCGTCCGGCCGCGCTCCTGTAGAACGCGACCAGTTCGCGATAGTTCTCGATCAGATAATCGAGCGCATCGACGCCGTCGCGCACCCAGATCACCTCCGGGTAGATCATCGCCTTCTCCATCGCCTGTGGATCGAAGCGCGATTTGAAGACGGTGTCGTCGGGTAGCCAAGCGGCGATGCTGTGCACCTGCTCGGGCTCCAGGAAGCGCGCGGGGCCGTAGCCGATTTCCTCACCGATCTCTACGCCGCCCAACACCGCCCAACTCAACGGTTCCGCGCCTTCTTCCACCTTGCCGGTGAGCAGGTAGTGGATGCCGTGCCAGGCTTTGTCGACATCGATGTAGTTGGGCGGATCGCTGTCGCCGTCGTCCGGATGCAGATAGCCCTCGATCAGGTAGGGATCGCTTTTCAGCTTCGACAGCGTCACGCGATCGACGGCTGCAAAACATCCGACCATGCCCATGACGCTCTCCTGCGGGTGGAATCCGTTGTGTGGAACAGGTTACGCCAGCGCTTTCGCCGCCGGCACATATTCGTAGCCCAGGTCCTCGGCGACCGCCTTGTAGGTGATCTTGCCGGCGTGGACGTTGAGCCCATTGAGCAGATGTTCGTCGTCCAGCAGCGCCTTCTTCGCGCCCTTGTTCGCCAGTTGCACCGCGAAGGGCAGGGTGGCGTTGGTCAGTGCGAAGGTGGAGGTGCGGGCGACGCCGCCGGGCATGTTCGCGACGCAGTAATGAATGATGTCGTCGACTTCATAGGTCGGGTTCTGGTGGGTCGTGGCTTTCGACGTTTCGAAACAGCCGCCCTGGTCGATCGCCACGTCCACGAGCACCGAGCCCGGGCGCATCAATTTGAGCTGATCGCGCGCGACCAGCTTCGGTGCCGCGGCGCCAGGAATGAGTACCGCGCCGATCACCAGGTCGGTGTCGGGCAGGCGCTCTTCGATGGCGTCGTGGGTGGAATAGATGGTGGTCATCTGGTGGCCGTACAGCTCATCGAGATATTTCAGGCGGTCCAGCGAACGGTCGAGGATGGTGACGTGCGCGTTCAGCCCCATCGCCATGCGCGCGGCGTTGATGCCGACCACGCCGCCGCCGATCACCAGCACTTCCGCCGGCTTCACGCCCGGCACGCCGCCGAGCAGTACGCCCGAGCCGCCCTGGGCTTTTTCAAGCGCATGCGCACCGGCCTGGATCGACATGCGCCCGGCGACTTCGCTCATCGGCGCCAGCAGCGGCAGACCGCCCTTGCGATCGGTGACGGTTTCGTAGGCGATCGCGGTACAGCCGGATTTGACCAGACCGGCGGTCTGGTTGGGATCGGGCGCGAGATGCAGATAGGTGTACAGCAACTGGCCTTCGCGCAGCATCGCCACTTCGACCGGCTGCGGCTCCTTCACCTTGATGATCATGTCGGCGCGGCGGAAGATTTCCTCTGCGCTGTCGACGATTTCCGCACCGGCTTTCTGGTACATCTCGTTGGTCAGACCGATGGACTTGCCGCCGTCCCGCTGGATCATGACCTTGTGGCCATGCACGACGAGCTCGCGCGCGCCGGCCGGGGTCAGGCCGATCCTGTACTCGTGGTTCTTGATTTCCTTGGGGACGCCGATCAGCATGGTTGGATTCCGTTGACGGGTTGGTTGGCGCGCATTAAGCCGTTTCGGCGATCACATGCGCAAGGGTCTGGAAGATGCGGTCGATATGCGCGCGTTCGAGGACCAGCGGCGGCGACAGCGCGATCACGTCGCCGGTTACCCGGATCAGCAGGTTTTCCTGGTGGAAACAGCGGGTGAAGACATCGTAGGCGCGGGCGCCCGGCGCACCGGCGCGGGGGGCGAGTTCGATCGCGCCGATCAGGCCGATATTGCGGATATCGATGACATTCGGCTGATCGCGCAGTGCGTGGATGGCATCGGCCCAATAGGTTTCCAGTTCGATCGCCCTCTCGAACAGGTTTTCCTCGGCATAGGTGTCCAGCGTCGCCAGCGCGGCGGCGCAGGCCAGCGGATGGCCCGAGTAGGTGTAGCCGTGGAACAGCTCGATCATGTTCTCGGGGCCGTGCATGAAGGCCTCGTGGATCTTGTCGGCGATCAGCACCGCGCCCATCGGCACGCAGCCGTTGGTCAGGCCCTTGGCGGTGGTGATCATGTCCGGCTGCACATCGAAGCGCTGCGCGGCGAACGCTTTGCCGACGCGTCCGAAGCCGGTGATGACTTCGTCGAAGATCAGCAGGATGCCGTGCTTGTCGCAGATCTCGCGGATGCGCTTCAGGTAACCCTTCGGCGGCAGCACCACGCCGGCCGAACCGGCGACCGGCTCGATGATCACTGCCGCGATGGTGCTGGCGTCGTGCAGGGCGACCAGCCGTTCCAGGTCTTCCGCCAACTCGAGGCCGTGTTCGGGCACGCCTCGGCTGAAGGCGTTGCGTTCGATGTCGAGGGTATGGCGCAGATGGTCCACGCCGGGCAGCAGGCTGCCGAAGAACTTGCGGTTGTTGGGCAGGCCGCCGACCGAAATGCCGCCGAACCCGACGCCGTGATAGCCCTTTTCGCGACCGATCAATCGCGTCCGCTGGCCCTCGCCGCGCGCGCGGTGGTAGGCAAGGGCGATCTTCAGGGCGGTATCGACCGACTCCGAGCCGGAGTTGGTGAAGAACACATGATTGAGGCGATCCGGTGCGATCTCGACCAGCCGTTCGGCCAGTGCGAACGGCAGCGGATGCGCCATCTGGAAGGTCGGCGCGAAATCGAGGGTGGCGATCTGCTGCTGTACCGCTTCGACGATCCGCGGACGCGCATGCCCCGCATTGCAGCACCAGAGGCCGCCGGTGCCGTCGAGGATCTCGCGGCCGTCCACGGACCGGTAGAACATGCCCGCTGCACTCGCCATCAGGCGTGGATGCGCCTTGAACTGGCGATTGGCCGAGAACGGCATCCAGAATGCGTCCATGGCGTCCGGTTGCCGGGTGGCCTGGCGGGTGTAGTGGTCGCCGAAACCCGTGGACGGTGCAGGTGCGGTGTCGTCTTGCATCTCGTCTTGCATGAAGAAGCTCCTGGCCGATGATTCGTGCCGGCAGGGCAGCCGGTGCTGGGGGTGATGCTGAGGGTGGTACGAAGCTTAGCGCGTTGAAAAAACTTTACAACCGATGACGAAAACCGCAAAAAATGCTGCAAGGCCGCAAACGTGTAAAGTATCCCGCATCAACAAAGTCGACGGATTCTGAATGGATATCGGCGCTCGCCTGCAGCTCATCCGCAAGACCAAAGGCCTGAGCCAGCGCGAGCTGGCCAAACGGGTCGGGGTCACCAACAGCACCATTTCCCTGATCGAACAGAACAAGGTCAGTCCGTCGATCAGCTCGCTGAAGAAGGTGCTGGACGGCATTCCGATCTCGCTGGCCGACTTCTTCACCATGGATATGGACACCGGTCCGGCCGACAGCCCGTTCTACGACTGCGGCGAACAGCCCGACGTCGGCAACAACGATATCCACTACTACCTGATCGGCCAGCGCCGGCCACAGCGGCAAATGTGCATCCTTCGCGAAATCATGCCGCCGGGCACCGATACCGGCGAGAGCATGCTGGCGCACGAGGGCGAGGAGGGCGGCGTGATCATTCAGGGCCAGGTCGAAGTGACCGTGGGTGACCGGGTCCGCGTCCTGGGCCCGGGCGAGGCGTATTACTTCGAGAGCCGCACCCCCCATCGTTTCCGCAACATCGGCGACGGCGACGCGATCCTCGTCAGCGCCAATACGCCTGCCACATTCTGAACTTCCAGGAGTCTTCCCCATGACCGCTCCCCATACCCGCGACAGCTGGCAGGCCCTCGCCGACGGCCTCGGCATCCGGACCCAGGCCTTCATCGACGGCCGCTACGTGGACGCCGCCAGCGGCAAGACCTTCGACTGCCTCAGTCCGATCGATGGCCGCGTGCTGGGCAAGGTCGCGGAGGGCGAGGGCGAGGATATCGAACGCGCGGTCGCCGCCGCCCGGCGCAGTTACGAGGCGGGTATCTGGGCGAATACCAAGCCCACGTACCGAAAGAAGATTCTCATCAAGTTCGCACAACTCATTGAACAATATGGTGATGAGCTGGCTCTGCTTGAAGCGCTGGACATGGGCAAGCCGGTGTCCGACGCCCGTGCCGTCGATGTGGCCGCGACCATCCGCTGCATGGCCTGGACCGGCGAGGCGCTGGACAAGGTCTATGGCGAGGTCGCTTCGACCGGTCAGGACGAACTCGGTCTGATCACCCGCGAGCCGCTGGGGGTGGTCGGCGCGATCGTGCCGTGGAATTTCCCGATGCTGATGGCGACCTGGAAGATCGCGCCGGCCCTGGCGATGGGCAATTCGGTGGTGTTGAAGCCGTCGGAAAAGTCGCCGCTGACCGCGATCCGGCTGGCCGGGATCGCGATGGAGGCGGGCATTCCCGCAGGCGTGTTCAACGTCGTGCCGGGCTTCGGCAAAGGCGCGGGCGAACCGCTGGCCCTGCATATGGATGTCGACGGACTGGTCTTCACCGGTTCCACGGCGGTGGGCAAACATCTGCTGCAGTGCGCCGGGCGCTCGAACATGAAACGCGCGTACATGGAATGCGGCGGCAAAAGTCCGAACATCGTCTTCGCCGACGCCCTGGACCTGGAACAGGCCGCCAAAGCCGCTGCGGGCGCCATCTTCTACAACCAGGGCGAGGTCTGCACCGCCGCCTCGCGCCTGCTGGTCGAGCGCTTGATCAAGGACGACTTCGTCGCCGCCGTGGTCGAAGCCGGCAACGCCATGCACCCCCGACATCCGCTGGAACCCGGTGCGCCGATGGGCGCGATGGTCGACGAAAGCCAGACCGCCCGGGTGCTGGACTACATCGCCAAGGGTCAGGCCGACGGCGGCCGGCTGCTGCTGGGCGGCAAGCGCGCCGACGTGGTCGCGGGCGGCTGCTACATCGAGCCGACGGTGTTCGACGGTGTCGAGCACACGCACACCATCGCCCGCGAGGAGATCTTCGGCCCGGTGCTGTCGGTGATCGCGTTCGACGACGAAGCCGACGCGCTGCGGATGGCCAACGACAGCGATTTCGGTCTGGCCGCCGGGGTCTGGACCCGTGACATCGGCCGCGCGCACCGCGTCGCCCGCAAACTCCGCGCCGGCAGCGTCTGGGTCAACTACTGGGACGGCGGCGACATGACCGCACCGTTTGGCGGCTACAAGCAGTCCGGCAACGGCCGCGACAAGTCCCTGCACGCCTTCGAGAAATACACCGAAGTCAAGGCCACCTGGATCAATCTGGCGACTTGAGTGGCCGGGAGTCGTTACGCCCTAGAGTGGTGGACGCCCACCTGAAGTCGCCCGAGTCGGAGCGGAGCTAACTGATTGATTGCGCTACAAGAACTGCCGAAATAACGTAAATCCAGGTGTTGCGTCCGACACCTGAAAGTCCTATGAGGGATTCGGTTGGTGCTTGAGAGGCTCCCCAGATGGGGTAAACGCGCGCCCGAAGCCGAGTCCTGTCCGGCTGTCGCTGAAGAAACGACGGGCCCTGTCGATTTGTGAGTTCTTCAGCGCGAAACTTGGCCGCGAAGTCATCCTGCCCGCCCGGTGCTAAGCGTCGCCAGCGAGGCGCCGACGATCAGGCCGTCGTATATCGCTGCGGTCATCGGATCGCTCCTGTGTGGCGCAGCATGTCCGCATCGAAGCCAAGCGCTGCGCAGATCGCATCGGCGTGTTCGCTCAACTGCGGCGGGCGCTGCGCTGCGGCCATCGGCGAAGCCGACATGCGCAGCGGGCTGGCGATCATCGGGATACCGTCGGCCTCGATGCGCAGACCACGCGCGGTCGCCAGTTCGCCCATCACCGCGTCGCGCACGCCGTTGACCGGCGCGGCGGGAATGCCGGCGGCTTCGAAGCGCGACAACCATGTGGCCACGGTTTCGTCGAAGAAACACTGCGCCAGCTCGGGAACCAGCCAGTCGCGATGGCGCACGCGTTCGGCGTTGGTGGCGCAGCGCGCATCGTCGAGCCACTGCGGGCGGCCGATCAGGGTGCATAGACGCTGCCACAGGCGGTCGCTGGCGCAGGCCAGTGCGAACGCGCCGTCGGCGGCATCGAAGGTCTGGTAGGGCACGATGGTCGGATGGGCATTGCCGTAGCGGTGTGCTTCGGCGCCGGTGAACAGCAAGCTGCTGGCGACGTTGGCCAGCGCCTGCACCTGCACGTCGAACAGGCTGAGTTCGATGTACTGGCCCTCGCCGGTGCGCGCGCGCTGATGCAGCGCGGCGAGGATGGCGATGGTCGCATTGAGCCCGGTGGTGATGTCGACGGTGGCTACGCCGACCTTGCTTGCGGCACCGTCGACCGGTCCCGTGATCGACATGAGCCCCGATTCGGCCTGCACCACGAATTCGTAGCCCAGCCGTTGCGCGCCGGGGCCGCTGCGGCCGTAGCCGGAAATCGCGCAGTAGACCAGCCGCGGGTTGAGTGCACGCGCCTGCGCGTAGTCGATGCCCAGCGATTCGGCGACCCCGGTGCGGAAGTTCTCGAGCAGCACGTCGCTGCTGCGGATCAGAGCTTCGACCAGCGGCCGTGCCTCGGGGTGGCGCAGATCGACCGCGATCGAACGCTTGCCGCGGTTGCAGCTGGCGAAGTAGGCGGAAGTGTCGCCCTGCGCGGCGTGGATGAACGGCGGCCCATAGCAGCGGGTGTCGTCGCCTTCCAGCGGCTCCAGCTTCACCACCTCGGCGCCAAGGTCGGCCAGGGTCATGCCGCACCACGGCCCGGCCAGCACCCGCGACAGTTCCAGCACCTTGATTTCTGCCAACGCGGACATCCACGGCCTCATCGTCGAACAACGGCAGCAGTATAGCCCGGAGGTTCAAAGATGATTTCGCCGGTAACAGAATGCGGAAGTGCTGCCTTGGCCTGGAGATCCACCTGTTCAACGGCCTCTTGGAGTTGTGACTGGATTAACACTGGCGGCGTAACGATTGGTGTAAAAAAAATCAAAAATTGTCGGACTGCATTTCAGCAACGTGCTCCGGTGAGGTTGGGACAAAGCGACGAGCGACGAGAACTATTCTCGTGGAAGCGGGAATCCAGCCGCTGCATTTCATCGAGGTCAAAGGCGCCATCGCTCCGCGGGCAGGCGGAGTTGGAATCCAGAAAAGCAACTTTTTGGATGCGACACGGCAAGCAAGAATGTAATTTACAGACGAGATCGCAAGGATTATTCAGGCACGACTGGATAGAGGCGATATGCCTCGGCACTGTGAAGCGCGGCAACTAAAGATCGCTTTTTTCGCGACTGCAGGCAGTGCAGTTGTTTTCAACATTGAAGTTGTTTCCAATAGCTAAGGACAGCACCATGCCCATTCTGTGCAAGCCAGCCTTTGCGGTGCCTGAGTTTGTCTTGACGTATGAACAAACATTGGAACTGGCAAAAAACATATACGGCGACCACCCGCAGTACAGCCTTGCTCTGCGCCTGGCAAAGAGCCTGGGCATAGAAAAGAGGCACTTAGTGCGCCCTGTAATGGAGATTATGCATCCGCCGGGTTTTGCGGAACGTAATGCCACCTATGCATACGAAGCGAAAAAAAGGATTCCAGCCGTAGTCGAGGAAGCCCTTCGGAATGCAGAACTGGATAGACGCAGGATAGACGCGGTTGTAATGGTGTCATGCACCGGCTTTGTCATGCCGTCGCTGGCGGCCTGGATGATCAATGCGTTGAATTTTCGCCCTGATGTCGCGCAAATACCGATTGCCCAGCTTGGCTGCGCCGCTGGGGGGGCTGCGATCAACCGCGCATACGACTATTGCGCAGCTCACCCGGGCTCGAATGTGCTCATCGTCGCTTGCGAATTCTGCTCACTCATTTATCAGCCCGAAGATCTGGAAGTCAACAATCTATTGTCGAACGCTCTTTTCGGCGACGCAATCGCCAGTGCGGTTGTGCGCGGCGAAGGCGGACAGGGGATATCGCTGGCCGGTCATCGTTCGTATCTGTTGCCGGATACGGAGGACTGTATAGCGTACGAGGTGAAGGAGACCGGCTTCCATTTTCGTTTGACCAAGGGTCTTGCGGAACTTCTGCGCGCCACCATCCCGACCTGCGCCGAGCTCGTCGCTTCCAATGGCTGGGCCTTGTCCGATCTTGGCTACTACATTATTCACACCGGCGGACCGAGAATCATCGACGTGTTCCGGGACGAAGGAGGCGTGCCGGAGAGTCGTCTTGAGCACAGCCGCGCGACATTGCGCGAATATGGGAACGTTGCGAGCGCTTCCATCTTCGACGTTGCCCGCCGTATCTTCGAAGAGCCTGGAATTTGCCATGGATCGACCTTTTTGATTGCCGGATTCGGACCGGGCATTACCGCCGAGTTCACTGTCGGGGCCTGGAGCTAGTCCATGGGAAACGAATACCACTACGAAGATTTCGAGCCGGGAAACGTTTATCGTCACGCGCCCGGGAAAACCGTGACCGAGGCGGAACACATACTTTTCTGCATGCTCACTCACAATATCCATCCCATTCATATGGATGCGCACTACGCCAAAACCGCGACCAAACACGGAAAAGTGCTAGTGGTGAGCAGTTACCTGTATTCCGTGCTTCTTGGTTTGTCTGCCGACATCATGAAAAAAGTCGCCAAGCATATCGAGTTCGATTCCATCCGCCACGTGGCCCCCGTGTTTCATGGCGATTCGATTTACGGCGAGAGCACTGTCCTGGCGAGAGAGCCTTTGCAAGAAGGCTCTTCTGCGGGTGTCGTCTTGTTCGAGACGCGCGGCCACAAACAGGATGGCACTTTGGTCATTTCTTTTACTCACCGCGTCGCGGTGAGAAGTTCGACGCATGCTGCGGCATAACCGACCTGCATCTGAGCGGAAGAGGAGCATCGAATGAGCGGCGCATCAAAGCCTGCGAGGCGCGGCAGGTACTACGAAGACTTCACTCTTGGCGCTGTCTACAAGCATTGGCCGGGCAGAACGGTTTACGAAGGCGACAATCGCTTCTATTGCATCATGACCATGAACCATTCGTATGATGAGCCGGTCATCCATCCCGGATATCTGTATTCGCTGCTGCTCGGCCTGTCGGCGAACGATGTAACCGGCAACGTGGTTCACCATGAGGAGCTTCGAATACGCAATATCGAGGACGTCCAGTACGGAGATACAATCTATGCCGAGACCGAAGTGTTGGTGGTAGAAGAAATCGACAACAAGCCCGGGCGCGGTTTGGTCGTGGTCGAGACGCATGGCTACACTCAGGACCGCGTCATGTTCATGTCGTATCAGAGACGCATGGGAGTGCGGAAGCGCGCGACCTGAATCTCAAGCGTTTCGCTGCGTGAAATGACCTATGGCGAAGGACGAGCGTCGGCGTTCGACGATTCATCGAATGGCTCCTGCGTCGCGGAGCCGGCCCGCATCGAAGTCAAGCGCTGCGCAGATCGCATCGGCGTGTTCGCTGTGTTGTCCGCTGTCCGCAAGGCATTCCGCGTGCCTTGCGTCGGCAGTTCGATCTGCCGCCGTCGGAGATCGAGAGCTGGGTCGACGATGGCAAACGCGGGCTGGAGACGGATCAACAGTGCTGATTCTCTGCGGCTCGCACACGCACATCGCTTTCGTCAGCGTCAGAAGCTCAACAACGACGGCCAAGTCAGTGCGTTGAAGGAGGTGGAAGAGTCGGAAACCGCCCTCATACGGGATCGCGGCTATCGGCTTCGGTGTGCCGAGCTTGCTCTGACCGAGAACCATTCGATAGCCGTAATGGGACGACGACGGGATCATCTAATCGGGTTGGCGGCCTTTCGCTTGTTATGCCATGTCAGGTCGGCGTTGGCCGACTTCGAGTCGACGACCGTTCGTTGTGCGGCGAAGGACGTTCTCTAGTTGTGGTACGCGCACCTGACGACGGGGGGCCTGATCGATGGCACCGTGGCGGCGATTCATCTCGTCGCATTTCCGATAAATGAAACGATGCAACTTCCAGGCTGGCCCCCCGTCGATTTGAGCCGCCACCCGCCGGGTCATGCCTGGGTCTTGGCGGCCACGCGGGGCAAGGAAGGGCTGGTCGCGCATCTTGAATCAATGCCGCTGGCGTCGACGATGAGGCCGGACACGGAGCGGGCTGGCGGAACTCCAGTGCAATGT
>JBAQRU010000210.1:0-18157 GCA_049296025.1 Lysobacteraceae bacterium | reverse complement strand
CCCCAGCCCTCCCCTTCGCTGCGCGAAAGGGAGGGAGTTGATACGGCTTCGCTCAATCTCCGACACGACGCAGATTCCGCGTCTGCCCCACCCCACGCACCACGAAGCGTTCGATGGTCAGCGATTCCGCGCCCATCGGTCCGTAGGCGTGCAGGCGTGTCGTCGAGATGCCGATCTCGGCGCCCAGGCCCAACTCGCCGCCGTCGGAGAACCGCGACGAAGCGTTGACCATCACCACCGCGCTGCGCAGGGCGTGCACGAAGCGCGCGGCGGCGGCTTCGTCTTCGGTGGCGATGACTTCGGTGTGATCGGAGCCGTGACGGCGGATATGGGCGATGGCGTCGTCGAGCGAATCGACCACGCGCACGGCGAGGATCAGATCGAGGAATTCGGCGTCCCAGTCGTCGTCGGTCGCTGGCGTCGCATCAATGATTGCGCAGCTGCGGGCGTCGCCGCGCAGTTCGACGCCGCGTTCGCGCAGCATCGCGGCGGCGCGCGGCAGGAAATCGGCGGCGACCTCCGCATGCACCAGCAGTGTTTCCAGCGCGTTGCAGGCGCTGGGCCGCGCGACCTTGCCATCAAGCAGCAGGTCCAGCGCGAGATCGGGATCGGCGGCGGCATCCACGTACAGATGGCAGACGCCCTTGTAGTGCTTGATCACCGGCACCCGTGCATGTTCGGCGACGAAGCGGATCAGGCCCTCGCCACCGCGCGGAATCGCCAGATCGACGATGTCGTTGAGCTGCAGCAGTTCCACCATCGCCTCGCGGCGCAGATCGTCGATCAGCGTGATCGCCGCCGCCGGAATCCCCTGCGCGCATAGGGTGCGCTTCAGCGCAGCGGCCACCGCCATGTTCGACCGAACCGCCTCAGACCCACCGCGCAGAATCACGCCATTGCCGGCTTTGATGCACAGCGCGGCGGCATCGGCGGTCACGTTCGGCCGCGCCTCATAGATCATCGCGACAACACCCAGCGGCACGCGCACGCGTTCGATGGCGATGCCGTTGGGCCGCGCATCGCGACGCGTCACCAGGCCGACCGGGTCTGGAAGTTCCGCGACTTCACGTAGCGCATCGGCGATACCCGCGAGCCGCTGCGGGTTGAGCATCAGGCGATCGAGCATCGCACTGCCGATGCCCTTCGCTTCCGCCGCGCGCAGATCCTCGGCATTGGCGGCGAGGATCGCACCGGCATCGGCGATCAGCGCATCGGCCATCGCCCGCAGCAGTGCGTTCTTGGCGTCGGTGGACAGCGCCGCGACGGTTTGCGCGGCATCGCGACAGGCGAGCGCCTGTTCGCGAATGGAGGAATCAGACATCGGCGGCCTCGTTCGGATGCGATGCGTGCAGGGAAAGATCGTCGCGATGGACGATGGTGTCGCCGTAGTTGTAGCCGAGGATGCTTTCGATCTCGTGCGAGCGTTTGCGCGCGATGCGGCGGATATCGGCGGCGGAATACTGGGTCACGCCGCGCGCGATGCACTGCGTGCGCCCGCCGTCGATGCGCATGCTTTCGATCAGTATGATCTCGACCAGATCGCCGCGGCGGAACTCGCCCTGCGCATCGGCGACGCCGATCGGCAACAGCGACGCACCGCGATCGATCAGCGCAGCCGCAGCACCGGCATCGATGACGATCGACGCGCCCGCGTCCACCGGCGCATGCCGCAGCCAGTGTTTGCGCGCCGCGACGCGACTGCGCGCGGCGACGAAACGCGTGCCGATGAGGCGATTGTCCGCCAGTGCCTGCGACACCGCTTCGCGCGTGCCGTTGAACAGGACCGTGTCGATACCGGCCGCACCCGCGCGCTGCGCGGCGAGGATCTTGGTGCGCATGCCGCCGGTGCCCACGCTGGAACCCGCGCCGCCCGCCATTGCGAGGATGTCGTCGCCGGGATCGGTGACGATCCGCAGCGGCTGCGCGCCGGGCGTGGTGCGCGGATCGGCATCGTACAGGCCATCGATATCGGTGGCGATGAACAGCGCATCGGCATCGATCAATGCGGCGACGATCGCGCCGAGCGTGTCGTTGTCGCCGAGCTTGAGTTCATCGACCGACACCGTGTCGTTCTCGTTGACGATCGGCAGCGCGCCGCAGCGCAACAGTTCGCGCAGCGTCGCCTGCGCATTGAGATAGCGGCGGCGGTTGCGCACATCGTCGTGGGTCAGCAGCACCTGCGCCACCGGCCTTGCGAAGAAACCCTGCCAGAACGCCATCAACCTGGCTTGCCCCAGCGCGGCCAGCGCCTGGCGTTCGGCCATCGCCGCGCCGGGTCGCGGCGAGGCATGCAGCATGGCGCGCCCTGCGGCAACCGCGCCGGACGACACGATGACCACTTCCCTGCCCTGCTGCTGGCACGCTTCGACGAACGCCGCGAGGTGCTGCGCATTGCGCGGCGACAAGCCGCCGTCGCCGGTCAGCAGGCTGCTGCCGACCTTGAGCACGGCGCGCTTCCACGCAGGCAGCGGCTGCTCGGCGAACGTGAGGTTTGCGCTCATGCGGATCTCATGCGCTGCGGAGTCTTGAGCGCAGCAAGTCAAGCCGCAAGTCCGCCGCGGCGCCCGGCGAGACGCGTGCGTTCAAGCTCGCATCGGGGTCGCCCTTCGCCCAGCGCGCCGGATCTGCGGCCTGTTTGTAGGCGTCGCGGAACGGCAGGCCCCGACGCGCGAGATCGACCGCGAGATCGGTCGCATACATCGACGGATCGAGCGCGGCGCGCATCGTGTCGGTCTTCCATTCGAGATTGCGCAAAAGATCGGGCAACAATTCCAGTGCGCCCATACCACGACCGAAGGCATGGAAGATCGCACCCTTGCTGAACTGCAGATCGCGGTGATAGCCCGACGGCAGCGACAGCAGCTGTTCGATTTCGGTGCGCGCGGCAGCGACGCTGGCGTAGGTCGCGCGCATCAATTCGATCACATCGGGATTGCGCTTGTTCGGCATGATCGAACTGCCGGTGGTGTACTGCGCCGGCAGCGCCACGAACGCGAATTCCGCACTGGTGAACAGGCTCAGATCCCAGGCGAGGCGACGCAGATCGAGCAGCGCCGAAGCCAGCGCTTCGATCGCCGCCATCTCGAACTTGCCGCGCGACAGCTGCGCGTACGCAGCCGACACCTGCAGCCGGCCGAAGCCGAGCGATGCGGTGACGTGATCGCGATCCAGCGGCAGGTTCACGCCGTAGCCGGCCGCGCTGCCGAGCGGATTGGCATCCACCCACGCCAGCGTATCGCGCGCGCGCTGCGCGTCGTCGATGAAGCCTTCCGCCCAGGCCGCCCACCACATGCCCAGCGACGACACCACCGCGCGCTGCAGATGCGTGTACCCCGGCAGCGGCACGGACGCTTCGGCTTCGGCGCGCGCCAGGGCGACCTCCGCGCATTCGATGCACAGTGCGTGCAGGCGCGCGAGACGATCCTTCAGCCACAAGCGCGTCGCGACCAGGATCTGGTCGTTGCGGCTGCGGCCGGCATGGATCTTGCGGCCGGCATCGCCGAGGCGCTCGATCAGCCGCGATTCGATCGCCGAATGGCAGTCTTCGTAGCGTTCGTCCAACACGAAGTCGCCGTTGCGGAAATCCTCGGCGAGCGTGGTCAGCGCCACCGTGATACCGGCGAATTCGTCGGCGGCGAGGATGCCGATCCGCAGCAGGCCTTCGGCATGCGCGCGACTGGCTTCGATATCGAACAGGAAGAACTCGCGATCAAGGATCACGTCCTCGCCCGCGAGGAACGCCTGGATGCGCGCATCCACTTTCACGCCGGGTTTTTGCCAAAGGAGGTTGGACATCGGAAACACCTGTCACGTGTGGGAAAGCCCTGTGGGAGCGGCGGGAGCCGCGATCAGATGTCCGCCGGAATGCCGGTGAACTCATCCAGACCAAAGGCCATATTCAAATTCTGCAGCGCCTGCGTCGCCGCGCCTTTCAACAGATTGTCCTCGGTCGAAACCACGACAAGCCGACGCCCGTCTTCCGACAACGTGAAACCGCCGATATCGACGTGATGCCGCCCCGCGATGCGGCTGACCCACGGCGCATCGTCGATCACGCGCACCAGCGGTTCATCGGCGTACGCTGCACGATAGCGTGCAAACACTGCGTCTCGCTTCATCGCTTCAGTCAGATGCAGATTCACGGTCATGGTGATCCCGCGGAAATACGCCGCGACGTGCGGCATGAATTCGACCGGATGCCCGAGCTGACGCGTGACTTCGCGCTCGTGCACGTGGCCGGTGAGCGCATACGGCATCAGATTGTCGCGGAGTTTGTCCGGATCGTTCTTGTCCGATGGCGTGGTGCCGGCGCCGGAATAGCCGGACACCCCGAAACACTGCGCCGGACCTTGCAGCAAATCGCGCATCGGCGCGATGGCCAGCTGCATCGCGGTCGCATAGCAGCCGGGATTGCTGATCCTGCGTTCGCCGCGATAACGTTTGCGGGTCAGTTCCGGCAGACCGTAGTACCAACCGTCATCGAAACGATAGTCGGCGGACAGATCGACGATGACCGGGTTTGCGTTGGCGGCATCGAACGCGGCGACGCAGGCGGCGGCCTTGCCATTGGGCAGGGCGAGCACCACGGCGTCGGCACCCAATGCCGGCAATGCTTCATTCGCAGGCGACGAATAGCGCAGCTCGCCCGCGTACGCATCGACGTGATCGGCAAGGCGCTGGCCGTCGAGCTCGCGCGAGCCGACGTACACCAGCTCGAAGCGCGGATGCGCGGCCAGCAGGCGGATCAGCTCGGCACCGACATGGCCGCGGGCGCCGACGATACCGATGCGGAAAATATCGGTACTCATGCGCTGTGCTCCTGAAGTTTGCATTCGAGGCGGCTGCGCAGCGCCGGCCACTCGCCGCGCAGGATGGAGAACACGTGCGTATCGCGCAGCGTCCCGTCGCGATGGCGCATGTTCGCACGCAAAACACCGTCGCGCTTCGCACCCAGCCGCAGGATCGCCGCCTGCGAGCGAAGATTCTCATGACTCGTTTCCAGCACGACCGCTTCGCAAGCCCACTGCGCGAACGCATGCTCGACCAGCAGCAGCTTCGCCTCGGTGTTCAACCCGGTGCGCTGCACGCGCTGCGCATACCAGGTGTAGCCGAGCTTGACTCGCGGCACGCCATGATCGATGTCGTAGTAACGCGTGCTGCCAACGACATCACCGGCCCCATCGACCACCGCGAACGGCAATGCCTGACCCGCGTCGCGCGCCGCGAGTGCGATATCGACATAGCGTTCTGCCTCACCCGCTTCCAGCCCCGGCACGCTCGTATAGCGAAGCTCCCACAGCGCGCCATCGCTGGCGGCTGCACGCAGGGCATCGGCGTGATCGGCGCGCAGCGGCTCCAGCCGCACGTGGCGACCGATCAGCGTCGGCGTGCTCCAGATCGATGTGTTCCAGACGGCAGCCATCGTCTTCAGTCCGTCAGCGTCGCCGGCCGCTGCCGGCAGTGTTCGAGGCAGTGGCGGATCGTCTCCAGACCTTCACGGTCGAGATCGCCGAGTCCGTACCAGTACGCGCGCCAGCGTTCCTGTTTGACGCTGCCATCGGCCTCCGCATCGTAGAACGCATTGACCGGATTGCCGTGGCGGGAACGCCAGAACAGCTTCGGCTGGGCTTCGCGCACCAGTTGCCATACGGCGCGACCGAGGCCTTCGCCCTGCGCGTCGTCGAGGACCGCGAACTTGTCGAGATACGGCAGGCCGTTCTCTTCGGTGAGAATGACCGCAGCGCGATAATTTTCGCTGACGTAGGCGCGATGCAGCGCGGTGCGTTCGAAGTAATCCGGCACCAGCGTCCGGCCGAACGCCGATTCGACCAGCCCGCGCAGACGATCGGTATCCAGTTCGTCCCAGCGCGTCGCCTGCAGTACGCGCTCGCCTCTGCGCACCAGCGTGCCCGAGCCTTTGTGGGTGAACAATTCCTTCGCGAGTTCTTCCGGGCGCGTGATCGACACCGACGACGACAGCGGCAGCGCGTCCAGCAGTTGCTTGATCTGCTCGATCTTCACGCGCATGCCGCCGTTGATCCACGGCTGCGTCATCAAAGTGTCGTATTCGGTCGAGAGATTGATCGAATCGATGACCTTGCCGTCGCCGTCGAGCAGCCCGCCAGTGCCGGTGAGGAACACGATCTTGTACGGCTGCAGCACCTGCACCAGTTCGTTCGCGGCGAAGTCCGCATTGACGTTGAGGATCTGGCCACCGATGGTTTCGCCGAGACTGGCGATGACCGGAATCGAACCGGCCTGCAGGCTGGCGTAGATCGGCGCGAGATCGACCCGCTTCACTTCGCCGACCAGTCCGTAGGTGTCGCGATCGAGATAATCGGCCTCGAACACCCCGGAGACGATCGAGGTCGCGCGCGCGTCCTGCGCCTGCAGCGCTTCCACCAGTTTCAGATTCTGCGCATGGAACACGCGGCGCACGATCGCCAGCGCCTGCGGCGTGGTCACGCGCAGACCATTGACGGTCTGTTTCTGGATGCCGGCGGCGGACAGTTCTTCGTCGAGCTGCGGCCCGGCGCCGTGAATGACGATCGGCGTGAGCCCCACATCCTGCAGGAACGCGAGCGACGAAGTCAGCGCGTCGAGGTCATCGCGCAACACCGCGCCGCCCACCTTGACCAGTGCGAACCGCGCGGCGTCGAGCTGCGAAAAACGCTTGAGATACTGCGAAATTTCCTTCGCGCCGGCCATGCTCGACAGCAGCCGGACGATGGTCTGCCGGGTCTGCGGGTCGTGGACCTTGTGATCGAGGGCGCGCGTGTGAAAAGCTGGGGTCATGTCGAAACGGTTCCGTCGAGAATGCGGATGATGGAGGCGGTGTAGCGTTCGAGCTGATCGAGCGCGACCCATTCGTCGGCGGTATGCGCCTGGGCGATATCGCCGGGGCCATAGACGAACGCGGTGAGGCCGGCGGCGGAGAACAGCGAGGCTTCGGTCCAGAAATCGACCGCGTTGCCGATCGGCAAACCGAGTTCATCGGCGAGGTCGCGCGCCGCGAGGCGACGCTCTTCCGCATGCGCGACATCGCCAGCGGGCAACGGCGGTCCACGGAACGTTTCCTCGTAGTGACCGAACGCATCTTCGGTCGCGCAGGCGCGGAAGCGTGCGTGCAGTTCGTCGATATCGTGCGACGGCAAGGGCCTGAAGCCGAAACGCACTTCGGCGCTCGGCGCGATCACATTGGCCTTGATGCCGCCTTCGACCTTGCCGATGTTGAAGCGCAGGCCGGTCAGCCCGCCGAAACGACGGTGCGATTCGGCTTCGACCAGATCCAGCGCCTGCGCGCCCCAGCGCATCGCGTGATGCAAGGCATTGGCATGGATCGCATTCGCGCCGGAGGCGTGTCCGGCCGAACCCCGGAATTTCATCAGCACCGAAGCGATGCCGCGATGCGCAAGCACCGCTTCGCATCGGGTCGGCTCGGCGATGATGGCTTCCTTGAATCCATGATCGCTGGCGAGAAACGCCGCGATGCAGCGCGCATCGTTGGCTTCCTCGTCGGTGCTGAACAGGAATGCGGCGTCGCCAGCGGTGCGCTGCGCGGCGACGATCAGACCGGCGGCCGCGCCCTTGATATCGCAGGCACCGAGGCCTATCGCCTTTTCACCGGTGACGCGCAACTTCAGTGGATCGGCGCTCCACGCTTCCGACGACGGCACGGTATCGAGATGCACGTTGAAGACGCGCGTCGGGGCGCCGCGCACGGCGAGCATCGACACCGCGCCCGCGCCGTGATCGGTGACGGTGCAGGTGAAGTCGGGCAGTTGCGCACGCAGATGATCGAAGATGCCGCCGGCATCGATGACGCGCGGTGGATTGCGGGTGTCGAAGGAGACCAGCGCTTCGAGTTGTTGGAGGATGTCTGGAAGCATCGTCGATCAGCGGCAGCTGTTCACTTCGGCCCAGAGCGTGCTGCTCATGCCGAACAGTTTGATGAAGCCTTCCGCCTCTTCCACGCCCCAGTCGGCCGACTGCGCATAGGTCGCGCCCTTGGCATTGAGCAGATGCGGCGAACGCACCGCGACGGCATCGACGCGGGCACCACGGGTTTCGATCACGATCTCGCCGTTGACCATCGCCTGAGAGGAGCCGAGAAATGCTTCGAGATCGGTCTTCAGCGGGTCGTGATAGAAGCCTTCGTAGACCAGTTCCACCCATTTGCGCGCGACATCGGGCTTGAAGCGGTTCTGCTGCTTGGTCAGCACCGCTTCCTCCAGCGCGCGGTGCGCGACCAGCAGCGCGGTGAGGCCCGGCGCTTCATACACGATCCGCCCCTTGAGGCCGATGGTGGTATCGCCGGTATACATCCCCCGGCCGACGCCGTAGGGCGCGAACAGCGCGTTGAGCTGCGCGAGGATCTGCGCGCCCGGCATCTGGACGCCATCGAGCGCCACCGCTTCGCCGTTGACGAAACGCAGCGTGACCTGCAGCGGCACTTCCGGCCATTCGCTGCGCGGCGCGCACCAGCCGCGCGCGCCTTCGCCCGGCGCTTCCCAGCGATCGATCTCGCCGCCGGACATCGTCAGCCCGAGCAGGTTTTCGTTGATCGTGTACGCCTTCTGCTTGGCGCGCACGCCGAAGCCGCGTTCTTCCAGATAGGCCTGTTCGTAGGCGCGGGTCTGGGTGTGTTCCTTCTGGATTTCACGGATCGGCGCGACGATGACGTAATCGCCGCTGGATTTCACCGCAAGATCGAAACGCACCTGGTCGTTGCCCATGCCGGTGCAGCCGTGGGCGATGGTTTTCGTGCCCAGGTCGTCCGCGCGCGCCAGGGTGGCGTCGACGATCAGATAGCGATCGGAGACCAGCAGCGGATATTGTCCCTGATACGCCTCGCCGGCCCAGACGAACGGCTTCACGAAACCGTCCCACAGCGCCGGACCGCCATCGATGGTGAGATGCGAGGCGACGCCCAGTTCCTGCGCACGCTGTTCGATGAAGGCACGCTCTTCGGCATCGACGCCGCCGGTATCGGCGAACACGGTATGCACGTTCCAGCCGCGCTCCTTGAGATAGGGCACGCAGAAGCTGGTATCGAGGCCGCCGGAGAAGGCGAGGACGATGTCTTGGTTGCTCATGGTGAAAATTCCGTGGGAGGATTATTGGTTCGCGAGCACAGCCATCACCGCTTTCTGCACATGCAGGCGGTTCTCGGCTTCGTTCACGGCGATGCAGTACGGCGCGTCCATCACCGCATCGGTGGCCTTGATGTTCCGGCGCAGCGGCAGGCAGTGCGAGAACACGCCGTTGTTGGTGAGCGCCATCTTCCGTTCGTCGACCATGAAGTGCTTGTACTGGTCGCGAATGGGTTTCTCGGGTTCCCAGTTGCCGAAGAACGGCAGCGCGCCCCAGCTCTTGGCATAGACCACATCGGCGCCGGCATAGGCGCTGTCGATGTCGTGGCTCACCTGCAGCGAACCGCCGTTTTCGGCGATGTTCCGCTCGGCCCAGCGCATGTAGCGCTCATCGAGGATGTAGTCCGGCGTGGGACACAACAAGGTCACGTCCATGCCCATGCGCGTGGCGATGGTCAGCGCGGAGTTCGCGACCGCCGTGTTCAGCGCCTTGGGGTGATAGGTCCAGGTCAGCACGTATTTCTTGCCGCGCAGGTCCGAAGTGCCGAAATGTTCCTGCAGCGCCATGGCATGCGCCAGTTCCTGGCACGGATGGGTGATGGTTTCCATGTTGATGACCGGCACTGTCGCGTATTTCGCGAAGCCCTTGAGCACCCTGTCTTCGCGGTCGGCGGACCAGTCGATGAATTTCGGGAACGCACGCACGCCGATCAGGTCCACATAGCGGCTGAGCACTTTCGCCACTTCGGCGATGTGCTCTTCGGTGTCGCCATCCATGACCGTGCCGAGATCGAACTCGATCGGCCAGGCATCCTTGCCCGGCGACAGCACCACGGCATGACCACCGAGCTGGAATGCGCCCAGCTCGAAGCTGGTGCGGGTGCGCATCGACGGGTTGAAGAACACCAGCGCGATGCTCCTGCCCTTGAGCGCATCGCCCAGTTTTTCGCGCTTGAAGCGTGCGGCGTCGGCAAGCGCGGCGTCCAGTTCGGCGCGGCTCCAGTCCTGGGTGTTCAAGAAATGCTTCATGGAAGATCCCGGCGGTGGTGGTAGGAAAGATCGGTGGGAAAAAGTACGGCGCAAACAGACAGGCCCGGCGGTGAGCCGGGCCTGATCGTGGAATCTTGTCGGTGCAGCGTATGACGACGGTTCCGGATCACCCAGCAGGTGTGTGGGGTTCCGGTCGGCGCGCGCGCGAGGTCATGCCGGAGGCCATCCGGGCGCTGGTGATCGCGAGGGGTTGCGCGTTCTGCATAGGGGTCGAATGCTCGCATGCGCCGGGACCGGCTGCAAGCGCCGCAGCCTCTGCCGGCGGCCTCTCAGCGCTTGTCCGCAGGGTCGATGTCGGGGGTGACCGACACCTTCAGACGCAGGCGCTTGCCGGGGTCGTAGGGGATGCGGGATCGGTATTTGACGCCACGATGGATGTAGTCGACGTCATAGGCGATCGGTCGCTGGAACTCGCGCTCCACCCGCAGCGGACGGCAGTTCCGGCCGGGCTGTCCGGCTTCGGCCGGGGGATCGCAGCGTTCTTCGACGGCGTAGGCGCGCAGGGTCTGATAGACCGGTTCGACCCGCAGCACTTGCGCGTACTCGGTGCGCACGTTCGGCGTCTGGATGACCGTGGTCTGCGCCTGCACAGCCAGCGCCACTGTCATGAGCAGCGGCAGGCCGAATCGATGCAGGGAGATGGCGGTAGGTGGATTCATCGGCCGACCAGTGTAGGGCCTTGGCTGCCCGCATGCTGAACCGCCGCTGTCGTGACTGTCCCGCGACCGCTAGAATCGACCCATCCCCTCGCGTCGACATCCCCATGAGCCTGCATCTCTACAACAGTCTGACCCGCCAGATCGAACCGTTCGCCCCGCTCGATCCGACCTGTCCGACGATGTACGTCTGCGGGCCGACGGTTTACAACTACGTGCACATCGGCAACGCCCGTGGTCCGGTGGTGTTCGGCGTACTCGCCGCGCTGCTGCGTCGCCGCTATGGCCAACTGCGCTATGCGCGCAACATCACCGACGTTGACGACAAGATCAACGCGGCGGCCAAGGAACTCGGCACCCCGATCGCCACGATCACCGACAAGTACGCGGCCGCGTATCGCGACGATATGGCCGCACTCGGCGTCAGCGGCGATTTCGCGCCGGACATCGAACCCTCGGCGACCGCGCACATCCCGCAGATGATCGCGATGATCCAGCGCCTGATCGAGGAGGGACATGCGTACGCCGCCGAAGGCCACGTGCTGTTCGCGGTGGACACATTCGCCGGCTACGGCAAACTGTCGCGCCGCGATCCCGAGGACATGATCGCCGGAGCGCGCGTCGAAGTAGCGCCGTACAAACGCAACCCGGGCGATTTCGTGCTGTGGAAACCCTCCACCGAAGGTTTGCCCGGCTGGGAATCGCCGTGGAGCGTCGGTCGCCCGGGTTGGCATATCGAATGCTCGGCGATGGCCGAAGCGCATCTGGGCGACACCATCGACATCCACGCCGGCGGCGTCGATCTGCAGTTCCCGCATCACGAAAACGAAGTCGCGCAGAGCGAATGCGCGCACGGCGGCAGGATCTTCGCGAACTGGTGGCTGCACAACGGCATGCTGAACTTCGGCGGCAGCAAGATGGCGAAGTCGGTCGGCAACATCCAGCGCGTCCACGATCTGGTCCGCGAACACCCGCCGGAAGCGCTGCGCTATGCGCTGCTGTCGGCGCATTACCGGCAGCCGCTTGAGTGGTCGGATGGGTTGATCGAACAATCGCTGCGCACGCTGGACCGTCTGTACGGCACGTTGCGCGATCTGGCCGATGTCGAGGCGACGCCGTCGATTTCCGCAGGTATCGAAGCGATACTCGAAGACGATCTGAACACGCCGCAAGCGCTCGCGGAAATCGCGCGCATCGCTGGCGAAGCGCGCAGAAGCGACGACGCAGGCGAACGCGCAAAGCTGAAGTCCGAACTCCTCGGCGCAGGTATCGCCCTCGGCCTGCTGCAGCAGACGCCGGAAGCCTGGTTCGCGCGCGGCGCATCCAACGACGACGATGCCCGCATCCAGTCGCTGGTCGACGAGCGCAATACTTCAAAGGCTGCCCGCGATTTCGCCCGCGCCGACGCGATCCGTAAACAGCTGGCCGACGAAGGCATTCTGTTGGAAGACACCGCACAGGGTGTGCGCTGGAAACGGGCGTGATACCGAACTTCGTCATCCCCGCAGCCTTCAACAGACGAATGTCTGCTCAAGCGGGGATCCAGCGACTTAAAGAACAACACAGCCAAGACGCTGGATCCCCGCTTTCGCGGGGACGACGAGCCATCAAGCACACATGACCTCAACCACCTTCCCCCTCGAACCCACCACCGCCGACGCCCAGGACGCCATCCGCGACGAATTCGCGTTCTTCGGCGACTGGTCCGAGCGCTACCAGTACCTGATCGACCTCGGCCGCAAACTGCCGCCGATGGACGACGCGCTGAAGAACGACACGCATCGCCTGCATGGCTGCCAGTCGATGGTGTGGATCGCAGCCTCCGGCGACGCCGACCGCCTCGACTTCGCCGCCGCCAGCGACTCGGCGATCGTCTCGGGCCTGGTGTATCTCGCGCTGCGCGTGTATTCCGGCCGCAGCGCAGAAGAGATCATGGCCGCCGACGCGCGCTACATCGCCGATGTCGGTCTCGCCAAACATCTCTCGCCAACGCGCAACAACGGCCTCGCAGCGCTGCTCGCGTTCATCAAGGCGACCGCGCAGGACGCTTTGCGCGAGCGCAGCGCGCGCACGCACTGATGCGCAGGCGTTCGCGAGCATGATCGGCAGCGATCATCCGCAGCCCGCGCCGCCGCTGCGCAACCGCGCGTTTCTCGGCCTGATGGGCTACCGGCTGTCCACAATCCTGTCGTACCAGATCGTGGCGGTCGCGGTGGGCTGGCATGTGTACGAACTCACCAACGATCCGTGGAAACTCGGATTGATCGGACTTGCGGAAGTGCTGCCGTTCTTCTGCGTGGCGCCGTTCGCAGGTTATCTGGTCGATCACCTGCCGAAACGACGGCTCGGCATCATCGCCTGCATCGGTCTGGGCATGACCCCGATCGTGCTCGCACTGATCGCCTGGGGCGTGGTGTTCGGCGATGCGGAAGATGCGCGCTCGCGGCTGTGGCTGATCTACGCGGCGATCATGTTCACCGGCGCGGTGCGTTCGTTCCTCGGCCCGGTCTACAACACCCTGTTCGCCTGCGTGCTGCCGCGCGAACAGTTCACTCGCGGGTCGGGCATCAGCAGCGTGGTATTCCAGTCGGCGCTGGTGCTGGGTCCGGCGATCGGCGGCAGCGCGATCGGCTTCGTCAAGCATCTGGGCGGATACGCGGATGGCATCGCGATCCCGGCCGGCCCCGCATACGCCTTTGGCGCAGTGTGTGCGTTCGGCGCGGTGCTGTCGCTGGCGACACTGCGTGCGGCCGAACCCGCGCTGTCGCACGAGCGCAGTCCGATCTTCACCAGCATCGGCGAGGGCCTGCGCTTCGTGTTCGCAACGCCGGTGATGCTGGGGGCGATGGCCCTGGACATGTTCGCGGTGCTGTTCGGCGGCGCGGTGTCGCTCGCGCCCGCCTTCATCAAGGACGTGCTGCATGCGGGGCCGGAAGCGCTGGGCCTGCTGCGCAGCGCACCCGCCGCTGGCGCGGTCATCGTCGGGCTGTGGCTGGCGCGTCGTCCGATCGAACGCCACGCTGGCCGCTACATGCTGTGCGCGGTCGCCGGCTTCGGGCTGTGCATCATCGGTTTCGGCCTGTCGAAAACGCTGTGGCTGTCGGTCGCCTGCATGTTCTTCTCGGGCATGTTCGACGGCGTGTCGGTGGTGCTGCGCTCCACGATTCTGCAATTGGCCACGCCCGACCACATGCGCGGCCGGGTGTCGTCGATCAACAGCATTTTCATCAGCTCATCGAACGAGCTCGGCGCGTTCTACGCCGGTTCGATGGCGAAACTGCTGGGGCTGACCACCGCCGTCGTCGTCGGTGGCTGCGTGACGCTGGGCGTGACCGGATTCACCGCGTGGAAACTGCCGGTCCTGCGGCGATTGAATCTGCGGGATTTGCAGTAGGCATTCTCCGCGACTCGCTTCGCGCGCGAGGGAGGCGAAAGGCGTTTGAACACGCCCGAATGAAAAGAGCCCCGGATTGCGGGGCTCTTTTTTCTCTGCGCCGAAACAGCTTCGATCAATCGCCCTGCTGCTTCTGCAAGTGCTCCCAGCGTTCCTGTTCGTCGATGGTGCGCTCTGCGGTGAGGCGGGCTTCGAGGCGGTGCAGGCCGATCTCTTCGCCCGAGTCGACGCTGAAGCCGTATTCGCCGGCTTCCAGGCGCTTGAGCGTGCTGTCGATCTTGCCGATCAGCTTGCGGTAGCGGTCGCGGGTGCGCAGTTCCAGCGAGTTCTCGGTTTCGCGGGTGGCGCGTTCGGCATCGTCGCCGACATCGCGCACTTCGTCCTTGAGGTTCTCGATGGTCTGCTTCGATTCCTCGATCAGATCGGCGCGCCAACCCAGCAAACGCTGGCGGAAATATTCGAGCTGCAGCGCGCTCATGTATTCCTCGTCCGCAGCGGGCTTGTAGCCGGCGGGAAGAATCGGGCGGCCGGTGGCGTCGTCGGTTTTATAGGGAATCACTTTCACCTGGATTTTCGGGGGAGGTGTTGCAGGGCGGGACGTGACCGCCACCGCGACTTTGCCGGCGGCGGGACGCGGAGCGACCACCACGGCAGGTTTGACGACGGCTTTCGGGGCCGGGTCGTTGGGGGTCGGGCGCGGAGCGGACTTCGGCGGTTTGACCGACGAGGCCGACTCCGGCTTCGGATCGTGCCTGGGCGATGCGGGGGCCGGTTCAGGCTTGGCCGCCGCTTTGGTCTCGACCTTGGCCGCAGGCTTCGCGACCGGCACTTTGGCAACCGGGGCTTTGGGGGCGGGTGTTTTCACTTCGACCTTGGGCGCAGGCTTGGCAACGGCCGGGGCCTTCACCTCGACTTTTGGCGCGGGTTTGGCGACCGGGGCGGACTTCGCTGCCGGTTTTGCGGCCTGCTTGGCGGCGGGCTTCTTGGCGACCGACTTGACCGCCGGCTTCGCGGCCGGTTTCGCAGCTGGCTTGGCCACAGGCTTCTTGGCGGCCGGCTTGGCAACGACGGCCTTGACGGCCGGCTTCGCTGCCTTATTCGCCGCAGGCTTGGCGACCGGTTTGGCCGCCGGCTTCGCGGCGCTCTTGGCCGCAGGCTTCTTCGCGGCCGCTTTCGCGGGTGGTTTGACGGCCTTTTTTTCGGGTTTCTTTGCTGCCACGTCCGAGAATCCTTCGTATCTTCCCTTGAGGCGGGAAAGCGGGCTGTTATACCCTGCCAAGACTGCAGCAGCAACCTCGCATTCGCGCGAGGCCCGCCCGCCGCATCCCCCGCTGGATTCCGCACTTGATCGACCGTCTACTGATCGCCGCACTCCGCTTCTACAAACGGTGGGTGAGCCCCCTGCTCGGCCAGCGTTGCCGCTTCGTTCCGACCTGCTCGGAATACTCGATGGAGGCGATCCAGCGTTTCGGCGCCCTCAAGGGCAGCTGGATGACCGCCAAGCGCCTGTCGCGCTGCCACCCCCTGTGCCCCGGCGGGCACGACCCCGTACCGCCAGGCCCCGGGCAGCCGCCCCACCCCGACCCGAGCGCCCCGAAATGACCAATCACCCGCCCACCCTCATCGTCAACGCCCGCCTGGTCAACGAGGGCCGGGAGTTCGACGGCGACCTGCGCTTCGTCGACGGCCGGATCGAGGCCATCGGCAGCGGCCTGGCCGCACGCCCGGGCGAGATCGTCATCGACGCCGACGGCAGCCGGCTGCTGCCGGGCATGATCGACGACCAGGTCCATTTCCGCGAACCGGGCCTGGAGTACAAGGGCAATATGGCGACCGAGTCGGCGGCGGCGGTGGCCGGTGGCCTCACCAGCTTCATGGACATGCCCAACACCAGCCCGCCGACGCTGGACCGCGATGCGCTGGAGGACAAGTACCGGCGGGCCGCCGGTCGCGCCTGGGGCAACTACGGCTTCTACATGGGCACCAGCACCGGCAACATCGACGACATCCGCGCGATCGATCCACTCACCACCCCCGGCGTGAAGATCTTCATGGGCGCCTCCACCGGCAACATGCTGGTGGACGATCCTGCGGTATTGGATGCGGTGTTCCGCGACGCGCCGACGCCGATCATCACCCACTGCGAAGACACCCCGATGATCGACGCGGAGCTTGCGAAGTACCGCGCACGATACGGCGACGACATCCCCGTGGAGTTCCATGGCGAGATCCGCTCGCGTGCGGCCTGCGTCAAATCGACCGAGCTGGCGATCTCGCTCGCGCGCAAGCACGACGCGCGCCTGCACGTGCTGCATATTTCGACTGCGGACGAACTCGCGCTGTTCGAACGCGGCCCGCTGATCCGCGCCGACGGCAGCCGCAAGCGCATCACCGCCGAGACCTGCATCCATTTCCTGCGCTTCGACCGCAGCGATTACGCCCGGCTTGGCAACTTCATCAAATGCAATCCCGCGATCAAGAACCCCGATGACCGCGAAGCGCTGATCCGCGCGCTGGCCGAGGACACGATCGACGTGCTCGCCACCGATCACGCACCGCATACGCTGGAAGAAAAGCAGCACCCGTACCTGCGCGCGCCGAGCGGCCTGCCGCTGGTGCAGTTCGCGCTGAACGCCGCGCTGCAATGCGTGCACGAAGGACGGCTGAGCACCGCGCAGGTCGTGCAGAAATTCGCGCATGCCCCAGCGCAGTTGTTCGACGTGAAGGAACGCGGCTTCCTGCGTGAAGGCTATCGCGCCGATCTGGTCCTGATCGACGACACGCCGTTCACGGTGGAGCGCGAACAGGTGCTGTCGAAATGCGGCTGGTCGCCGTTCGAGGGCACCACCTTCGGCTCGCGCATCGCCTCGACCTGGGTCAACGGCCACCTCGTCTGGGACGGGCGACAACTGGTCGGCGAACCGCGCGGCATGCGTCTGGAGTTCGACCGATGAGACGCGCAACGACGACATTCGCACCGCTTTCCGCAGTGCTGGCATTGACTCTCGCCGCATGCGCCACGACGAGCGCGCGGACGAAGACACCTTCGACCAGCAGCGCAACGACGCCTGCGACGCAAACCGCTTCGGCACCACCACCCGCCTCGATCCTGCCCTATCGGCAAACCGAACTGCCGACAGCCGTGCAGCAAGGCTCGATGATCGTCGGCACCACCGACCCCGGCGCCAGCGTGCAATACGGCGACCGCCCTCTGCGCGTCTCGCCGAACGGACGCTTCGTGTTCGCGATCGGACGCGATGCCACCGGTCCGGTGACGATCACCGTGAATGAGCCGGTCGCTGGGAAAAAACAGTACAGCGTGAATATCCTGCCGCGCGACTGGCCGATCGAGACCATCAACGGCGTGCCTCCGGACACGGTGAATCCACCGCCCGAGATCGCCGCGCGCATCGCACGCGAGCAATCCTCCGTCGCAGAGGTGCGCACGCGCGACGATCCGCGCGAGGATTTCGCGCAAGCCTTCATCTGGCCGGTACAGGGCCGCATCAGCGGCCGCTTCGGCAACCAGCGCGTCTACAACGGCACTCCGAAATCGCCGCACTCGGGTATGGATATCGCTGCCGCGAACGGCACCCCGGTCAAAGCGCCCGCCGCCGGCATCGTCACCTTCGCATCGCCGTCGCTGTATCTCACCGGAGGCACGGTGGTGATCGATCATGGCGCCGGCGTCAGCTCCAGTTTCCTGCACCTGTCGCGCATCGACGCGAAGGTGGGCGATCGTGTCGAACAAGGGCAGGTGTTCGGTGCGGTCGGCGCGACTGGGCGGGCGACCGGGCCGCATCTGCATTGGGGGATGAATTGGTTTGACGTCCGCATCGACCCGCTGCTGATGCTTGAAGCAGCGAAATAACCCGGGCAGTTCACCGCCGACACGCGCGGCGGCGCGTTCGTCTTTGCGGCGACTCCTGTATCCGTCTGGCGCGGTTCGACGTCCGCATGGATCC
>JBAQRU010000209.1:0-12899 GCA_049296025.1 Lysobacteraceae bacterium | reverse complement strand
GAGCGGAGCGTTGGATGACCGGCATGAGGCGTATGACTCGCTGAGGTGACTCGCCAGCCTGCCCCGCTTCAGGGACAATACGACGAATGAGCAAGCAGAAAGTCGGTAAGGATAAGGCAAAGGCAGGCGACAAGGCGGGCAAGAGTGCGCCCGTTACCAAGACGATTGCCCTGAACAAACGCGCCAGGCACGAGTACCACCTGGAACAACGTCACGAGGCAGGCTTGGCCCTGCAGGGCTGGGAGTTGAAATCGATCCGCGCCGGTCGCGCCAACATCACCGACGGTTACGCCCTGATCCAGCACGGCGAGCTCTTTCTGATCGGCGCGCAGTTCACCCCGCTGATCCAGGCATCCAGCCATGTCGTCGCCAATGACCGCCGCACCCGCAAGCTGCTGTTGCACCGGCGCGAGATCGACCAGTTGATCGGCAAAGTGCAGCGCGAGGGTTACACCATCGTGCCGACCGCGATGTACTGGAAAGGCAACAAGGTCAAACTCGAAATTGCGCTCGCCAAGGGCAAACAGGATCACGACAAGCGCCAAGCCTCCAAGGACCGCGACTGGGCACGCGAGAAGCAGCGCACCATGCGTCGGCATAACAAGGACGCTTGAGAGCGCCTCCATCTGTTCGCATGATGCTTGAACCCACCCCTGCCCGGCCCCATACTGGGGTCGTCAGTGGTATCGACTTCCCCGGGGGTGCACTTGGCTTCGACGGGAGTAGCAACGTCCACTGGTGCATGCCGAGGGGGTAGCTTTCCTCGCTAATCCAGCTGCAAAACTTAGTTGCCAACGACGACAACTACGCTCTCGCCGCTTAAGGCGTAAGCCCCGAACCCACTTGTGCCCGTGCTCGTGGATGTAGGGTCATTATCACGGAACAGGCTCCGGCGGCGACCCGTCAACCGGTGTTTAAACAAAGCGGGTGTGTCTGGCGGTGTGCTTCGCACGTCGTGTTGCCGTCAGCCGAGAACGAACGTCGTGCTAAGCATGTAGTACCAGAGATCGCGCGCTTTCGGACGGGGGTTCGATTCCCCCCACCTCCACCATTTCAAGCTCCAAAGCAGTCCAGATCAGGCCAGAATCCCCAGCAATATCAAGGGTTCTGGCCTTTTTTGTGGCCGATGCTGTCCGATGATGGGTATTGCAATCCGGGGGGCAACTGGGGGCAACAATGGGGGCAACTGACCCATAGCCGCGACGAGTTGCCCCCAATGCCGCTCACCGATATCGCCATCCGCAAAGCGAAGCCCACCGACAAACCGCAGCGACTTCCAGATGGCGGCGGTTCGTATCTGGAACTGCGGTGCATGGGGTTCGCCAAAGACGAAATGACCGGCCACGGATTCCGCGCGATGGCGCGCCCCCATACAAGCTCCAAAGCAGTCCCGGAAAGGCCGGAATCCCCATCAAAACAGGGGGCCGGCCTTTTTGTTGCCCGGCTGAATCCGATGTCAACTTTGGAGCTTGTGCGCACTTGGGGCAGGTCTGGGGCAACCGGTCTGTCGCAGCGTCAGGCGCTGGGATATCGTGCCTTCACCAGCGCCTGATACGTCGCTGGATGATGCTGATGCAACGCCTGTCCGCCCCACACGTCGCTATCCGGGAATTCACTGTCGAACGTGCCCGGCAGCAGAAGTCCCGGTTGCGGATGCGCGTAGACGAGCCCCGACTGGCTGGCATCGCGGAACAGGTCTGCGACCAGATCCTTCTCGACGAAATCCCAGTGCAGCCCGTGCGGCACGTAGATCTGCTGGATGCCGCCGAACGACCACCAGCACAGCGGTGCGATATCCAGGCCGTTCTGGATGCGCCACTGGAAGCCCTGATGGTTCGGCAGCATCGCATTGAAGTAATCGTTGAAGCCGGCTCCGCCCGCAGTGAGGCCCGCGAACGACCACAGCGCCATGTTCCAGACCGGCTTGCCGCCGTACAACATCGCGTTGAGATACGCGAACAGCGTCGGCGTGAGCGTGCCGCCGAGGCTGTGCCCGGTCACGTAGAGGTAACGAGGCTTCAGCGCATCCAGATATTCGAGCAGCGAGGTGTCGCCCCTGTCCGGATCGCGCAGACGCAGCAAGTCGGACATGCCGTTGAACGTGCCTTTGGAGATCAGCGCATCCGCTGGCACGTTCGGTGGGCCGCCCGGCAGTTCGCCGAAAGGCACGGCCTTGTCGAGATCGAAGTCCTGCTTCAACCAGCTTTCCAGACTCTCGAAATTGGTACCGCGAATCACCGCGAAATACTCGCCGGTGGTCGCGTCGCCTGCGACGAAGGCGCGGCTGTAGGAAATGCCGTCCCAGTCGCGCAGCTCCACCGGCCCCCAGACCACCGTCAATCCGGTCGACGACGCGACCTCGATCGGAATTTCGTGAAGCCCATCATAGGAAATCGCGCAGAGCTGGAGCGCGGTGTTCGGGTAGTAGTCGTAATTGCGGCCGATGTGCGCGAATACGTCTTCGGATACATCCATGAATGCCCCCTTTGGCGCGGCCTGCCTGAAGCCGCTGGTGTCGGCGAAACCCCTGCCCCGCCCGGGGCATTCGCAGTCTGCGCTGGGAGCCAAGCCGGGGTCAATCGGCGCTCGAAAGCCTCATCGCTTCCGTTTCAACATCACGCTACTCGAAACTCCCCACCGAATCGAACGCAAGATTATCGAACCGCGTGTACTCGCCGAAGAACTTGAGCTTGAATGAACCCGTCGGGCCGTTGCGCTGTTTGCCGATGATGATTTCGGCCAGGCCCTTGTCCGGTGAATTCTCCTTGTTGTAGTAATCGTCGCGGTAGATGAAGACGATCATGTCGGCGTCCTGCTCGATGGCGCCGGATTCACGGAGGTCGGCCATCACCGGGCGTTTGTCGGCACGCGTTTCCAGCGAGCGGTTGAGCTGCGAAAGCGCGATCACCGGGACGTTGAGTTCTTTCGCCAACCCTTTCAACGAGCGCGAGATTTCCGAAATCTCGGTCGCGCGGTTTTCGCTGTTGCCGGGCACTGCCATCAGCTGCAGATAGTCGATGACGATCAGGCCCAAGCCGTGTTCGCGCTTCAGACGGCGCGCTTTCGCGCGCAGACCCTCCGGCGAAAGACCCGGGGTGTCGTCGATGAATATCTTGGTTTCCTTGATCATGCGGATCGCGCTGCTGACCCGGCTCCAGTCCTCGTCTTCGAGCTGACCGGTACGCAAGCGGGTGGCGTTGACGCGTCCGTTGGCCGAGATCAGACGCAGCGCGAGCTGCGAGGCGGACATTTCCATCGAAAAGACCGCAACCGGTTTTTTGGTCTTGATCGCGGCGTGCTCGGCGATATTCAGCGCGAACGTGGTCTTGCCCATTGCCGGACGCGCGGCGAGGATCACCAGATCGGTCGGCTGCAGGCCGGCGGTCATTTCGTCGAATTCGGTGTAGCCGGTCGGCAAGCCGGTGACGCTGCCGCCGTTCTGATAACGGGTCTGCAAGACGTCGAAGGCTTCGGCCATCGCCTTGTTGATCGCGACGAAATCGGTGCGGCCCTGCGAGCGCGCCTCGGAGATCGCGAACACGTCCTTTTCGGCCTTCGACAGGATCTCGTCGCTGTCGCGTCCGTCCGGCTGGAAGGCGTCGTTGACGATGCCGGTGCCGGCATCGATCAACTGCCGCAGGATCGCTTTGTCGCGGACAATTTCGGCATAGGCGGTGATGTTGGCGGCCGAGGGCGTGGTGCTGGCCAGCTCGACCAGATAGGCGCCGCCGGCAACCTGCTCGGACAATCCCTGCGACTCGAACCATTCGCCCAACGTGACTGCGTCGTAGGGCCGGCTCTTTTCGGCCAGTTCGCGGATCGCGCGATAGATCAGCTGGTGATCGCGACGATAGAAGTCTTCTTCGTTGAGCCGGTCGGCGATGCGGTCGAAGGCGTCCGGTGCCAGCATCAGGCCGCCGATGACCGCCTGTTCGGCGTCGATCGACTGCGGCGGGATGCGCAACTGCTCCACGCGGCTGTCGCCGAAGGTGTCGCGGCGGCGGTTGTCGCCGTAGGCATTGGGGCGGAAAGCCATGGGGACGTGATACTCCGGGGACTGCCGTTGTAAGTAGTGCTACCGGCCATCGTATGCGCCTGGCCTGTGGGTTCGCGATGCAACAACCTGTGGATAAGTCCGATTTCTTACCCTCCCATCATCTCACTGGCCGCGACCGGACAATGCCGAAAACAAAACGGGCGCCTCGCGGCGCCCGTTCAATCGCAGCGTGGAAGTTGCGTTTACGCGGCTTCCGGCTCGATGACTACCTTGACCGTGACTTCGACATCGGCATGCAGGTGCACGAGGACGTCATGTTCACCGGTGTAACGCAACGCGCCTTCGCCCATGACCACTTCGGACTTGTTGACCTTGTGACCGGCGGCGGTGAGGGCCTCGGCGATATCGCGCGGGCCGACCGAACCGTACAGCTTGCCTTCGGTGGACGCATTGGCCTTGATCGTGACGCTGACACCGTCGAGGCGGCTGCGACGCGATTCGGCGTCGTCGGACAGCGACTTGGCCTTGGCTTCGTAGTCGGCACGCTTGGCTTCGAACATCGCGACGTTGGCAGCCGTGGCCGGCACGGCCTTGCCCTGCGGGACAAGAAAGTTGCGGCCGTAGCCCGGCTTGACGTCGACCTGGTCGCCCAAGCCGCCGAGGTTTACGACTTTCTGCAGAAGAATCAGTTTCATGGGTGGTTCCGTATTCGTTAGCGGTGCGCGCCGTGGATGAAACGCGCGCCGCAGCGGGTGGCTGTCCGAATGACAGTGTGTTCAATGACAGTTCGTTGCGGGCCGCGACGCCGTCAAGCGCGCGACCGCAAAGATCAGACGTTGTGGTTGTCGGTGTACGGAATCAGCGCGAGGAAGCGGGCGCGCTTGACGGCGGTCGCGAGCTGGCGCTGGTACTTCGACTTGGTGCCGGTGATGCGGCTCGGCACGATCTTGCCGTTCTCGGTGAGGTTCTGGCGCAGGGTGTTGAGATCCTTGTAGTCGATCTCTTTCACGCCTTCGGCGGTGAACTTGCAGAACTTGCGGCGGCGGAAGAACTTGGACATGGGTGGTCTCCTCAGGCTTCGACGGAATCGGCGGAATCGGCAATGTCGTCGCTGTCGGCAATGCCGATGGCGCCATCATCGTCGCGGCGGCGACGATCGCCCTTGTCCGCTTTATCCTTGTCGTCCTTGTTCTTCATGATCAGGGACTGCTCGGTATCCGGGCCGTCGCGCTTGATCACGAGGTGACGCAGGATGGCGTCGTTGAAACGGAAGGTGTCGACCAGTTCGTTGAGAACATCGAGACCGATCTCGATGTTCATCATCACGTAATGGGCTTTGACCAGATTCTGGATGGGATAGGCGAGCTGGCGGCGGCCCCAGTCTTCGAGACGGTGGATCGTGCCGCTACCGGATTCGACGAGCGACTTGTAGCGCTCGATCATTGCCGGCACCTGTTCGCTCTGGTCCGGGTGGACCATGAAGACGACTTCGTAATGACGCATGGTGGTGTCCTTGTGGATATCGACAGGCGGAATTGCCTACCGAAAGCCCCCGCGACGCCGGATCGATTGATCGATAACGGCGACGGTAGGGCAAGGTCCTCCGCCGGAGGCGAAGGAGCCGGAAAGTATGGCAGTTCAAGGACTTGGGCGCAAACTCATGAATCCGGACCAGAACTGGGGATGCCACTTGGCAGCGGATACGGGATAGTTGTCGGCCATCACCCCGACCCGACAGGCACCGCGTATGCCCACACTGCTCCCGATGTCGCATCGCCGCCGCGCCTGGATCCGTGCGATCTGGCTGGCGCTGTTCATGGCCGGTGGATTCGCTGCCGCTGCGCCGACTCGGGCGTCCGACCCCACCCCAACGACCGGGGCCGCCTTACCCAGCCAGCTCGCGGATTTCGACGCCTATATCGAATCCGTGCGCAAGACGTTCGAGGTCCCGGGGATCGCGGTGGCGGTGGTCAAGGACGGCGAAATCGTATTCGAACGCGGCTGGGGCGAGCGCGAACTGGGCAAGGCGCCGGTCGATGCCCACACGCTGTTCGCCATCGCCTCCAATACCAAAGCCTTCACCGCCACCGCGCTGAACATGCTGGCCGAGGACGGCAAGCTGAGTCTGGACGACCGCGTGGTCGATCACCTGCCCTGGTTCCAGATGGCCGATCCGTACGTGACCCGGGAAATGCGTCTACGCGATCTGCTGGCGCACCGCAGCGGGCTCGGACTGGGTGCGGGCGACCTGCTCTACTGGCCTACGACTACATACACCGGCGAAGAGGTGGCGCGGCGCCTGCGTCATGTCCCGTTGACCGGCTCGTTCCGCGATCGCTATGCCTACGACAACATTCTGTACGGCGTGGCGCAGCTGGTGGTGGAACAGGTCAGCGGGCAAGCGTTCGAGGCATTCCTGCGGACCCGTGTCTTCGTGCCACTGGGCATGATGGAGACCCGCTACAACAGCGATGCCCTGAAACCCGGCGACAATGCAGCGACAGGCTATGCGCTGGCCGATGACAAGGACCTGCTGCCTGCACCGCAGTTGTCGTGGCACAACGTCTCCGGGGCTGGCGGCATCTACGCCAGTGCCCACGACATGGCCCGATGGATGCGGCTGCAATTGGCCGGCGGCGCGTATCGGGATGCCGCCGGCGCAGAACAGCGCCTGTTCCAGGAAAAAACCCAGCAGCAGATGTGGTCGGCGATCACGCCGATACCGGTGCCGCAGCCCTCGGTGCCCGAGCTGCAGCCGGCGAAGCCGAATTTCATTGCCTACGGCCAGGGCTGGATGCTGTCCGACTACCGTGGCAGCAAACTGGTCTGGCACACCGGCGGCTGGCCGGGCATGGTGTCGCGGCTGACCCTGGTGCCGGAGCACAAGCTCGGCGTGGTCGTGCTGACCAACGCCGAGCTCGGCGGCGCCTTCCACGCCATCACCCTGCGTGTGCTCGATGCCTATATGAATGCGCCGAAGACCGACTGGAACGCGGCCTACGGTGCGGCGCTGGCGAAATCGCGCGAAAAGGCCGATACATCCTGGGCTGCACATCAAACCGCGCGGGTCAAGAATTCGCGCCCCTCACTGCCGCTCGTGGCTTATGCCGGTACGTATCGGGACGCCTGGTACGGCGATGTCTCGATTCTCCGCGAAGGCGACGCCTTGCGGATCAAATTCTCACGCACGCCTTCGCTGACCGGTACGCTCAGCCACTGGCAGCACGACACCTTCATCGTGCGCTGGGACGAACGTTGGCTCAACGCGGATGCCTTCGTGAACTTCACGCTGGACGTCGACGGCAAGGTCCGCGAAGCCGGGATGCAGGCGATCTCGCCGAACACCGATTTCAGCTTCGATTTCCAGGATCTGGTGCTGAAGCCGGTGCGGTAGAACCTATCCTTGTGGGAGCGACGGAATCCGCGACAGGCAGCGGAAAGATTTGCTGCAAATCATCGCGGCCGCCGCCACTCCCACGGCATAGTCAGCGCCGCGCCGCGATCCATGCATCGATATGCCGCTCCAGCGTTTCCAGCGGGACCGAGCCGGTCTCAAGCACGGCGTCGTTGAAATCGCGCAGATCGAACTTCGGGCCCATCGCCTGTTCGGCGCGCGCGCGCAGCCCGGAAATCTTCAGCTGGCCGATCTTGTAGGCCAGTGCCTGCCCCGGCGTGCCGATGTAGCGGTCGATCTCGTTGACGATGTCCTGGTCGGTCTTCGGCGCGTTGTCCTTGAAATACGCGATCGCCTGCTCGCGGCTCCAGCCCTTGGCGTGCATGCCGGTATCGACCACCAACCGCACTGCGCGCCACATTTCGTAGGCAAGCTGACCCATGCGGTCGTAGGGATCGTCGTACAGGCCCATGTCGTAGCCGAGCTGTTCGGCGTACAGGCCCCAGCCTTCGCCGTAAGCCACGAAGTACGCGGTGCGGCGGAACATCGGCGCATCCGGTAATTCCAGGCCGCGCGCGAACTGGAAGTGGTGGCCCGGCACCGCTTCGTGCAGCGACAGCGGCATCATTTCCCAGATCGGGCGCATGTCCGGTTTGTAGAGATTGACGTAATAGAACCCCGCGCGGCTGCCGTCGCTGGCGCCCTGCTGGTAATAGGCGGTGGTGGTGTCCGGTGCGATGGTGTCCGGAATCGGCCGCACGCCGTAGGGCTGGCGGGGAATGGTCCGGAACACCTTGACCAGCTCGGGATCGATCCGCTTGGCGATCGCGCGATAGTGGGTGAGCAGCGCCTCCGGCGTTGTCTCGAAGAAACGCGGATCGGTGCGCAGGAAGGTGAAGAATTCCGGCAGCGTGCCCCGGAAACCGGCTTCGGCTCTGACTTTCTCCATCTCGGCACGGATGCGCGCGACTTCCTTCAGGCCAATGGCATGGATCGCGTCGGCGCCCAGATCGGTGGTGGTGTAGTCGCTGGCGAGAAAATCGTAATAGGCCTTGCCGTCCGGCAGATCCGCCACTGCGATGCCCGTGCGGGTCTTCGGCAGATAGGCGTCGTTGAAATGGGTCTGCAGCTTGCGGTATGCCGGCACGATCCGTTCGGAGATGACCTTGCGGGCCTCCGCCTGCAGCGCCGCGCGCTCGGATTCGGGCACGCCGGCCGCGAATTTCGCGAACGGCCGATAGAACGGACTGGCGGCCGGATCGTCGACGATCTGCGCGGCGATCTGCGCAGGCACGCGCTGCATCAACACTCGCGGCGGCACATTGCCGGCCTTCACACCTTCGCGCATCAGCGCGATGGTCTGGTCGATCACTTCGGGCAACGCACGCATCCGCGCCAGCCAGTCGCGGTAATCGCGGACGTCCTTGAACGCGAGCGTTTCGACCAGTCCGTCGGCGGTCTGCACGCCGCCCTGGTGGCTGATCGGCTGCAGGTATTCGCGAAACCGCTGGCGCTGCACGGTCTTTTCCAGCAGCCACAGGAAGGTGTCGTAGTTCAGCTGATCGGCGGCGCCGAGCTTGCTGCGATCGAAGCGTTTCAATCGCGCCAGCGCCTCGCGGTCGGCGGCCTCGCTGGCGGCGATCGCTTCGAGACTGTTGTCGGACCAGCGGTCGTTGTAGCGGCGGTCGCCTTCGAACGAGGCCGATTCCGGATTCTCGCGCAGTCCGCGCTCCCACTCTTCGGCGAAGAACGCATCGAGGCGCTTGGCTTCGTCGGTCTGCTGCGCCTGAACCTGCGGGGCGCCGCTACCCGCGACAAGGAACACGGCCGCGAGCGAAGCAGTGCGCAACAGACCTCGGATCATGAGGCGGGTCATTGGGCGGATCATGCAGAACTCCGACGCGGACAATGCCCGGAGTCTAGGGCCTGTCAACGCTATCGGGATAGGTCCCGCCGCGATTGAGTGCGTGCGGGACAAGGAAGAATGAGGAAATGTATGTCGATACATGCCCGAGTGATGACGCAGTACCGCGCGGACTCAATCGCGGCCCTTCGGGTTGCTTCTTCCCTCTGGCCGCCATGCGGCCGCGCGCGGCTTGAACAGGCGGCCAGCCTGTCGCAGCGCCACGCACAACCACCTGGCGGCCAGAGGGAAGCAACGTGACCTATCCTGATAGCGTTGAACAGGCCCTCCGTGGCAAGCATCCACGGATATGGCGGAAGTCAGGCGTGGCCTGCCGTTGAAGCCCGATCAGGCCGCGCGGTCGGCGTCGGTGGTGAAGCTCTCGCCGCAGCCGCACTCGGCCTTGACGTTGGGGTTGCGGAACACGAACTGCTCGCTCAGGCCCTGCTTGAGGAAATCGATCTCGGTGCCGTCGACCAGCGGCAGACTGTCGGCATCGATGAAGATACGGATGCCGCCCTGTTCGCTGACCGCGTCGCCGGGTTTGGCTTCGCGGGCCAGATCGACCACATAGCTCCAGCCGGAGCAGCCGGTGCGTTTCACGCCGAAACGCAGGCCGAGGGCGTCGGGCGCGTCGACGAGATAGCCCTGAACGCGTTGCAGGGCGGCGGGAGCGAGGGAAATAGCCATGTGCGGGATTGTAGCCTCAGTTAAACTTGCGGACTCATTCCATATCGGCGCGACGGCGCGGGAAATCAAGGCAATGGCGTTCAGCAGCGTAAAAGAAGCATTGGCCGGGACGGCCGGCATCGGCACCGAAGTCACCGTGAAGGGCTGGGTCCGCACCCGCCGCGATTCCACCGCGCTGAGCTTCGTGCAGGTCAGCGACGGCTCCTGCTTCGCGCCGATCCAGATCGTCGCCACCGACGCGCTGTCGAATTACGAAACCGAAGTGAAGCGTCTCTCCGCCGGCTGCGCGGTGGTCGCCACCGGCACCCTGGTGGCCTCGCAGGGCAAGGGCCAGAGTTTCGAGCTCCAGGCAACCGAAGTCGAAGTGGTCGGCTGGGTCGAAGACCCGGAAACCTACCCGATCCAGCCCAAGCCGCACACCCTGGAATTCCTGCGCGAAGTCGCCCATCTGCGCCCGCGCACCAACCTGTTCGGCGCGGTCACCCGCATCCGCCACTGTCTGGCGCAGGCGATCCACCGCTTCTATCACGAGAACGGTTTCTACTGGGTCAACACCCCGATCATCTCCACCTCCGACGCCGAAGGCGCCGGGCAGATGTTCCGCATCTCCACGCTGGACATGATGAACCTGCCGAAAACCGCCGACGGCAACATCGACTTCTCGAAGGATTTCTTCGGCAAAGAGGCCTTCCTCACCGTGTCCGGCCAGCTCAACGTCGAGGGCTACTGCCTCGCACTGAGCAAGGTCTACACCTTCGGCCCGACCTTCCGCGCCGAGAACAGCAACACCACGCGCCATCTGGCCGAGTTCTGGATGATCGAGCCCGAGATCGCGTTCGCCGATCTCAACGACGACGCCACGCTCGCCGAGAATTTCCTCAAGTATCTGTTCCGCGCGGTCCTGAGCGAGCGCGCCGACGATATGGCGTTCATCGCCGAGCGCGTGCAGAAGGACGCGATCACCCGGATGGAGGCGTTCGTCAACGCGCCATTCGAGCGCATCCAGTACACCGATGCGGTGAAGCTGCTGCAGGATTCGAAGCAGAAGTTCGAATTTCCGGTCGAATGGGGCCTGGACCTGCAGACCGAGCACGAGCGCTGGCTGACCGAAACCCACGTCGGCCGTCCGGTGGTGGTGATGAACTATCCCGAGCACATCAAGTCGTTCTACATGCGTCTCAACGACGACGGCAGGACCGTGGCCGCAATGGACGTGCTGGCGCCGGGCATTGGCGAAATCATCGGCGGTTCGCAGCGCGAGGAGCGGCTGGACGTGCTCGACGCGCGCATCGCCCAGTTCGGCCTCGATCCCTCGCACTACGGCTGGTACCGCGACTTCCGCCGCTACGGCACCGTCCCGCACGCCGGCTTCGGCCTGGGCTTCGAGCGTCTGGTGGTCTACGTCTGCGGCCTCAACAACATCCGCGACGCGATTCCGTTCCCGCGCGCGCCGGGGCACGCGGAGTTCTGATGATCCTTTTCCTCGCATTGGTTTTCGTGGCGCTGGCGATCGCCGGCGCGACCGCCTTCGTGATCTTCTGGCCACTGGCCCTGGTGCATCTGCGCGATCGTCAGCCGGACATGCTCGCGGCGCTGTCTTCGCCGAGATTCGTCCATCCGGTGACCTTGTGGTGGCTGCTCGACGGCGGCTATCGCAGCGCCAAGGACCGTAATCTCGACGGTCTCGCGACGCCCGCGAGAGTGTCGCTGGCGACGATCCTGATCGGACTGTTCACGGCCGGCATCCTGTGGCTGTGGTCGGCGGCATCGTCATGAACGCTGCCGCCGACGCGCCGGACCACGGCATCAACGAAACATGGTGGCTCGCCAGCCTTGGCCGCACCATCGTGTGGGCGCGGTTGCGCGTCCGCGAGGCCGGCACCGCCGAAGTCTTCGACAGCGACGGCAACACCC
The DNA here is from genome assembly GCA_049296025.1 of Lysobacteraceae bacterium. GTDB lineage: Bacteria > Pseudomonadota > Gammaproteobacteria > Xanthomonadales > Xanthomonadaceae > Lysobacter_I. The sequence goes on along the minus strand of JBAQRU010000209.1, from coordinate 1,001 downwards.
TCGCCTACGACAGCGAGGACACCGCACGCGCCGCGCTGATGGATGCCGAGTTCGTCTCTCTGGATGGACTGGACGAAGAAGACGCGCTGGAGCGCGGCTTCACGATGGCCGAGATCGCGCCGCCGCAGGCCGAACACGACGACCAGCTGCGCGGACAGATGATCCGGACCCTCGGCGTACGCGTCTAAGCACTGGCGAGACCGTCGCACGAGACCGTCGCATGTACCTGCCCCGCGCCTTCGCCGGAACCGATCTCGCCGCGCTGGACGCGTTGATCGATGCGCATCCGTTCGTGACCTTGATCAGCACCGATGCCGACGGCGCGCCGTTCGCAAGCCATCTGCCGGTGCTGTACCGCCGCGATGGCGATGCGGTGCTGATCGAAGGCCACTGGGCGCGCCCCAATCCGCAGGCGCGGCACGCCAGCGACATTCTGGTGATCGTCCACGGCCCCGATGCCTACGTCTCGCCGGGCGTCTATCCGGACAAGGAAGCCGCTGCCCGCGTGCCGACCTGGAACTACGCGGTCGCGCATCTGCACGGCCGTCTCGATGTCCATGACGATGAAGCCGCGCTGGGCGATCTGGTCGACCGCCTCAGCCGACGTTTCGAAGCCCGCGTCGGCCGCGACTGGTGCTTCGAGATGGGCCGCGACGATCACCGGAGTCAACTGCGCGGCATCGTCGGCTTCCGTTTCGTGCCGACCCGCATCGATCTGAAATTCAAGCTCAGCCAGAATCATCCGCCCGCCAACCGGCGCGCGGTACACGAAGATCTTGCCGTGCGCGATGATGCCGGCGCCCGCGCCGTCGCCCGACTCATGCGCGCCAGCGATGCTGGCCGCGACGACTGACGCTGACAGGACAACACTCCATGGATCTGAACCTCAACGGCAAACACGCGCTGGTCTGCGGCGCCTCCGAAGGCATCGGCCGCGCCGCCGCGCACGAACTGGCGCTGCTCGGCGCCGACGTCACCGTGCTGGCGCGCCGCGCCGACGC
>JBAQRU010000208.1:0-11525 GCA_049296025.1 Lysobacteraceae bacterium | reverse complement strand
GATCAGGCTCGGCGGTGGCGGCGGTGTCTGCGCGGAGCGCGCAGTGCGCCGTACACCCGCGCCGTACATGTTCGTCACCGCTGCCGCCAATTGCTTCGGCGACAATTCCGGCAGATACGGCTGCAGGCGCGTCCAGTCGGATGCCGCCGACGTTCGCGTCGGTACATGCTGCGCGCTGCGCTTGACCGCGCCGCCGAATGCCGGCAACTCCGCGCCGAGCAGACCGACCGCATCGAGAATGCCGGGGCCATAGCGATCCGTGTTCCAGCCCGGTACCGGCCGGCAGTGCGCCTTCAGCAGCGTCGTGAACACCGATGCGAGACGCGCGCCGTAGCGTGCGCGCAATGCGGCGACACCGTGGCGCTGCAGCCACAGCGCGCAGACACCGGCAGTGGTGGCGGTCGCGTACGACGTGCCCGAGCTGCGCTGGGTATCGAACTGCAGCACGCCTTTTTTCTTGAACGCATACGCGCGCCACACCGATTCGCCCGGTGCGGTGATGTCGATCGCCGCGCCCGACGCCGAACCGCTCCACGGCCGGGTGTCGGCGTTGCTCGCGGCCACGGCGATCACGCTGTCGAGCAAGGCCGGGAAGATCACCATCTTCGTGTGGTTGCCGGCGGCGGCGACCAGGATCATGCCATCGGCGACGAGCGCATCGGCAGCGCGCGACAGCGAACGCCCGGCCCACGGCCCACCCAGACTCATCGACACCACGTGGCAGCCGCGGTCGCGTGCGCGATACAGCGCCTGCACGAGATTGTCGAAACCGAAATGGATCACCGAGCTCGACACCCGCAGCGGCACCAGTTCGGCGCCCGGTGCGATACCGAACAGATCGGGCGCGCTGGCACTGAGGATCACGCTGCCGGTGGCGGTGCCATGGCCGGGATGCATGCCGGTCATCGGGTCGCGCGGATCGGGCTTGTCGTCGACGAAATCGTAGCCGTCCACGATACGCAGGCGAGGCCCCGCGATCTGCGGATGCGCGGTGTAGCCGGTATCGGGATGTCCCACGCGCACGCCAGCGCCGGTTACGCCGAACCGCGTCTGCGCGAGATTCGCGCCGACGGACTTGATCGACCAGTCGCGCGGCATGGAGGCGGGCAGATGGACCTCGTTGCCGCCGCTGCTGGAACGCGCTGCCGAACGCGAAGGCTCGGGCGGAAGCGTATAGCCCACCGCTGGTTCGCAGTCGGCGACCAGCGGGTGCTGTTGCAGCGCATGGATCGCGTTCCATGCTTTCGCGATCGTGATGCGTTTGTCTTCCGGGAAGGCGACCAACACATCGCTCGCGCCCTTTCCGAGCGGTCGCGCCATCGATTTCGCCGTGGTCAGCGCTGCGAACGCCGGCACCTCGGCGCGCAATTGCGCCAGGATTTTTCCGCGCTCGGGCGCCGGCAGCGATTCGCCGAGATCAAGGATGATGCCGTGGACATCGTATTTCGTGGGCGCGGCTTGCGCCCCTGATGCTTGCTTGAAGGCGGTCGGCTTCGAAGCCGCTGCTTTCGACGATGTCGTCGCCATACGCTGTCTCCCTGCGCGTTTTCGGTGGTGGGCAAGAGCATGCCACAGCATGCCTCCGCCGTTCAGCGCTCCGTGTCGGATGCGGGGCTGTGGTGTTGTGTGGACATGCATGTGTCTGCTGTGAAGCGCGTCGTCCTCTCCAGCATGCGGCAGGACACGTACGTCCTGCATCATGGCCCGAGACACGGCATCGAGGATGCGGCAATGCAGCACCCATTGCATCGTGAGTGCCGAAGATGGCAATGCATGTCATGACGTGGTGGCGCCACGCCATTGATCCCGGCCCGATTCCGATCCGAGCCTCTCCGGCGTTGCCGCATGCGCCAAAGTGGTGCCGTGGTTGAAGCCCATTCTGCGGCGGCCGATCAATCGGAGGATCGCGACATGACAATGACCTGCCTGAAAGCGATCGTGTTTGCATTCGCGGCGCTTGCTGTCACAGGATGCGTTTCGACGATGCGCGGCACGCCAGACCGATCATTTTCCTCCACGCTTGTGACCGACGAGGCGGCGATCAAGAATGCGGTAGTGACTCTGTCCAACGGCAGTCTTGACAGCAGCGACGCGAATATCGTCGCGCGGCGCAACCAGAATATTTCCACGCTGCTATCCGCAGTGGACGCCAATTATTTCGAATTCCGAAAGGATATATTCGCGAATTCAAGACACTCATCCGCCGGAACAGGCTCGCTCACGTTGCTGATGACGATCGCGGGTGGATTGACGGGATCGGCGGGAGTGAAACAGCATTATCTGCTCGGAACGAACCTGGTGAATGGTGTTTCCACCCAGTTCCAGAAGAGCTATCTGTACGAGAAGAATGTCGGCAGTCTCGTCGCGACGATGGACGCCGACCGCGACGAAATCCTGAAGGGCATCCTGGTCGCCATCGATGAGGGCGAGTATCGCGGTCAGCTCGCATTGCTCGATGTCTACAAGTATTTCGTTGCGGGAACGCTTGAGAATGCGGTGGTTTCTCTGGAGAAAAAAGCGACGGAGCAAGCGGGGAAAAGCGCCGCTGACGTTCGGGATATCCAGCTTCTGCGTTCGCAACGTGCGCTGCAAAGAAAGGACGCATTGCGGAATTTCCAGCAGTCAACGCCGAAATGAAGGTGTTGTCGCGACGCGGCCGCATGGAAATGCAGGCGTCGCGGTGAACGTCGGCCCGCAGGATCTCTCTCCTGCGGGCCGTCTTCAGTGGAGCAGCAGGTCAGTGGATCACGGAATCGGATTGCTCGGACAGTTGAAAGTCCGGCTGCTCGATACCGAGCCGGCGGAATTGGCCACCGACACGGTCACTGTCGGTCGGCTACCACGCGAGCAGCGACCGGTGTAGTAGGTGTTGTGCGAACCGTTCGGCCAGGTCACCGTGGCCGGCGTCGACGAGGAGTAGGTGACCTCGCACCAGTACATGCCACCGCCGCTGTTGGCGTAGTCGGGGCAGACGAAGCTGGTGATCGTCGGCGGGGTGCCGCCACCGCCACTGCCGCAGGTCGCGCCGACGGCGGTGAATGCTGCCGTCACGTTGGCCACGTTGTAGCCGAGGTTGCTGGCTGCGGTTTGCACACCGCACACGCCCTGGTTGAAGTCGGTGCTGGCGGTCCAGTACAGATCGTTGGCACGCGCGAACACCTGGAACGCCTTCTGCGTATTCCAACCGGCCGTCGTCGCCAACAGGTGGAATGCCTTGTTGTAGATACCCGACGAATAGTGGACGTCCAGACCCGCGTAGTAGTTCGAGGTATGCGCGATCGAGACGCCGTCCTGGGTCGGGTTGGCCATGTAACGCAGCGCACCGGTCCCCTTGAAGATATCCGCACCGACCAGGAAGTCGTTGGTGCCCTTCATGTAGTACTCGGCCGCTTCACCAGCAATGTCAGAATACGCTTCGTTGATGCCGCCCGACTGGCCGGAATAGGTCAGGTTGGAGTTCTGCGACGTGAAGCCGTGCGAAACCTCGTGCGAGGCCACATCGAGGCTGACCAGCGGATAGAACGTGGTGCCGCCGTCGCCGAAGGTCATCGACGAACCGTCCCAGAACGCATTCTGGTAGCTGTTGCTGTAGTGCACGCGCATGGTCAGCTGGAACGTCAGCGGCGGCTTGCCGATGTACGCGTTGTACATGTTGTAGATCACGCTGCCGAAATAGTGCGCGTCGTTCAGCGGCGAGTACGCACCGTTGATGACCTTCACCGTGTTGCGCGGGCAGGTGTACGAGAACGCGGTGGTGCCCGTGGTGCCGTGATTGAGGTTCACGGTCTTCACGTTGGCGTTGTTCATGGTGCAGGTGGTGCCCGACTGGGTCACGTCCATGTAGCCGTAGTTGGTGCCGTATTCGTACTGGCCGGTCTTGGTGTTGCCGCCGGGGCCGGTGCCGACCAGTGCATGCTGCAGGTTGTCCCACTGCTTCAGCACGCGGCCGTTATCGGCGTTGACGATCACCGTCGGCTGCGTCGGCGCACCGCCGTTGCGGGTGTCGGCGAAATACGACACGACGTAGGCCTTGTGCGCGCGACCGTTGTCGTCGACGAAGATCATCAGTTCCGATTTCTCGGCGGACGTACGCATGAAACCGACGCGATTGCCCAGGCCGGCGCTCTTGCCGATCGCCAGCGCGCTGTTGCTGCTCAGGCGCGGTTTGCCGGCCGGAATCTCGCGTGCGAGACCGTCGACCTTGCGGCCGAACAGGGTGCTGATATTGCCGTTGGCGTCTTCATTGACGACGACGTGTTCGCCGAAGATCGGCAGGCCGCGAAAGGTCTGCTGGTAGCGGTGGTTGCGCACGCCGAGATCGGTCTTGCGATCGAGCAGGAACAGGCGCGAATCCGCGTCCAGGCCGAGCGCTTGTGCGTGGCGGGCGTGGACCATGTCTGCTGCGCCGGACGCGGCAATGGCGGTGTTGCTCTGTTTGACGCGCGCCAGATCGTCCTGGTGCAGATCGGTGCGGACAGCGGCGGATGCGCCGCCTGCGACCAGGATGGCGGCGGTCGCGACGGCGAGCAGGTTGAAGCGCTGAAGTTGATGCATGGGTGTCTCTCCTTGAGATGTCTCGAACGATTGCGGCCGAATGACCGCTTTTCGCTAACGGATGCAAGCCAGTGAGGTTGACACGCGTCTACCTGCCAATACTCCGCACGGCATGATTGCGCACGAATCTCCCCTTGGATTGCGATGGAAACCGGTTGCGGGGACAACCGGCGTTTGCGACCCGTGCCCCGGCGGGTTTTCGATGGTGCGCACGGCCATCGGGATGATGGTGGTCGGCCGATACGCGCATCGAGCGCCAAGCATGCGGAAGAGGCGTCGCAGAAACTGCGATTGCGGTGGAGCTTTCGATACGCGCGCCGCATATCGTCCGCCGCGCCGCGACCCGCTGCAGTGCAGCATCAGGCGCGATGCGTGTCGACTCAGAATCCGTAGCGCAGGAACCCGCCGTCCACGGCAATGCATTCGCCGGTGATATAGCTCGATGCGGGCAGGCACAGGAAGGCGACGGCGGCGGCGACTTCCTCGGGTTCGCCGATGCGCCCCATCGGCGTGCGCAGCAGCACTTCGTCGAGATAATCGGGATCAGCGAGTTTGGTCGAGGTGCGGCGGGTGCGGATGTACCACGGCGCGACCGCGTTGACGCGGACGCCGTCTTCGGCCCATTCGACCGCGAGATTGCGGGTCATCTGGTGCATCGCCGCCTTGCTCATGCCGTAGGGCGCGCCGCTGCGCACATGCGCGATGCCGGAAACGCTGCCGACATTCACGATGCACGACGCCGCATGTTTGGTGAGCAGCGGATGGGTATTGCGCGCGAGTTCGAAAGCGCTGAACAGATTGACTTCGAAAATGCCGCGCCACTCGTCTTCGCTGTAATCGATGGCCGCCCGGGTGAGGTTGCCGCCGGCATTGTTGACCAGGATATTGAGGCCATCGCCGATGTCCTCGACCCAATCGAGCAGCTCGCGGCGCTGTTCGTCGTCGGTGACGTCGGTGACGCAGGTGCGCACCTCGCCGTCGGGAAACTCTTCCTCCAGTTCGACCCGAACCGCGTCCAGGCTGTTGCCGTCGCGCGCCGCGATCAGCACGCGCGCGCCGAAACCGAGCAGTTCGCGCGCGATGGCGCGGCCGATGCCGGCGCTGCCGCCGGTGACCAGCGCGAGTTGTCCGTCGAGACGCCAGCGATGAGAAACCATGGTGGGTGCCGTTCGATCCGGAGTTGGGCGTAGGATAAGCTGCGATCCCATCGAGGAGGACGACCATGCGCCGACCCGTGTTGTTCATGCTCCCGCTGCTGACCTGTCTGGTCGGTGTTGCGGGATGCTCCAAGCCGAAGATGCCCGATCACGACAATCCTCCCGATCCGCAGACGTCGGCGGCCGAGGTGGCTCCGCCCACGCAGTTGCGCGAGGCGATGCAGAAGCCGATCGACAAGGCCGAAGCCGCGCAGGCTTCGGTCGACGCCGCTGCCGATGCGCAGCGCAGCGCCATTGATGCCGCGACCGGCAACTGATTCCGTGCTGCGGAAACGACGACGCCCGGGGGTGCCGGGCGTCGTGCGTGATTCCTGAAGTCTTCGGGTTCCCGGTTCAGAACCCGCAGAAGCAGTAAGCGATGGTCTTCGCCGGTGAACCGCCGGTGCGCGGCTCCATGGCCCGCTCGAGCATGCGCAGATCGCGATCGGCCTGCGGTACGACCTTGGCCAGCAGACCGCGGGCGATGTCGGAGTGGCCGAGCATCGAGCGACCCATCGCCGAAGCGGCGAACTTGCCGAACAGTTGTTCGAACGGGGTCAGCTGCAGTTCGATGTAGCGCACGCGATAGTCGCCGGGCTTGGCGCCGAGCTTGGCGCGCTTGGCCGCATCGGCGATCGCCGTACGCAGCCCGCCGAAGGCGTCGACCAGGCCGCGCTCCTTCGCCTGCATGCCGCTCCAGACGCGGCCACGTGCGACGGCGTCGACATCGGCGACCGGTTTCTTGCGGGCCTGCGCCACCTTGCCGGTGAAATCGCGATAACCCTTCTCGATCACGCTCTGCATGACCTGTCCAACTTCCGGCGACAGTGGACGGGTGACATCGAAACCGCCCGCGAACGCGGTGGTGGCTACGCCATCGGTGCGTACGCCGATCTTCTCGAGCGCGCGCGAGAAGCTCGGGATCATGCCGAAGATGCCGATCGAACCGGTGACCGTGGACGGATCGGCATAGATGCGGTCGGCGTCCATGCTGATCCAGTAGCCGCCCGATGCGGCGAGGTCGCCCATCGAGACCACGACCGGTTTGCCGGCTTTTTTCAGGGCGACGATCTCGCGACGGATCTGCTCGGAGGCGAACACTTCGCCACCGGGAGAATCCACGCGCAGCACGAGCGCCTTCACGCTGTCGTCGTCGCGGGCCTCGCGCAGCAGCGCGGCGGTCGATTCGCCGCCGACGGTGCCGGGGGGCTGATCGCCGCCGGTGATTTCGCCTTCTGCGACCACCACAGCGACGTGGTCGTCGTTGCCCAACGCCGGCAGCGTGCCGTCCAGATGCGCGAGATAGCCGTCGAGCGATACCTGGCGGAATCCGCCTTCGGCCTGTTCGTCGGCGGTGCCGCGTTCGATCAGCAGGTCTTCGACCTGTTCCTGCGTCTTCAGGCCGTCGATCCACTTCTTCTGCAGCGCGAACTTCGCGAGGTCGCCCTGCGCGGCGGTGATGTCCGCCGGCAGCGTGTCGAAACTTGCCGCGAGTTGTTTCGGATCGAGCTTGCGTGCTTTCGCGATATCGGCCAGATAGCGCTGCCAGATGTCGTTCATCCAGAACAGGTCGGCTTCCTTGGATGCCGGCGATGCGGCATCCAGCACGTAGGGTTCGGCGGCGGATTTGTATTCGCCCACCTTGAACAGGTGCACATCCACGCCAAGCTTGTCCTGCAGGCCTTCGCGGAAATACTGCCGGTAGCGGCTCAGGCCTTCCAGGATCATGCCGCCCATCGGGTCGAGGTAGACCTCGTTGGCCTGGGCTGCGAGCAGGTATTGGCCCTGGTCGAAGCTTTCGCCGAACGCGATCACCTGTTTGCCGGAGGTGCGCAGCTCGGCGAGCGCTTCGGCGACTTCGCGGATCGAGGCATAGCCGCTGAAGCTCATGCGATCCACGCGCAGCAGCACGCGTTCGATGCGCTTGTCGGTCTTGGCCGCTTCCAGCACCCGCAGCAGATCGCGCAGTTGCACTTCCGAGGAGCGCGGGTCGCCGAGCGCTTTGGCGAGCGCGCGACTGGTGGCGTCGACCGAATACTGTTCGACCAGCACGCCTTCGGGTGCGATCACCAGGGTGCTGTGATCCTGCACCGGCATGACCCGCTTGCCGCTGGTGCCCAACGCGGCCAATACGACCAGCAGAAAGCCGAAGAACAGCAGGTTGAAGACCAACCGCCGGGTGAAATTCATCGCATCCCAGATGCCGATCAGGATGCTTGCGACGGGGCCGCGACGCTGCGGTTCATTCATGGGGGAATCTCCTGGGTGTCTTGAAGCCTGATGTCTTCAGGCCGGATATCTTGAAGCCTACATCTTGAAGTTCAGTCTGCGGCCTGGTGAGGTCATCGGCATGCCCCATCGGTCACTCCCACCGATTGCACAAGGCCGCCCCTGCGGGCCGATCGCCCCCATGGCCCGCGACGGCACGAGATCAGCAGATCACGGCCCGCAGATCCAGGGACTGGCATTCAGGAGGTCACAATGGGGATACGCCTGGAAATGCGCAAGAAGCGAAGCACCAGCAGCACGGCCGCGACTGTCAGCCCTGCGATCAATCCGATCCACATGCCCTTCGGTCCCTGTGCCGGCACCCATTCGCCCAGGCCGAGTCCCAGCACCGCGCCCAGCGGCATGCCGACGCCCCAGTAGGCGAACGCGGCGATCAGCATCGGCATGCGGGTGTCCTTCTGCCCGCGCAGCGCACCGATCGACAGTACCTGCACCCCGTCCGGAAACTGGAAGGCCGCCGCCATCAGCAGCAGCGACGAAGCCAGCGCGATCACCGCCGCGTCGCCGGTATAGAACGCGGCGATGCTCTCGTTGCCGAGCAGCAGGGTCGTGCCTGTGATCAGTTGGGTGAGCAGGACCAGCGCAAAGCCGGCGAATGCGGCGCGACGCAGGCCGTCGCGGTCGCCGCGTCCCACCGCGTAGCCGACCCGCACCGTCGTGGCCTCGGCCAGCGCCATCGGTACCATGAAGCACAGACTGGAGACGTTGATCGCGATCTGGTGCGCGGCGGCCGGCACCGCGCCCAGGCGTCCAATCACCAGCGCGGTCGCGACGAACAGCCCGCCCTCCATCAACCAGGTGAAGCCGATCGGCAGCCCCAGTGCGAGCAGGCCACGGATGGGCGGCCAGCGCGGCGGGTCGTAGCGGTCCAGCAGATGCAGCTCGCGGAAACGCCGCGCCCGCGCCAGATAGGCGATCAAGCCCACAGCCTGCAGCCACATCACCAGCGCCGAGGCCAGGCCGAGCCCACCCGCGCCCAGCGCCGGCAGACCGGCGAGGCCGAAGGTCAGGCCGTAACCGGTGGGGATCAACAGCAGCAGGCCGCCGAAGCCCAGCAGCATGGTCGGAATGGTGTAGTGCAGGCCGTCGCAGAGGTAGCGCATGCACAGGAACAGCGCCAACGCCGGCACGCCCCAGCGGATGCCATGGACGAACGCGGTCGCCCCGGGGCGGATCTCCGGCGCGATGCCGAAGGCCTCCAGCGCCAGGGGAATGACGCTGAGGAACACGAACATCGCCAAGCCCAGCAACAGCGACAGCCACATCGCCTGCCGGAACAGCGGCCCGATCTCATCCCGACGCCCGGCGCCGTCCAGCTGCGAGACCGAGGCCGGAACGGCGATCAATGTCCCCATCGGGACCAGCAGGGGCAGCCAGAACAGCGCCGTGCCCACCGAGACCGCTGCCAGCGTGGCGGTGCCGTGACGGCCGGCGATCAGCGCATCGACCAGCCCGATCAGCCCGGTCGAGACATGTCCGGCGATCAATGGCGCGGCCAGTCGCGCGCTGGCGCGAAGCTCGTCGCCGAAACGCTGTGGCGGGAAATGGGACGGGGTCATGCGCCTGCCGGGTGAAGAAAGCCGGCGCGGGAGCCGGCGCACGGGCTGTTATCTTAACCACGCCAGCCGTCACGCCCCGGGGAGCGCATGACCGATCGCGATGCCCCCGCCCCGCCCGCCGCCTGCGAAAACTGCGCCAGTGCATTATCGGCGTTGACCGCCATGTCTGTGGTGAGGTGTCCATGAGCGTCAAACGGGTGATCTACGAGGTCAGTATCGAAGTCGATGCCGCTGTGCACGACGAATACCGCGTGTGGCTGCGCGATCACATCGCCGGGATTCTGGCTTTGCCGGGGTTCGCCGGCGCCAAGCTCTTCGAAGTGCTGGAACCGCCGCCGAGCGCGGGTCGGATCGGGTTGTGCGTGCAATACGCGCTGAAAGACCGTGCGGCGCTGGATGACTATCTGCGCGATCACGCGCCGAGGCTGCGCGCGGATGGGGTTGCCCGCTTCGGCGACCGCTTCCAGGCGACACGACGGGTCTTGCGCGGCACCCGCTGACCTGTGCGCCGGGTCGAAGAGGTCAGGCTGACGAAGTCAGGTCGAGGACTTCAGAAGGATGACGTCACGCCAAGCCCACGCTCGACCAGAGCTTGTCCAGCCAGCGCGGTTTCCCGATCGTGATCGGGATCGGGCTGCGGGTCGCGCGCGGCGGCGCTTCGATGGGTTTGGCTGCGATCGCGGCATCCCGCAGCCGGGCGATGAAGGCCACGCGCTCCGGCGGCAGGTGCTGCATCACGAAGCGGGCTTCGTCGTTGATCGCCAGCCACGCCTCGCCGTCCAGACTGCCGTCGGCGCGCTGCGGCAGCGCGCGCTGCAGGGCCTGTTTGTACTCGGCCGGGTCCACCCCGAACACGATCGCCGCCTGGGTATCGTTGAGCCCGACCACCACCCGCAGCAGGATCACCGCACGGGTGCCGAAATCCAGCCGCGCCAGCGGAGCGAAATCGCCGTGCCAGAACGGCGCCAGGGCCTCGGCGTTGAGGGATGGGTTCTGCAGGAGGGTGGTCCAGAACAGCAGCGGCCATTCGTCCTGATGGGTGCCGGGTGCGCTGGCAGCGAAGGATTCGATGGCGCTGGCCAGTGCCTGGTCGCCGTGTACGGGATCGCCGCACTGCAGTTCAGCCAGCAGCGCCGCACGGCGTTCCACCCCGCGCAGGAAGCTGGCGACGGCCGTGGTGGTGGCAGCGGCGGTGTCGAGCGTATTCAGGGAAGGCATGAGGCGGTGGGAACAGCTTGACGACGGACCGACATGATGCCTTGTGGCGCAGAGTTTCCACTTGACAACCATCACGAAACCGTCTCCCCGAGGCGTGCCAAGGCCTGCAGCCGAGCGGCCGATCCGATCCGGTTGTGCACAGCGGTCATCGGGATGTCATTTGTTCGCCCGGGCACGGCAGTGGACGCCAGCTTTTCTTATGTTTCACGGATAAACGATTGATCTGCATGGTGTTTTAGGTGGTGGCGCTTTTTTCGCCATACCTCGCGGAACCCCTTCATTTCCCGCACAAAATCCTTCGCGCACGGATTCATGCACAAACTTATCCACAGCTTGTGTGGATAATCCTGAATTCCCTTTGCGATCCGTCACTTGCGGGTCATTCATGTTTTGCTCGTCAGCTATGCAGCGCAAGTCGACCGTCAGTTTCTCCGCAAGCCGCTGCCGCCGTAATCGCTAGACTGGGCGCATGTCCGCACCCGATTCCGTGCTTCGCGTCGCCTTGCCGGTGCCGTTGCCGCGCCTGTTCGATTACCGTCCGCCGGCCGACGGCCCGGGGGGGGTGGGCTGTCGGGTGCGGGTGCCGTTCGGGTCGCGCAGTCTGGTCGGGGTGATCGCGGAGATCGGCCCGCCCGATCCCGGCCTGGCCGAGCTGCGCGAAGCCGAAGCCGTGCTCGACCCGCAGCCGCTGCTGCAGGGTGAGCTGCTG
>JBAQRU010000207.1:0-3005 GCA_049296025.1 Lysobacteraceae bacterium | reverse complement strand
ATTCTCGACCGCGTGTTCCTGCTCGGCGGGAACACGCGTCGCTTCGACGTGACCGTGCGCGGATTGGAGGATCTGCACGCGCATCTGGACCGGGGCTGCGGCATGCTGCTGTTCGGCTCGCATCTGGGCAGTTTCGAAGTGCTGCGGGTGCTGTCGCGGCAGCGGCCGGACTACACCATCCGCGTGGTCCTGGACAAAGCCCACAACCAGGCGCTGACCGAGCTGCTGGACGCGCTGAACCCGGAGATCGCCGCGACCGTGATCGATGCCGGTCAGGACGGCCCCGGGCTGATGCTGGAGATCCAGCAGGCGGTGCAGGGCGGTGCGATGGTCGCGCTGCTGGTCGATCGCGCGCATCCCGGCGGACACACCGTGATGGCGCCGTTCTTCGGCCGGGAGGCGCGGTTCCCGATGGCGCCCTGGCAGATCGCCGCCGCGCTGAAGGCGCCGGTGACCCTGGCTTTCGGCCTGTATCGTGGCGGCAAGCGATACGACCTGATCTTCGAGAACTTCAGCGACGGCATCGACATCCCGCGAGCAGAGCGCAAGGACGCGATCGTGGCATTGATCCGGCGTTACGCCGCGCGGTTGGAGGATGTGGCGCGCCAGGCACCGTACAACTGGTTCAACTTCTACGATTTCTGGGGCGTCGAGGCGCCGCGTACCGATGACGAACGTGCTGCCGAAGTTCACGCTGTCCACGACCATGCCGCCGACAAGCCTGCTGCGCCGAATCGTTCCGTCTAGCCTGGCGGTGTCGGTGATCCTGTTCGCTGCGCCTGTCCGCGCGCAAAGCGTGGACAGCGGCTGGATTCTGCAGGCCCTGGCGCGACCCGCGCCGATGCGCACCGCATTCGTCGAAGTGCGCGATTCGCCGCTGCTCAAACAGCCGCTGCGCCTGTCGGGCGAATACCGTCGCCCAGGCAACGACATCCTGGTGCGCGAAGTGCGTACGCCTTATCGCGAGATCACGACGCTGCGCAACGGCGAGGCCAGCATCGCCCGCGACGGCAAACCGCCGCGCACGTTCTCGCTGTCGCGGGTGCCGGAACTCGCCAGCCTGCAGAGCAGTTTCGGCGCGCTGCTCGCCGGAGACCGCGCGCAGATCGAACGCGTCTACCGCGTCGGCGCGCAGGGCGACCGCACGCGCTGGACGCTCACGCTGACCCCGAAGGACAAGGCCCTGGCCACGCGCGTCCGCGACATCGTGCTTTACGGTCAGGGCGCGGAACTGCGCTGCATCGAAACCCGCCCGGTCAAGGGCGCACAGCAGCGCACGCTGCTGGCCAGCGCCGCGCTGGCGGTGACCGCCGACACCGATGCGAACGCACTGCAGGCGCTGTGCCGGACTGGCGTGAAATGAGCCCCTCACCCTCACCCTCGCCCGCTGCGCGAGCTCTTCCCTCTCCCGTATGCGGGAGAGGGTGCCCGACAGGGCGCGTGAGGGGAGCATGAGCGCCACCATCCGCACCGCGCTCGCGCTCGCCTGGTTGATCGTATTGATCGCTGCCGGATTCTTCATCGGCGACCGCCTGCAGGTCAGCGGCGATCTGCGCAAATTCATGCCGTCCGCAGAAACGCCCGCGCAAAAACTGCTGCTGGACGAACTCGGCGAAGGTCCCGGCTCGCGGCTGCTGTTGATGTCGCTGTCCGGCGCCGATGCCGAAACGCTCGCCGCGCAGTCGCAGCGCATCGCGCAGATCCTGGCCGCCGACGATCACTTCAGCCTCATCGCCAACGGCGGCGAACAGGCGCGGGATGCGATTCCCGAACGCCTCCGCCCGTATCGCTACCTGCTGTCGAACACGCTCGACGCGCAGCCGCTCGATGCAGCCTACTTGCGCGACGAACTCGACGCGCGCGTGCAGGATCTCGGCTCGCCGGCAGCGGCGCTGATCGAACCGCTGCTGCCGTCCGATCCGACCCTGGAAACCCTGCGTATCGCCGAAGCGCTGCAGCCGGCGAATGCGCCGCAGCGTCTCAACGGCGTGTGGTTCGACAACACGGGGCGGGAAGCGCTGCTCGCGATCGAAACCAAAGCGGCGGGTTTCGATCCAACCGGGCAACAGCTCGCGGTGACCGCGATCCGGAACGCCTTCGACGATGCGCGCGGCGACAGCGGCGCAACGATGATCCTCACCGGCCCCGGTGCGTTTTCGGTCGAGATCGGCGGACGTACCCAGCGCGAGTCGGCGTGGATCGGCATGGTCGACACCATCGGCCTGATCCTGCTGCTGCTGATCGCCTACCGCAGCTGGCGGACGCCATTGTTCGGCGTGCTGCCGCTCGCCAGCGCCGGCCTTGCCGGTCTCGGCGCGGTCGCGCTGCTGTTCGAGGGTGTGCACGGCATCACCGTCGCCTTCGGTTTCACCCTGATCGGCGTGGTCCAGGATTACCCGATCCATCTCTTCAGCCATCAGCGCGCGGGCCTCTCGCCATGGGCGAACGCGCGCGCGATCTGGCCGACGCTCGCCACCGGCGTCGCATCGACTTGCATCGCGTATGTGACCTTCCTGTTTTCAGGCGTCGATGGCCTGCAGCAGCTCGCGGTGTTCACCATCGCCGGGCTCGGCGTCGCCGCGTTGACCACGCGCCTGCTGTTGCCGGCGCTGATCGATCCCGCGCCGCAGGGCTTCGAACATGGCGATATCGCCACATCGCCGCGCCTCGCGATGCTTTGGAAAGCAGTCGCGCGGGTGCCGCGACCGCGCGCGTGGCAGCTCGCGTCGCTGGCCGTGCTGACCATCGCCATCGTCGCGTTCGCACCCGGCGCGTTCTGGCAGAACGACTTATCGAAGCTCACGCCGGTGCCGGCCGATGCGCTGGCGCAGGACGCGCATCTGCGCGAAGCGCTCGGCGCGCCGGATGTGCGCTACCTGCTCGCGGTGCGCGGTACGGATGCCGAGCAGGCGCTGCAGCGCGTCGAAGCCCTGCATCCGAAGCTCGATACGTTGATCGCGCGCAAGGCCATCGCCGGCTACGACAGCGCGGCGCGCGTGCTGCCC
>JBAQRU010000206.1:0-7389 GCA_049296025.1 Lysobacteraceae bacterium | reverse complement strand
CCGCGAAGCCGACGGCACCGTCAGCTTCCACGCGCTGACACCGCTCTCGTTCCGGCTGCTGCAGCGACTCGACGCCGAACCGGCGCTTGGCGGGCGCGAGCACTTGCTGGCGCTGGCCGCAGAGGCCTGCGCTACCGACCTCGATGGGTTCCTCCACGACGGCGCGGCGATGCTCGCGCGGATGCGCGCGGAAGGCACGATCCTCGGCACCCGCCTGGACTGAGACGGAGACTGAGACTTCTGGCAGCGGGGATGCGTGCGGCGTCTGCTAGGCTTGTCGCATGACCGAATCCGCTGCCGCCCCCGTGCGCCACAAGAAAATGTCGGAGCGCTTCCGGGGCTACCTGCCGGTCGTGGTCGATGTGGAAACCGGCGGCTTCGACTGGAACCGTCACGCATTGCTGGAAATCGCGGTGCAGCCGGTCGATCTCGATGAAAACGGCCTGCTGGTGCCCGGCGAAACCGCCAGCGCGCACCTGATCCCGGCGCCAGGCACCGAAATCGACCCGAAATCGCTGCAGATCACCGGCATCGATCTCGATCATCCGTTCCGGCTCGCCAAGCAAGAACGCGACGCGCTGGAACATGTGTTCGTCGCTGTCCGCGCCGCCGTGCGCAAATACGACTGCCAGCGCGCGATCCTGGTTGGTCACAACGCGCACTTCGATCTGAATTTCCTCAACGCCGCGGTCGCACGGACCCAGCACAAGCGCAACCCGTTCCACCCCTTCAGCGTCTTCGACACCGTCAGCCTGGCCGGCGTGGCCTACGGCCAGACCGTGCTCGCGCGTGCGGTGCATGCGGCCGGGCTGTCGTGGAACAGCGAGGAGGCGCATTCAGCGGTCTACGACACCGAGCGCACCGCCGAGCTGTTCTGCAAAATCGTCAACGCCTGGCCACGGATGAGCTGAATACGGCCGTTCGATATCGAAGCGCTGTCATCGCAGCGCGATCAATGCGGTCGCTTCGATCAACTCGATCGCACAGCGATCGCTTGCCTCTGACGCCATCCCCGCACGATGCCGTAGATGCTGATCACGATCCACGTCATCTGCAGCAGACAGACCGCAAGATTGAAGCCGCCGAACAGCGAGACCAGGATGCAGCTCGACCCGGCGATATTGATCAATTGGTAGGCCAGGCCGGTGCCGGAAAGCCGTCCGTTCTGCAGCAGGAAATAACTGCCGACCACCAGAAAAGAGCCCAGCAATCCAACCCAGTCGTACCACTCGAGATTCATCCGCGCGTCTTTCCTTCCGGTAATTTTTTATTGCCGCTGACGCACGGCTTCGAACAAGACAACACCGGTCGCGACCGAGACGTTGAGGCTTTCCACGCCGGGCGACGACGATGCGATGCCAGGCATCGGAATCATCACCAGCTCATCGCAGTGTTCGCGGGTGAGCCGGCGCAGACCGTCGGCTTCGCCACCGAGCGCCAGCGCGACATTGCCGCGCAGATCAAGCTTGTACAGCGAACCTGTGGCTTCGCCGGCCAAGCCATAAATCCACACCCCGAGCTGCTGGATGTCGCGCATCGCGCGGGCGAGATTGGTCACCCGTACCACCGGGATGCTGTCGGCGGCGCCGGCCGAGGTCTTGCGCACGGTCGCATTGACCTGCACCGCCTTGTCTTTCGGAATGATCACGGCAGTCACGCCCGCTGCGGCCGCACTGCGCAGGCAGGCGCCAAGGTTGTGCGGGTCCTGCACGCCGTCCAGCACCAGCAGCAGCGCCTTGCCGGCTGCGGCTTCGATGAGTTCGGCCAGATCGTCTTCGTTGTAGGTCTTGGCGGCGGCGTAGCGCGCAACCACGCCCTGGTGGCGCAGGCCGCCAGCGACGCCGTCCAGCGCGTTGGTCGCGACCCGGCGCACGTCGATCTCCTTGCGCCGCGCATTCTCTTCGATCTCGGTCAGGCGCGGATTCTTGGCGCTGGCTTCGATCAGTACTTCACGGACGTGCTCGGCATCGTGCTCGACCGCCGCAGCGACCGCGTTGATGCCGACGATCCACGCTTTCTGGCTATTGGTTGATGGGTTGCTCATGGCGCTATTGTGCCGGGATGGGCAGCAATTTGCCCGCACCGCGCTATCATCCGCCGCCCCGCCCGACCCCTTGCGCATGCCGCCCAACCTGTCTTCCAGCACCGATATCGCGATCGTCGGCGGCGGCCCCGCCGGGCTGATGGCGGCCGAAGTCGCGATCGCGGCGGGATTGCAGGTCGATCTGTTCGAGGCCAAAGGCTCGGTCGGGCGCAAATTCCTGATCGCCGGCAAGGGTGGCCTCAACCTCACCCACAGCGAGCCGCGACCGGCATTCGACGCGCGCTACCGCGAACGGGCGACGCAGGTCGGGCACTGGCTCGATGCCTTCGACAGCGATGCACTGCGCGAATGGGCGCGCGACATCGGCATCGAGACCTACGTCGGCAGCTCTGGACGCGTGTTCCCGATGGACCGCAAGGCCGCGCCGCTGCTGCGCGGCTGGGTGCGACGCTTGCGCGAGCGCGGTGTGCGCTTCCACATCCACCATCGCTGGATCGGCTGGAACGAAACCGGAGCGCTGCGCTTCGATACCCTGGATGGTGAACGCAACGTCGTCGCCAAAGCCACCGTGCTTGCGCTCGGCGGCGCGAGCTGGCCACAGCTCGGTTCCGACGGCGCCTGGGTGCTGCCGCTGTCGGAACGAGGCGTCGACATCGCACCGCTGCGACCATCGAACTGCGGTTTCGATATCGACTGGAGCGAACATCTGGCGACCCACCATGCCGGCGCACCGCTGAAACCGGTGATCGCGCATTGGCAGGACTGCGACGATGAGATGCATTCGCTGCAGGGCGAATGCGTGGTCACGGCGACCGGCATCGAAGGCAGCGTGATCTACGCGGTCTCCGCCGATCTGCGCGAACGCATCCTGCGCGATGGCGAAACGATGCTGTGGCTGGATCTGGCCCCGGGACGCGACGAAGCGCGCCTGCATCGCGACCTGGAGAAACCGCGCGGCAAACGCAGCATCGGCGAACACCTGCGTCGGCAAACGGGGCTGGACGCAGTAAAGATCGCGCTGCTGCATGAAGTCTTGCGGCGCGATGCGATGGGCGATGTCGACACCTTGGTGCGCACGATCAAACGCCTGCCGCTGCGCTTGGGCAACGCACGGCCGATCGCCGAAGCGATCAGCACCGCAGGCGGTGTGCGCCTGGAAGCCCTCGACGATACGCTGCAGGCGAACGCCATACCCGGCGTGTTCTTCGCCGGGGAAATGCTGGACTGGGAGGCACCGACCGGCGGTTACCTGCTCACCGCGTGCTTCGCCAGCGGGATCATGGCTGCGCGCGGGGCCGTGGCTTCATGTGGAAGCGACGGGCGTCGCCGCGATCCGTTGTCGGATTGCGGATAACACTATCGGGGCTTATGCGCCCCTTCCACACGTCACCGCTTCGTCAATACTTCTTCTTCGGTCGCTTCGCTGGCTGCCCACGCGGCGGCGGCGGCGCGACACCACGTTCCTCCGCGAGCCGGAAATCGATCTTGCGTTCTTCCAGACTGGCTTTGAGCACGATGATGCTCACGCTGTCGCCGAGCCGGAAGATGCGGCCGGCACGCTCGCCGCTGAGCGTTTTCCGGATCGGATCGAAGTGGTAATAGTCGTTCGGCAACTGGGTCACGTGAATCAGGCCGTTGACCTTCGAATCGTTCAGTTCCACGAACAGTCCGAAACTGGTCACGCCGCTGATGATGCCGTCGAACTTGCTGCCGACATGTTTTTCCATCCATGCCGCGCGATAACGCTCATCGACTTCGCGCTCGGCTTCATCGGCGCGACGCGCGCGCTCCGAACACTGCAGGGCCAGCGCGGCCATGCCGCTTGAGGAATACGCGAACGCGGCGGGTTTCGCGCCGCTCAACGCATGTTTGATCGCGCGATGCACCAGAAGATCGGGGTAACGCCGGATCGGGGACGTGAAATGCGCGTAGGCGTCGAGCGCGAGCCCGAAGTGGCCGATGTTGTCGGGCGCGTACACCGCCAGCGACTGGGTGCGCAGCAACACCGATTCCAGCAGCGCGGCATCGGCGCGTTCGCGGATCTTGCCGAGGAATACCGTGAAATCCCGCGGCTCCACCGTGGCCCATGGTGGCATCCGCAGCTTGAATTCCTTGAGGAATTCCAACAGATCGGTGTACTTCGATTCCGGCGGCTTGTCGTGGATCCGGTAGGGCGCAGGGATGCGCTGTTTCAACAGATAACGCGCGGCCTCGACGTTCGCCGCGATCATGCATTCTTCGATCAGCTTGTGCGCGTCGTTGCGCTGGACCATGCCGGCCTGCACCACTTCGCCCTGCGGACCGAGCACGAAACGCACTTCGGTCGATTCGAATTCGATCGCGCCGCGCGCCTTGCGTGCCTTCGCCAGCACCTGATAGAGCTGATGAAGTCGCTGGACCTGCGGCAACAGCGAACCGATCCTGGCGATAGCGTCGGCATCGCCCTCGCCGACCGCCTGCCACACCTGGTTATAGGTCAGGCGTGCATGCGAATGCATCACCGCTTCGTAGAACTTCGACTTGCCCACTTCGCCATCGAGCCCGACCTGCATGTCGCAGACGAAGCACAGACGGTCGACTTTCGGGTTCAGCGAACAGATGCCGTTGGACAAGGTTTCCGGCAGCATCGGCACCACGAAGCCCGGGAAATACACCGAAGTCGCGCGCTTCTGCGCTTCGTCGTCGAGCGGCGCGCCCGGACGCACGTAATGCGAGACATCGGCGATCGCGACGATCAGGCGGAAGCCATTCCGGTTCGGTTCGCACCACACCGCATCGTCGAAATCCTTGGCATCTTCGCCGTCGATGGTCACCAGCGGCAGTTGGCGCAGATCAACACGCCCGGCGATATCACGATCCGTCACCTGCAGCGGCACAGCCGTAGCTTCGGCGCTCACCTCCGGCGGGAATTCATGCGGCAGATCATGGCCGTGGATCGCAGCCTCGACCACCAACGAGGGCGTCAGTTTGTCGCCCAGCACCGCCAGTACACGGCCGATCGGCGGCCTGTACGCATCCGGCGCGTGAACGATCTCGCACACCACAAGTTGACCATTGTGTGCGTCCAGTCGTGCGTCGGCGGGAATCTGCACATTGCGCTGGATGCGGGCATCGTCCGGGATCACGTAGCTGATGCCGGCTTCCAGCGTGAAACGGCCGATCAGGCGGGTGATGCGACGTTCGAGCACTTCGACGATCGCACCTTCGCGACGACCGCGACGGTCGACGCCGGTGACGCTGGCCATGACCCGGTCGCCATGCAAGACCTTGCGCATTTCCATCGGCGAGAGGAACAGATCGTCGCCGGGGCCGGTATCGGGGCGGAGGAAGCCGAAACCGTCGGGGTTGGCGATCACCGTACCGGCGATCAGATCCATCCGCGCCGCCGGCAGGTAGCCACCACGGCGATTCTGCAGCAGCTGGCCATCGCGCAGCATCGCCGCCAAGCGCTTGCCCAGGGCATCGCAGCGTTCCGGGGTATCGAGACCGAGACGCTCCGCAACGATCTCCAACAGCAACGGGCCGTCTGCTTCGCCAAGGAGCTTGAGGATCGCCTCGCGGCTCGGAATCGGATCGGCGTAA
The DNA here is from genome assembly GCA_049296025.1 of Lysobacteraceae bacterium. Lineage (GTDB taxonomy): Bacteria > Pseudomonadota > Gammaproteobacteria > Xanthomonadales > Xanthomonadaceae > Lysobacter_I. The sequence goes on along the minus strand of JBAQRU010000206.1, from coordinate 1,763 downwards.
CGGGAGGCCTCACGGGCCGCATGCGGGTCCTGGACGACAGCACCGTGATGGGTTGGTTTGCGCACAGACGGTTTCGAGGCGCCACCTGGGGCAACAAAGCTGTCGGGCAGCCAAGGCGCCGCCTTGGCGGATTTGCTGGCGGGCTTGCCTGTATTTCCTGATTTGGGCTGAGCGCTTGGCTTCGGCCGCTTGGCGGAAGGTTGCGACGCGGTCGCTTTGGAGGCCTTGCCAGGCCCGGACGACGCAGTGTTACGCGGATCGGAGCGGAAGGCGGATTTGGGAGGGGCGCCGTCAGGGGCGCGCGTGGCGCGGGGGCCAGTCGTCTTCTTGGTGGTTTTTGACATTGGCTGCGAGTATACGTCGGCAGGCACTGAACCGGGCCGATCGCGGCGTATTCGGCCCAGCGATCCATTTCGGATGCCCCTGCAGGCGTTGACATCGGGCGCTTCGCAACGCAACATACGCGCCCTTGCCCTGGTGGCGGAATTGGTAGACGCACTAGTTTCAGGTACTAGCGGGTAAAACCGTGGAGGTTCGAGTCCTCTCCTGGGCACCAAAGCAATCGTCCGCAGATGTTGCATCTACATCACGCGGACAAACACAGAACCCCGCGAAAGCGGGGTTTTTGTTATCTGGGTCCGTTTGGCATACGGCAGTTCCGACGACGGACCAGAGATGGGTCATCGGTAACGGTATCCGTGTCCTGTCCGGACTGAAACGCAGAAGGTGCGATGGGGCTGGTATGCGGCACAACCAACGGCCCCGGTTACGCTCGCAACATTACCGCTCAAGGCCACCGCATCCAGCTGTTTCGCTCGCTACTCTCTATTGCAGCACTGACGTCCTGTTATGCCACGTTTTGCGGGGACATAAGTCAAGCGTTTTTTCGCGAGTCCACGCCATTTTTCATTCGAATCAACCGCATCAAGGTCAACATTGTGAAAGGAATCATTTACAAGCGATACGGAGATCCAGAAGTGCTCGAGATGTGCGAGCTTCCGAAGCCCGTTCCGCAGGATCACGAGCTACTGATTCGGGTCCGCGCCACCACTGTGAGCTCAGCAGACTGGCGGGTGCGCAGTATGAAGTTGCCTTTTGGCTTCAGTTGGCTTGGACGTCTCATCTTCGGGATCCGCGCACCCAAACAACCGATCCTGGGCACCGAACTTGCCGGTGATGTCGAAGCGGTGGGAAAGGCGGTAACGTCATTCAAGGCGGGCGATCAGGTCTTCGCCTATCCGGGCGGACGCATGGGTGCATACGTCGAATACATATGCTTGCCCGAGGATGGCGCTGTCGCCACCAAACCATCGAACCTGAGCTATGAACAGGCCGCCGCCTTGTCCTTTGGCGGATCGACCATGTTGGACTTCTACCGCAAACTCGCTCTTCGAAGCGGCGAACGCGTGCTTGTCAATGGCGCTTCCGGCGCCGTCGGTACCGCAGCGGTTCAACTTGCCAAACATCTCGGCGCGCATGTGACTGGCGTCTGCAGTACAGCCAACCTCCAGCTCGTGTTATCCATAGGCGCGGACCAGGTGATCGACTACACCACGCAGGATTTCACCGATTCTGGCGAGCAGTACGATGTGATCGTGGATACCGCAGGGACGGCTTCGTTCCCCCGCAGCAGCGCTTCGCTCTCGAGCGGCGGTCGCTTGCTTCTCGTTCTTGCAGGCCTTCCGGAAATGTTATCCGCACCGTGGCATACGATGACGAGCGACAAGAAAGTCATCGCCGGAGCAGCGGTCGAGCACAACGAG
>JBAQRU010000205.1:0-21791 GCA_049296025.1 Lysobacteraceae bacterium | reverse complement strand
GTGCCGGGCTGAGCGGCTGCAATGTGGCCGGGGCAGCTGCAGCGGGATCGACCGCGACCGCGACCTCGGCCTCCTCACCTTCTTTCTTGGCGTTCGGATTGGCGAGCGTCACCGTCAGACTGAAGGTGTAAGGCAACCCCTTGTCGTCGCCTTCGGCCTGGATCACCGACAGCTCGGGCTTGCTCATCCAGCCGGAAGTCTCGAAGTTGCGCATGTAGGTACTGACGCGCGCGTTCGACTGCGAGCGGCCCTCAAGCGTGAGCTTGTCGCCTTCCTGCTTGATCGAGGTGAGGATCACGCCGTCGGGGATGGTGCGCACCAGCGAATCGAACAGATGCACCATCTGCGAGCGGTTGGCCTGCAATTCCTCGATCACGATCTTGCGGTTGAGCAGCTTGTTCTTCTTGTCTTCAAGCGCCTGGATCTCGGTGATCTTGGCCTGGACAGCGACGATTTCCTGGTCGAGGAACGCGTTGCGCGCCTGCTGGCCGGAGATCTGGCCGTTGTAGTAGGCGTTGATCAGGAACCACACGCCAAGACCGGCGAACGCGGACAACGCCAGCATCAGGAAGAACTGCTTCTTGCGCTCTTTCTGGCGCTCCGCGCGCCACGGAAGTAGGTTGATCCGTGCCATCAGTCGAAGCTCCTCAGAGCAAGGCCGCAGGCGATCATCAGCGCCGGCGCGTCCTGCGCGAGCGCGTGGGCCTGCACGCGTGGGCCAAGGGTCATCTGGGCCAGCGGATTGGCGACGACGGTCTGCACGCCGAGTTGCTCCTCGACCATCGGCGCGATGCCGGCGATCGAGGCGCAGCCGCCCGCGAGCACGATCTGGTCGACGCGGTTGTACTCGCTGCCGGCATAGAAGAATTGAAGCAGACGACCGATCTGCTGGGCCATCGCTTCCTTGAACGGTTCCAGCACTTCGATCTCGTAGCTCTCGGGCAGACCGCCCTGACGCTTGGCGAGGCCGGCCTCCTCATAGCTGAGGCCGTAGCGGCGCATCACTTCGTCGGTGAGCTGCTTGCCGCCGAACACCTGTTCGCGGCTGTAGATGTTGCGACCGTTGCGCAGGATGCTGAGCGTGGTCATGGTGGCGCCGACATCGACCAGCGCGACGATGCCGTCGTGCGGGATGTTCAGCGTACCGGCGATCAGGGCGTAGGCATTTTCGATCGCGAAGGCCTCGACATCCATGACCTTCGCGGTCAGGCCGCCGACTTCCAGCGCCGAGGCGCGCATCTCGACGTTCTCGGAACGGGAGGCCGCCAGCAGCACCTGGACCATCTCCGGGTTGCCGGGCATGGCGCCCAGCACCTCGAAGTCCAGATTCACTTCCTCGATCGGATACGGGATGTAGTTCACCGCCTCCAGCTCGATCTGGGACTCCATATCGTCCTCGTCCAGTTCGGCGGGCATCGGGATGATCTTGGTGATCACCGCCGAGCCGGCCACCGCAGCGGCCGCATGCTTGGCCTTGCTCCCGGACCGGTTCAGGGCGCGGCGAATGGCTTCGCCGACCGCCTCGACCTCGACGATGTTCTTCTCGGCCACGGCGTTCGGCGGCAATGGCTCGACCGCGTAGTGCTCCACCCGATAGCGATCGCCAGCCCGAGACAGCTGCAGGAGCTTGACGGCCGTCGAACTGATATCGACGCCCACCAAGGGTGACTGATTTTTTGCTAGCAGTCCCACTTTTTCCCCATCCCACGCGCGCTTACGCACGTTACGTGTCCCAATACATTAAATAACGGACTTTCAACTTTAAGGCAACTCCCCATTGCTGCCGATCGTTCTCAGAGTGACCTCTGTCACGACCTGAAGCCCACTTCGGCCCGCTCGCCTGGCCGCTGGCCCGCCCCATCGGACCCGCTTTCCGGGCTTCCCCGCGACCGCGCGACCGCGCCGGGGGCGGGTCCCCTATAATCCGCCACCGCTATCAGTACACCTTTTCGCCCCCAGGATTCCCCCAACCATGTCCCGTATTCGTCGCCTCCTGCGCTGGGCGTTCCTGTTGTCCTTCCTCGGCCTGCTGGTCGGGGGCATCGGTTTCGGACTTCTGTATGCCAGCGTCTCGTCCAAGCTCCCGGACGTGCAGACCCTGCGCACCATCGAATTGCAGGAACCACTGTATGTCTATGCGCGCGACGGGCGCCTGATCGGCCTGTTCGGCGAGACACGGCGCTACCCGGTCCAGATCGAAAAGGTGCCCAAGCCGCTCAAGGACGCCTTCATCGCGATCGAGGACGCGCGGTTCTACGAGCACGGCGGCGTCGACTACAAGGGCGTGGCGCGCGCGATCTGGCTGATGGCGACCACCGACGGCAAGCGCATTCCCGGTGGCTCGACCATCACCCAGCAGGTCGCCCGCCAATTCTTCCTCAGCTCCGAATACAAGTTGAAGCGCAAGTTCGCCGAAATGCTGCTCGCGCGGAAAATGGAGCAGGAACTGAGCAAGGACGAGATCTTCGAGCTCTATCTCAACAAGAGTTTCTTCGGCAACCGGGCCTACGGCGTGGGCGCCGCGGCCGAGTTCTACTACGGCAAACCGCTGGAGCAGCTCAGCTTGGACGAAATGGCCTCGCTGGCGGCGATCCCCAAATTCCCGTCCAGCGGCAACCCGCTCAACAATCCGGCGCGCGCCAAGATCCGCAGGGACTACGTGCTGCAGCGGATGCGCGAGCTGAACATGATTTCTGTCGCCGAGGAGCAGGCCGCACAAGCTGCGGCGATGCACGCCAGCCCCCACGAGCGGCCGATCGAAGTCTCCGCGCCGTTCATCGCCGAGATGGTGCGCCAGGAAATGATCGCGCGTTACGGCGAGGAAGCCCTGACCAAGGGCTACCACGTGACCACGACCATCGACCCGGTGCTGCAGGCCGCCGCCGACAATGCGGTGCGCGATGGCCTCGGCGCGTACGACCGTCGCCATGGCTGGAACCCCAAGGCGCTCCAGCGCATCGAGTTGCCCGCCAACGAGGATGCCGCCACCGCCGCGACCCGTTTGCGTACTTTCCCGGCTCGCGGCGCACTGCTGGCCGCGCTGGTCCTGGGCACCGGCGGCAGCAATGCCCAGGTGGTCCTGGCCGACGGTACCGTGCTCGATCTCGGCCCCGACACCTCGCGCTGGACCGGCAAGTCGCCGGCCGCCCTGCTGAAGCGCGGCGATGTGGCCCGGGTGCGCAAAATCGTGCCCGAAGCCAAGCCTGACCCGAAAACTCCCAAAGCAGGCGAGGCCGCAGCCGTCCCCGCCCCCGCCGGCCCGGTCACCTGGCGCCTCGAACAATTGCCACGCGCAGAATCGGCGCTGGTGTCACTGGACGCCGATACCGGCGCACTCCGCGCGCTGGTCGGCGGCTACAGCTTCGCCGGCAGCAAATTCAACAACGCCACCCAGGCCCGCCGTCAGCCCGGCTCGTCGTTCAAGCCTTTCATCTATGCGGCCGCGTTCGAGCGCGGCTACAACCCGGCCTCTATCGTGCTGGATGCCCCGGTGGTGTTCCGCATGCGCGCCGGCAAAGTCTGGCGCCCGCAGAACGATGGCGGTGGATTCGCCGGCCCGATCCGCGTACGCGAAGCGCTGGTGCAGTCGCGCAACCTGGTCTCGGTGCGCATGCTCGATGCCATCGGCGTCGATTACGCGCGCAGATACATCACCCAGTTCGGGTTCAAGGAAGAAGAACTGCCACCGAATCTGTCGATCGCACTGGGCACGCCTTCGCTGACGCCGCTGTCGGTCGCCCGCGGCTACGCGACGTTCGCCAACGGCGGCTTCCGGATCACGCCATGGTTCATCGATGAAGTGAAGGACCGCGAAGGCAAGGTCATCTTCAAGGAAAAGCCGGCCATCGCCTGCCGCAGTTGTGCCAACGGGCGTGCCGGGCAGCCGGCCACGCCAGCGTCCAGCGTGGTCGATGGTTTCGACCTCGGCCCCGCCGGCAGCGCCAAACCCGTCGCCAAACCCGACGACAAGAAAGCCACCGCCAAGGCCGCAGCGCCCGTGGCACTGCCCGCCGACGCCGTGCTGGCGCCGCGCGCCATCGACGAACGCATCGCCTACCAGCTCACCTCGATGATGCGCGACGTGGTGCTGCGCGGCACCGCCACCGACGCGAAGCGCCTCGGCCGCGAGGACATCGGCGGCAAGACCGGCTCCACCAACAACCATCGCGACGCCTGGTTCTCCGGCACCGGCGGCAATCTGATCACCACCGTGTGGGTGGGCAAGAGCGACAACACCACGCTGGGGTATCGCGAATACGGCGGCAAGGCTGCCTTGCCGATCTGGATCGACTACATGAAAGTCGCGCTGACCGACGTGCCGATCGCCGCCAACGACCCGCCCGACGGCATGGTCAAGGTCGCGGTCACCGCCAGCGGACAGCTGCTGCCCACCAATGGCGGCGGCGGCATCACCGAGTACGTCAAGGTGGAGGATCTCGAGAAGATGGATACCTACGTCGACTACGGCAACGACGACGCGCTGCCGAGCGAAGAGTCGTTCGATATCTTCTGACCCTGCTTCCTTCTCCCCGCCGCGCGGGAAGAAGGTGCCCGAAGAGCCTGCCCCGTACTCGATACGGGGCGGATGAGTGTCCGCACCCTCCATCGCGCAACACTTCCGTTACAGTCATCCCCAGGCCCCGCCGGGACGCTGACCATGCACCACGCCCGCCAACACGCCGAAACGAAGACCCGCGAGCGACGCGCGCGCCTCGCCCATGAAGCCGCCCGGCTCATCGCCGAAAGCGGCATCCGCGATTTCCATCAGGCCAAACTCAAGGCCGCGCAGCGCCTCGGCATCCACGACGACGCCTCGCTGCCGCGCAACCGCGAGATCGAAGACGCGCTGCGCGAATACCAGCGCCTGTTCCAGGGCGAAGCCCAGGTCAACGCGCTGCGCCAGCGTCGCGATGCCGCGCTGCGCGCGCTGGAATTCTTCGCGCCGTTCAATGCCCGTCTCGTCGGCCCGGTGCTCGATGGCACGGCCGACGCCAATGCGCCGGTGCAACTGCAGCTCTACACCGACGATGCCGAAGCCGTGCCGCGCTTCCTCGAAGACCACCGCATCCCCGCCGAGACCCGCAGCCGCCGGATGCGCCTCGACCGCGAGCGCGCGCTCGACTGTCCAGTCTGGCTGTTCTCCGCCGAAGACCTGAGCTTCGACATCGCCGTGCTGCCGCACGACGCGCTGCGACAGGCGCCGCTGTCGTCGATCGACGAGAAGCCGATGCGGCGCGCGTCGGCGGCGCAACTGCAGGCACTGCTGGTGCAGGAAGATCTTGCAGGATACGAAGACCAGCACGCGCGCTAAAATCGCGGCACTCCTCACGATCACATCGCATGCGCTATCAGGGACGACTCGGCGACTGGAACGACGACAAGGGCTTCGGCTTCGTCGTGCCGAACGGCGGGGGCGACCGCGCCTTCGTCCATATCAAGGCCTTCGCAAGAACATCACGTCGTCCGCTGGATGGCGACCTCATCACCTACACCGTCACTCGCGACGCGCGCGGCCGACTGCAGGCCAACGCGATCCGTTTCGTCGGCGAGACCGCGCCCGTGGACGACCGCGCCAAGCCCGGTTGGTTCGGGCCGGCATTCGCACTGCTGTTCGTGGCGACGCTGACCGGGACGGTGCTCACCGATCAGTTGCCGATGAACGTACTCCTGGCCTACGCGGCGGTCAGCGCGATCGCCTTCATCGCCTACGGGCTCGACAAATCGGCGGCGACCGCCGGCCGACAGCGCACACCGGAGGCGACGCTGCATTTTCTCGGCTTCATCTGCGGCTGGCCGGGCGCGCTGCTGGCGCAGCGCGTGTTCCGGCACAAGTCGCGCAAAGCCGCATTCCAGAGCACGTTCTGGGGCACGGTCGCCCTCAACGTCATCGCACTGTTGTTGCTCGCCAGCGACACCGTGCGGGCATGGTTGCCCTTCTAGACAACCTTGCCAGCCATCCGAATAGGGTGCGCGTGTCGCGCACCGTTTCGATCACGGCAGACATCCATCCGCAGGGTTGCGTTTTACGACGCGAATCTGTCCGTCGCCCGCACCAGCGCATCCACGTTCTCGGGCTCGTACGCCGAGTGACCGGACGCTGGCGAGATGTGCAGTTGCGCCTTCGGCCAGACCTTGTGCAGATCCCACGCATTCTGGATCGGGCAGACCACGTCGTAGCGGCCATGGACGATCACGCCGGGAATGTCGGCGATGCGATGCGCGTCGCGGAGCAACTGGTCTTCAACCTCGAAGAAACCGCCGTTGACGAAGTAGTGATTCTCGATGCGCGCGAACGCGAGCGCGAACGCGGCGTCTTCGTGGCCGGCGACGAAATCCTCGTCGATATGCAGAAAGCTGGTCGCGCCTTCCCACACGCTCCATGCGCGCGCGGCGGCGAGGCGCGTGGCTTCGTCGTCGCTGGTCAGGCGGCGGTGGAACGCGGAGATCAGATCGTGGCGCTCGACCGGCGGGATCGCCGCGAGGTAGTGGTCCCACGCGTCGGGGAACAGCCGAGAGGCGCCTTCCTGATAGAACCATTCCAGTTCCCAGCGGCGCAGCATGAAGATGCCGCGCAGCACCAGCTCGGTGACTTTGTCGGGATGCGTTTCGGCATAGGCCAGCGCAAGCGTCGAACCCCAGGAACCGCCGAACACCTGCCAGCGGGCGATGCCCAGGTGCTCGCGCAACTTTTCGATATCGGCGACCAGCGCCCAGGTGGTGTTGTCGACCAGATCCGCGTGCGGCGTGGAGCGGCCGCTGCCGCGCTGGTCGAACAGGACGATGCGGTATTTCGACGGGTCGTGGAAACGGCGCATTTTCGAACTGCAGCCGGCACCGGGGCCGCCGTGCAGCATCACCACCGGCTTGCCGTTGGGGTTGCCGCATTGTTCGTAGTACAGGGTATGGCGATCGTCGACTTTCAGTGTGCCGGTATCGAAGGTGTCGAGTTCGGGATAGAACGTGCGCATGGTGATGTCGTGTCTCTGCATTGCGTGGCGTGCGGCGACGGAGACATTCCGCGCCGGTCTCATGGGCTTACCAGTCGCGGGTTGCGATCATTTCCTCGGTGTCGGCGTCGAAACCGTAGGTGCTTGCGATGAAAGCGAAATCTTCGGCGATGCATTCGCGCGCCGCCGTCTCGATTTCGCTGTCGTGTTCGTAGAACGCTTCGGCCAGTGCGTTGAATTCGTCGGTGGCCGCGTGCGTAAGCGCGTAGAGGGCTTCGAGGTCGCGCGGTTTTTCCAGCTCGATGCTGTCGCACAGACGCAGCAGGATATCCTTGCCTTTGTCGACCAGCGCATCCGGAAAATAGCTGTCCCGGTACATCTCATCGAGAAAGGCATGCTGCAGGATGTCGGGGTGGCTGACGGCCATGGCGGGTCCGGTGGTCGATGCGGATGGAGGATGCTCGGGTGTCCAAGTGTGCCACCGTCGCCTCAATCCGTGCGTCTGCCAAGCGTCACCCGATCGCGGTGTTCCAGATCGCGGCGGGTCTCCACGCTGTCGAAGCCCGCCGCCTGCAGCAGCGCGCGCACGGCATCGCCCTGGTCCCATCCATGTTCCAGCAGCAGCCAGCCGCCGCTGCGCAGATGCGCGGGCGCATTGCTGGCAATGATGCGGATGGCGTCGAGACCATCCGCGCCCGACGACAGCGCGGGCGCGGGCTCGTAGCGCAGCGCGTCCAGATGCGGGTCGGCATCGGCGATGTAGGGCGGATTGCTGACGATCAGATCGAAGCGCTCGCCCGCCAGCGGCTGCAGCCAGTCGCCCTTGCGGAATTCGAGGTTCCGCAGTTCCAATTCGCGCGCATTGGCGCGGGCGATATCGAGCGCGCCAGCGCTCACGTCCACCGCGACCACCTGCGCCTGCGGACGTTCATGCGCCAGCGCCAGCGCGATCGCGCCACTGCCGGTACCGAGATCGGCGACGCGCGATTCCGAGCCGGCGTGCAGACGCTCCAGCGCAAGCTCCACCAGCAATTCGGTTTCGGGGCGTGGGATCAGCGTGTCCGCCGAGACCATCAGCTCGAACGACCAGAACGCTCGCCGGCCGGTGAGGTAGGCCACCGGCTCGCCCTGCGCGCGGCGCGCCAGCAGTGTTTCGAAGCGATCCAGCGCATCCGGTTCGATGGTGTCGTCACCATGCGCGAACAGCCACGCCGATGAGCGTTCGAGCGCATGCGCCAGCAGCACCCGGGCATCGACCTCGTCGATGCGTTCACGGGCTTCGCGCAGCACTGCATCCAGCCGGGGACGGGAGATCGTATCCATGGTCGATATCGTAGCCGTTGGCGCGAGTGTGTCCGCGTTTCCCGCACGCCATGCAAGCAAGCACCATGCGATTCGACATGCGATTCAGGACACCCATGCTCTATCCAGTGCCCGATCCAGCGCTTCATCCACGACGTCCCCGCTCCTTTCCGTTCGCCGCATTCGCGATCGCATGGCTCGCCGGCCTGCTCGCCGGCTGCCAGAGCACGGGATTCGGCATCGCCAATCTCGGTGCTTCCGCGTCGGTCGCCAGCATCGTCTACGCCCCGCGGCATGGCTTGGCGCTGGACGTGTATCGGCCGGTCGGGGCCCTACGATTTCGAGATCGCGGGCTATGAAGACATCTTCGGCCCCGAGAGGCAGTGGCCGCGCGCGCAGGCGGTGAACTACGTCGACGGCGACGAGCCGCCGTTCCTGCTGGTGCCCGGCACCGCCGACATGACGGTGGAAGCAAGGACAGCCGGGAACTCGCCGAGACACTGCGCGGCGACGGCGTGGAAACGACGCCGGTCTGGCTGCCAGAGGCCGGGCACCTCGCCCCGCTGGTCGCCACGCGCGCCCGGCCGACAACCCGCCCTGCTGCCGGCCATCCGGGCCTTCATGCATCTCCCTCCAAACCCTGACGCGTCCTGCTGGCCGCTGGCCCCTGCCTGGAGATGCCTAACGATAGCTTATGACTATCGATAGCATTATATCAATTGATTGGATCAATTAAATGGTTTCGCCTAACCTTCCCTTCGCTGCGTTCGACCCCATCTTTCACCCACCCCCACCCAAGGACATTCCATGTCGCTGATCAATACCCAAGTCAAACCCTTCAAAGCCACCGCTTTCCACGCCGGAGAATTCGTCCAGGTCACCGACGAGACGCTCAAGGGCAAGTGGTCGGTCCTGATCTTCATGCCGGCCGCCTTCACCTTCAATTGCCCGACCGAAGTCGAGGACGCCGCCGACAACTACGCCGAATTCCAAAAGGCCGGCGCCGAGGTCTACATCGTCACCACCGACACGCATTTCTCGCACAAGGTCTGGCACGAAACCTCCCCGGCGGTCGGCAAGGCCAAGTTCCCGCTGGTCGGCGACCCCACCCATCAGCTGACCCGTGCTTTCGATGTGCACATCGAAGAAGAAGGCCTGGCCCTGCGCGGCACCTTCATCATCAACCCGGAAGGCGTGATCAAGACCCTCGAAATCCACGACAACGCGATCGCCCGCGACGTCTCCGAGACCCTGCGCAAGCTCAAGGCGGCCCAGTTCGTCGCCAGCCACCCGGGCCAGGTCTGCCCGGCGAAGTGGAAGGAAGGCGCCGAGACGCTGAAGCCGTCGCTGGATCTGGTCGGCAAGATCTGATTTTTCAGCCCGATCTGGTTTCCAGCCTGATTTGATTTCCGCCGCATCCATTCGCTTCGTGCGAATCACCCTCCCCCGTCAACGGGGGAGGGTCGGCAGGCAACCTGCCCGCTTCGTTTGCAGCAGCGGTTTGCACCGCTCCGGACGGCCTCTCTCCCCATGCCGGTCTCCCCTCCCCCGGCTCACGTCCGCCGACGCAGACCGCTGCTGCAAACGCAGCCTCTCCCTTCCCGCTATCGCCCACACCCAAGGAACCGGCCATGCTCGACGCCGATCTGAAAACCCAGCTGCAGGCCTACCTGCAGAAGCTGACCCGCCCGGTCGCGATCACCGCTGCGCTCGACGATGGCGCGAAGTCGCTGGAGCTCCGCGAGCTGCTGGTCGAACTGACCCAACTCTCGGATCAGGTCACCCTGCGCGAAGCGCGCGAAACCGGCGACCGCGTGCCGTCGTTCGCGCTGTCCACGCCCGGCGAAGCCATTTCGCTGCGCTTCGCCGGAATTCCGATGGGCCACGAATTCACTTCGCTGGTGCTGGCGCTGCTGCAGGTCGGCGGGCATCCGTCGAAGCTGGCGCAGGACGTCATCGAACAGGTCCGTGCGCTCGACGGTGAGTACCTGTTCGAAACCTATTTCTCGCTCAGCTGCCAGAACTGTCCGGACGTGGTGCAGGCCCTGAACCTGATGGCCGTGCTCAATCCGAAGATCAAACACGTCGCCATCGACGGCGCGCTGTTCCAGGGCGAAGTCGACGCGCGCCAGGTGATGTCGGTACCGACGGTCGTTCTCAACGGTGAGATCTTCGCTGCGGGCCGGATGGGCGTGGAAGAGATCCTGGCCAAACTCGACACCGGCGCCGGTGCGCGTGAAGCAGCGAAGATCGCCTCGAAAGACGCGTTCGACGTGCTGATCGTCGGTGGCGGCCCGGCCGGCGCGGCGGCGGCGATCTATGCCGCGCGCAAGGGCATCCGCACCGGCATCGCCGTCGAGCGCTTCGGCGGGCAGGTGCTGGACACGATGGCGATCGAGAACTTCGTCTCCGTGCCCGAAACCGAAGGTCCGAAGCTGGCCGCGGCGATGGAGCGCCACGTGCGCGGCTACGACGTGGACATCATGAATCTGCAGCGCGCGGAACAGCTGGTTCCTGCGGGCGCCGATGGTCTGATCGAGGTGAAACTCGTCAGCGGCGCTTCGCTGAAATCGAAATCGGTGATCCTCGCCACCGGCGCGCGCTGGCGGCAGATGAACGTGCCCGGCGAAAACGACTACCGCAACAGGGGCGTGGCCTACTGCCCGCACTGCGACGGTCCGCTGTTCAAGGGCAAGCGGGTGGCGGTGATCGGTGGTGGCAACTCGGGCGTGGAGGCGGCGATCGACCTCGCCGGCATCGTCGCCCACGTCACCCTGATCGAATTCGACGCGAAGCTGCGCGCCGACGAAGTGCTGCAGCGCAAGCTGCGCAGTCTGCCGAACGTCGAGGTGATCGTCTCGGCGCAGACCACCGAAGTGCTGGGCGATGGCCGGAAAGTCACCGGCCTGAATTACCAGGACCGCACCACGCAGGCCACTCACACGCTGGCGCTGGACGGCATCTTCGTGCAGATCGGCCTGCTGCCCAACACCGAATGGCTGAAAGGCACGCTGGAACTGTCGCCGCGCGGCGAAATCGTGATCGACGAGCGCGGCCAGACCTCGCTGCCCGGCGTGTTCGCCGCTGGCGACGCGACCACGGTGCCCTACAAACAGATCGTGATCGCGATGAGCGAAGGCTCGAAAGCGGCGCTCGGCGCGTTCGACCATCTGATCCGCAGCTCCGCGCCGGCCGCAGCGACGACGCCGGCCGCACAGGCCGCCTGAGCCCCTTCCGCGTGGAGGGATCGCATCGCGCAGGCATCCGCAGCGCACCCGAAAAAACGAGCCTGTCAGAAGCGACAGGCTTACCAACAGGACAATCGCCGGTATCACTTCAGGCCTGTGAAGTTTTTTTTCGGCACACGTGTCGCAAGATGTGTTGCCGCCCCGGTCTTCGCATTCAACTCGATGCAAGCCATTACGGGAATCGAGATGCCATGAAGGGATCGTCATGAAAGGATCGTCATGAACCTGCGCGACCTCAAATACCTGGTGGCGCTTGCCGACCACAAACACTTCGGACGCGCGGCATCCGCCTGCTTCGTCAGCCAGCCGACGCTGTCGACGCAGATCAAGAAGCTCGAAGAGGAACTGGGCGTATCGCTCGTGGAGCGCGCGCCGCGCCACATCATGCTCACCCCCGCCGGACGCGACGCGGCCGAACGCGCGCGCCGGATCGTGGCCGATGTCGAGGAAATGAAGGAAGCCGCGCGACGCAGCCAGAATCCGGAGGCCGGCGCGGTCCGGCTCGGCATCTTCCCGACCCTCGGGCCATATCTGCTGCCGCACGTCGTTTCGCGGGTGCGTGAGCGGTTCCCGGAGCTGGAACTGCTGCTGATCGAGGAAAAGACCGAGGTCATCCTGCGCCAGCTGCGCGAAGGCAAGCTCGATGCTGGCGTGCTCGCACTGCCGCTGCACGACGAACAGTTGCACATCGAGCAACTGTTCGAGGAGCCGTTCATGCTGGCGGTGCCGGTCACGCATGCGCTGGCAACCAACAAGACCCTGACCATGCAGGATCTCGCGCACGAAAGCCTGCTGCTGCTCGAAGACGGGCACTGCCTGCGCGATCAGGCGCTGGACGTGTGCCACCTCGCTGGCGCGGGCGAGAAGACCGGGTTCCGCGCGACATCGCTGGAAACCCTGCGGCAGATGGTCGCGGCGAATGTCGGCATCACCCTGCTGCCGGTGCTGGCAGTGAAACCCCCGGTGCCGGCGTCGCAGGACATCCGTTTGCTGCCGTTCCGCGCGCCAGCACCGAGCCGGCGCATCGCGATGGTGTGGCGACGCAGCTCGGCGATGTCGGAATTCCTGACCAAACTCGCCGCCGTGTTCCGCGACCTGCCCGCCGACCTGCTCACGACCGGCAATGTGCCGACCCACGGCGGTGCGCGACGTCCACGCGTCATCGAGCCCGTTTGAGTCGACAACGGCACCGCGGTTGAACGATGGAAGTCGCCACTATTGCTGCTTCGCAGCATTCATTAAAACTATCGAATCGATCATAACAATTGACCACATCTTGCTATTCGCCGGGCGTATGCTCGAATCGTGCCGTCCGCCGGCGCGCCTCCCGCCAGATCGACTGCTTCGTCGTTCGCATCATCACCGCCAAGGAGTAGAACACTCATGAGTTTGAAAGGCTCGAAAACCGAAGACAACCTGAAAGCCGCGTTCGCCGGCGAATCCCAGGCCAACCGCCGCTATCTGTATTTCGCGCAGAAAGCCGATGTCGAGGGTTACAACGATGTCGCTGCGGTGTTCCGCTCCACCGCCGAAGGCGAAACCGGACACGCGCACGGCCATCTGGAATATCTCGAACAGTGCGGCGATCCCGCCACTGGCCTGCCGTTCGGCGATACCGCGAACAATCTGAAGTCGGCGATCGCCGGAGAAACCCACGAATACACCGACATGTACCCGGGCATGGCCAAGGCCGCGCGCGACGAAGGCTTCGACGAAATCGCCGACTGGTTCGAAACCCTCGCCAAGGCCGAACGTTCGCACGCCAACCGTTTCACGAAAGCGCTGAACGAACTCGGCGCATAAGTTTCTGAGTCAAGGTCGCCCGGACAACGGGCGTCCCCGCTTTCTTCCGCGCCTCCTCTCCCGGCGCGGAAGAAAGCAACCTCACACGGCAACATCGCGGCATCCATCAGCACGCGTATCACGACATCCGCGTCGCGCGACTGTAGCTGTCGTTCGCGAGCACCCATCGGAATGATCACGAGGGACGCATGAGCCAGTCTCCGCCCCACACACTGCCCTCCTCCGCGCGCGAAGGCAGCCTCGATGCGCCGACGCGGCACGCTCTCGATTGGAAAAACCCGACATTCTGGGACGAATCCGCGCTCGAAAAAGAGATGGAGCGCGTGTTCGATCTGTGCCACGGCTGTCGCCGCTGCGTGAGCCTGTGCCAGAGCTTTCCGACCCTGTTCGATCTGGTCGACGAATCGACGACGATGGAAGTCGACGGGGTGGCGAAGGCCGACTACGCCAGGGTCGTCGACCAGTGCTATCTCTGTGATCTCTGCTACCAGACCAAATGCCCGTACATTCCGCCGCATGAGTGGAACATCGACTTCCCGCACCTGATGCTGCGTGCCAAAGCGGTGCATTTCAAAACGCATGGCGCGCCGATGTCGGCGAAACTGCTGTCCAGCACCACCACCGTCGGCAGTCTCGCCTCGATTCCGGTCGTGGTCGAAGCGGTGAACTGGGGCAACCGTCAATCCGTACTGCGCGGCGTGATGGAGAAAACCCTCGGCGTGCATCGCGATGCGCAGGTGCCGGCGTATCACAGCCCGACCGCGCTGAAGAAACTCAAGCAGGACGACAGCGGCGAAGGCGCGGTGGTCGCGGGTCCGACGCGTGGAAAGGTCGCGATCTTCGTCACCTGCTACGGCAACCACAATCATCCGCAGATGGTCGAGGACCTGGTCGCGGTGCTGCGCCACAACGACATTCCGGTGAAGCTGATCCGCCAGAACCAGTGCTGCGGCATGCCGAAACTCGAACTCGGCGATCTCGACAGCGTCGACGACGACAAGCAGCGCAACATGCCGCCGATGTCCGCAGCGGTGAACGATGGCTGGGACATCATCGCGCCGATCCCATCCTGCGTGCTGATGTTCAAGCAGGAACTGCCGCTGATGTACCCCGACGACGCGCAGGTGCAGGCGATCCGGCGCGCGATCTTCGACCCCTTCGAATATCTGATGCACCGCCAAACCGCAGGACTGCTCAGGAACGACTTCAGGAACGAACTCGGCAAGGTCGCATGGCAGGCGGCATGCCACCAGCGCGTGCAGAACATCGGCCCGAAAACCAGACAGGTGCTGGAACTCGTGCCGGGCACCCAGGTGACCACGATCGAACGCTGCTCCGGCCACGACGGCACCTACGGCGTGAAGAAAGCCACTTACGAATACGCGCGGAAGATCGCCAAGCCCGTCGAGAACCGAGTGAAGCAGGCGGAGGCGCAGCACTTCACCAGCGACTGCGTGATGGCCGGCGCGCATATCGCGCATGGCTTGAACGATGGCACCATGGCGGAGCATCCGGTCACGCTGCTGCGCAAGGCCTACGGAATCTGACCCCATGACAGCGCTCACCCGAACCGATCTCTACAACCTCGAAACCTACGCAGTCGAACGCGCCGCGTTCCGCGCCCGCGTGCTCGCGCACAAGCAGGTGCGCAAACTGCAGCTCGGCGAGCACGTGACCCTGCTGTTCGAGGATCGGCTGACGATCCAGTACCAGATCCAGGAAATGCTGCGGATCGAGCGGATCTTCGAACCCGCCGCGATCCAGGGTGAACTCGACGCCTACAACCCGCTGATTCCGGGCGGGCACGATCTGAAGGCGACGATGCTGATCGAGTACGCCGACGTGGATCTGCGTCGCCGCGAACTGGCACGGCTTGGCGGGATCGAACACCATGTCAACGCCGAAGTGGCGGGCATCGGCCGCGCCACCACGCACGCCGACGAGGACATGGACCGCAGCGAGGACGACAAGACCTCGGCGGTGCATTTCCTGCGCTTCGATTTCACTGCGGAGATGATCGCTGGATTACGGGCCGGCGCTGCGCTGCAGTTCGGAATCGATGATGCGCGGATGTCTACGGCGATCGAAGTTCCGATGGCGACGCGCGAAGCACTGCTGCGTGATTTCGCTTGAGCCGGACGATCGCGAAGCGGGCGCTGATGCTGGGCGTCGCGCTGTTGGCCGCTTATGTCTCCAGTTATCTCGGATATCGTGAAACGCACCGCCAGCGCTGGGCGTTCGACGGCCGCGATTACGTGATCTTCGGATCGCGCGCGACTTACTACGCGTTTCGGCCATTGAGTCATCTCGACCAGTCGATCACCGGCGTCCGGCCCCATATCGGCCCGCATCGCTGAACCCGGACGGCAGCGGGTAAACTTCGCCCCGGTCCGGCTCCGGAATCGCCCATGCTTCGCTGGCTTCTGATCTTCATCGCCATCGCCGTCGCGGCCTGGTGGCTGGCGACGCCATCATCGCCTACGTCCGCGCCCGCCGCATTCACGGCTGCGAATGGACAGCCCGTGCTGGGCTGCGTGCCACCCGCCCGATTGGCGGGCGCGGACGGCACCGTGCAGAGCGATGCCCCCGGTGGCATGACACCGTTCCAACTGTCGAATGCGGTCGCCAAGCCGCTGGCCGGATTCAGCGTCGCCGCGCGCGTGCTGTCGCGCGAGGACTACGACCACGGCCGCGAAGCGGATTTTTCGCCGGTGGATCTGGCGCTGGGCTGGGGCCGGATGCGCGACGACGCGGTGCTGTCGAAGCTCGACATCTCCCAGTCCGGACGTTTCTACCGCTACCGCTGGAGCGGGCCACCGCCGATTCCGCCCGACGATATCGTGCGCAGCAGCGCGAACATGCACATGGTGCCGTCGAACTCGGCCATCGCCGCAGCGCTGGACGCGGTCGATGCTGGCGACCGGGTGCGCATCGACGGCTGGCTGGTGCAGATCGATACGCCCGACGGTTGGCACTGGCGCAGTTCGCTCACGCGCGAGGATTCCGGCGCTGGCGCCTGCGAAGTGATCTACGTCTGCGGCATCTCGAGGCAATGACCGCGCGGCGTGACGGTCACAGACCGGTCGGACAGCTCACGCCGGTGCCGCCGAGCCCGCAATAACCACCCGGGTGCTTCGACAGATATTGCTGGTGCTCTTCTTCGGCGTAATAGAACGCCGGTGCCGGATACATGATTTCGATCGTGATCGTGCCAAGGCCGGCGGTATCGAGCTGCTCCTGGTACCGGTCGCGACTGGCGATGGCGGCAGCGTACTGGGCTTCGGTATCGCAATGGATCGCGGAGCGGTACTGGGTGCCGGTGTCGTTGCCCTGGCGCATGCCCTGTGTGGGGTCGTGACTTTCCCAGAAGGTTTTCAACAGCGTTCCGAACGACACCGCCACCGTATCGTAGATCACCAGCACCACTTCAGCGTGGCCGGTTTCGCCGCTGCAGACCTCGTGATAGTTCGCGTTCGGAGTATGCCCGCCGGCATAACCGACCGCCGTGGAGTACACGCCCGGCTGCAGCCAGAATTTGCGCTCCGCGCCCCAGAAACAGCCCATGCCGAACTGGACGCGCGCGAAGCCCGAAAACGCATCGCGCAACGGACGCCCGTGCACATGATGCACATTGCCCAGCGGCATTTCTTCCGGACGCCCGGGCAGCGCGCGCTGCGGCGACGGCATGCGCTGTTTGTGCGCTCCGATGCCCAGCAAGGATTCGAACATCGCGATACTCCAGGAAAAGATTATGGGAAGAGGATGCGGGCGAAGCCGCAAGGATCAAGCGGTGGCCGGTCGCGACGCGAATACCGCCGGCGCCACGTTCACCCGGTTGCGTCCCGCACGCTTGGCCGCGTACAGCGCTTTGTCCGCGCGCTCGACCGCTGGCTGCGGCTGCGCCTCATGCGAGAGCTGGGTCGCGACGCCGATGCTCACCGTGAGCCGCAGCGGCTGCTCCTGGTAGCGTACGTCGGCATGTTCGACAACGAGCCGGATCTGCTCGGCGATCGCCCGCGCCATCTCGGTCTGCCGACCCGGCAGGATCACCAGGAACTCCTCGCCGCCGTAGCGCCCGAAGATGTCGTCTTCGCTGAGCTGTGCGGCGATCGTCTTCGCGATCTCGCGCAGGCAGTGGTCGCCGCTGGCATGGCCGAGCTTGTCGTTGATCGCCTTGAAGCGGTCGATATCGACGAACAGTACGGATAACGGCAATCCCTTGCGGTGCGCGTGCTGGAAGGTCCGCGCGAGCGACTGGTCCAGACTGCGGCGGTTGAGCGCGCCGGTCAGCGCATCGATTTCCGCCGTATGCCGCAGATGCAGCGCGGCGATGGCCTCGTCGGCCTGCAGCAGCGCCAGTCGCGCCAGTTCGCGCACGATGGTCAATTCCTCGGGATGGAATACGGTTGCGCCGCTGCGTTCCAGCACGATCAAGCCCCATGCGGGCGCGCGCACGGGCAGCGCGATCAGCGCTTCGATCGCGACCGGCGCGAGCTCGCCGGTCTTGGTCACCGGGCGCTGCAGTTCGACGTTGCCGGCAAGCTGCTTGCGCAGCGTCTGCAGGCGCTGGCTGATGTTCGCTTCGACGTCGTCGAGATAGGCGGCCGGCTGCACCACCAGCGTATCGCGGCCATGGTAGCCACGGGCGACCGCGACCGCCGTGGTGGTCGGCACGATCCGGCGCAGGTGCTCGAGCAGATGGCGGAATACGATCGGCTGCACTTCTTCTTCGGTGACCCCGCGCAGCGAGGTCTGCAGCATGGTCATCAATTCCGAGCGCACGGCTTCGCGGTACATGCGACGCTCGGAATCGGCGCGCGCGCGCTGCTCACGATCGCGCTGCTCGCGGTATTTGCTGATCCGGCTGATCAGGCCGACCGCGATCATCGATGCGCACAGCACGATGCCCGCCTGGTAACCGTAGGTCGTCCAGAGGGTCGCGGTGATGATCCCGCGCGACGCCAGCTCCCACGCGAGGATCGATACCGCGATCACCAGCACCGAGAAGAACACCGCACCCGCGAGCGGCACGCGGCGGCGCCAGGCTTCGCCCAACAGATAGAACGCGACCATGCAGCCCAGGCACCAGAACAGGGGCATGAAGATGGCGGCGAATGCGTCCAGGCGCTCGCGCCATGCGAGCAGCAGCCCGATCGCCAGCAGCAGGACCACGCAGCCGTTGTTGATCGCCTTCACCAGCGCGGGGCGCGTCTGTTCGATGTCGGTGTACCTCAGCAAAATCCGCAGCGAGACGACCTCGAACAGCAGCGAGACCGCATGCAGGCCGGAGCCGCCCAGGAACCGGAAAATGCCGAACGGATCGAACAGATAGATATGGCCGTTGAAGACCGCCAGCAGCAGGACGCCGGAGAGGCAGAACACGAAGAACGACAGGAAACCGGCATCGCGCGACGCGAAGAACAGCGCCAGCGTCATCAGCGACAGGACCAGCAGGCTGGCATACGACAGGCTGGCGAAGATGGTTGCTTCCTGCACATAGCGGTCGGCCTGTTCTTCGGAGATCACTTCAGGCCTCAAGGCCGCCAGACGCATCGCGCTGGCGTCGAGCTCCAAGCGGATCTCGCCCTCCCATGTGGTCGGCAGACGGAACAGATAGCCCACCGGCATCGGCCCCTCGAAGCGCTGGGGTGCGAGGAAACTGCGGGCCCCGCTCTTCCATGTGTCGTTCACCCGCAGTTCGACCGTCTCCACGGGTGCCCGTCGCATCCAGACCACCCAGTACGCCGAGTCGTTCTCGCGTGGCGGCAAGACGAAGCGCAATTCGGCACGGGCCCGGGACGTTTCGCCCGAGCCCCCCAGCCGCAGGGAATTGCCGTCCGAACCCAATTCCGACAATCGACCTTCCGCATCTGCCAGCGGCAACAGCTCCACCGCCAGCGGCTGCAGATGCGGTGCCTCGGCACGGCTGGGCGACAGTGCGTACATACCGAGCAGCAACACCGCGACGACGCCGATGGCGCGGAGCCAGTGTTGGGGCATATCCCATTTCAGCAACGCCATGGTCAATCGGAGTTCGCGAATATCGGGATCTCCATGATCCAGTCAGCGGTGGCGCCAACCTTGGGCCAATACGGCATCGCAACGCGGCTTTCGCCCCGCGCGGTGAGAGGAATGGTTTTCGGAATTACAGGCCGATCGGCACCATCGCCCATCGCCCGCCCCCTTTTCATCGATTTCGGCCTATGCGCACGCGCCTCAGCCCATCGGATGCGGCGCCCCTATTCCACCGGACACAGTACCACCACGCCCCGCTTTTCTGCAGCCGCAAAGACAACGCTCCACGAGGGAAACGCGGCATGAAAGGGTGCGGCGCGTCGCAAATGGCGGCATCGCCTGCCAACGGATTGTCGAAAACGCGCATAACAGCACGCTGGCTCGTTGCATCGCCGCAGTTCTCCCCCTCTTCGGCGCCGGCATCAGCAGTTCTCGCCAAGCCCTGTTGGCGCCGTCGGGTCATGCGTCCGGCACATGTCCGGACGCGCTAACAGGCTGTTTTTCAACAGCCTGTTAGACTGGCCGTTTTCGCAGTCTGCATCGCCGATGACCCCGGACCATTCCACGGACACTCTTCCCGCCGACGCCGTTTCCGAACGCCGCCAGGACTTCATTCGCCAGATCGTCCGCGAGGACCTCGCCAGCGGGCGACACGCCGCGATCCGGACCCGGTTCCCGCCGGAGCCCAACGGCTACCTGCATCTGGGCCACACCCGGGCCATCTGGACCGACTTCGGCATCGCCGAGGAGTTCGGCGGCCGCTGCAACCTGCGCCTGGACGACACCAACCCGGCCCGTGAAGACCCCGAGTACGTCCGCGCGATCCAGGACGACGTCCGCTGGCTCGGCTTCGAATGGGCGGAACTGCGCCATGCCTCCGACTATTTCCAGGTGTTCTACCTCGCCGCCGAAAAGCTCATCCGCCAGGGCGACGCTTTCGTCTGCGACCTCAGCGCCGACGAAGTCCGCGCGTATCGCGGCAGCCTGAACGAGCCCGGCCGCGAATCGCCGTTCCGCAACCGCAGCGTCGAGGAAAACCTCGACCTGTTCCGGCGCATGCGCGCGGGCGAGTTTCCGGACGGCGCACGCACCCTGCGCGCCAAGATCGACATGGGCAGCGGCAACATCAATCTGCGCGACCCGGCGATCTACCGGATCAAGCACGTCGAACACCAGAACACCGGCAACGACTGGCCGATCTATCCGATGTACGACTACGCGCATTCGCTCAGCGACGCCGCCGAAGGCATCACCCACTCGCTGTGCACGCTCGAATTCGAGGATCACCGCCCGTTGTACGACTGGTGCGTGGACAGGGTCGATCTGGCCCACCATCCCGAACTGGTGAAATCGCTGACCGATCGCGGCCTGCCGTTCGAGGCCGACAAGCCGCGCCAGATCGAATTCTCGCGGCTCAATCTCAACTACACGGTGATGAGCAAGCGCAAGCTGATGACCCTGGTCGACGAAGGCCTGGTCGACGGCTGGGGCGATCCGCGCATGCCGACCCTGCAGGGCATTCGCCGACGCGGCTACACCGCCGATGCGCTGAAGCTGTTCGTCGCCCGGCTGGGGCTCTCCAAACAGAATTCGCTGATCGATTATTCGGTATTGGAGAACACGCTGCGCGAGGATCTCGACAGCCGCGCGCCACGGCGCATGGCCACGCTCGACCCACTGAAATTCGTGCTCACCAATCTGCCCGAAGGCCACGAAGAACAGCTGACGTTCTCGAACCATCCGAAGGACGAATCCTTCGGCCAGCGCACGGTGCCGTTCTCGCGCGAACTGTGGATCGAACGCGAAGACTTCGCCGAAGTGCCGCCGAAAGGCTGGAAGCGGCTCATTCCTGGCGGCGAAGTGCGTCTGCGCGGCGCCGGCATCGCGCGCTGCGACCAAGTGATCAAGAATGATGCCGGTGAGATCGTCGAGCTGCGCGGCACGCTCGATCTGGAATCGCGACCCGGCATGCCCGGCGCCGACCGCAAGATCAAGGGCACCATCCATTGGGTCAGCGCCGCGCATGCGGTGCCGGCGGAGGTGCGGCTGTACGACCGCCTGTTCACCGTGGCGGACCCTGACAAGAGTGGTCCGGACACCGACGACGACGGCAAGACCTATCGCGATTATCTGAATCCGGACTCGCGTCGCAGCGTGCGCGGCTATGTCGAGCCCGCCGCCGCCACCGCCGCGCCCGAGCAGGCTTTCCAGTTCGAACGCATCGGTTATTTCGTCGCGGACCGTTTCGATCATCGCGCCGACGCACCGGTGTTCAACCGCAGCGTGACCCTGCGCGATACCTGGGCCGCGAACGTTTGAACGTTTGAACGCACGCCGGGTCGCCTACAAACTGCGGCCCATTCCAAACACTGCAGGAGATTCTCCATGCGCCTACGCCATTTCGCATTCGCAGCGCTCGCCGCACTGCTGTTGGTCGGCTGCACCGCGCCGACGTCCACGCCGGGGGCGCCATCGG
>JBAQRU010000204.1:0-17996 GCA_049296025.1 Lysobacteraceae bacterium | reverse complement strand
CGGTTGGCCCGGGGCGGGCACTGTTGACGGTCTACGCGCCGGAAGACCTGCGCATCGAAGTACGGGTGCCGCAGTCCGATGCCGAGGCGATCCGCGTTCAACCGGGTGCCCGGGTGATTTTCGATGGCGGTGCATCGATCGATGCGCGCCAGGTGGTGGTCTATCCCAGCGCCGATCCGCTCAGCCACAGCGTTGTGGTGCGCGTGTTGTTGCCCCAGATGCAAACGCCGGTGGCGCCGGGCACGACGGCGAAGGTCGTGTTCCCGATCCACAGCAGCGACAGGCGTTTGCGGATTCCCGAAGCCGCAATCGTCCGTCGCGGCGAATTGACCGGCGCGTATGTGTTGAAAGACGGCACGTTGACCTTGCGCCAACTGCGCCTCGGTACGCGCGAAGGCGAGACTGTGGAAGCTTTGGCCGGTCTGCGTCCGGGCGATGTCGTTGCCCGCGATCCCGAAGCCGCGCTGCAGGCGCTGAAACGTCAGCGCGAGGCCAGCGGTGCCGGCCATGAGTGAGCAGACACCGCCGCGACCCGGGCCGCTGCAACTGGGCATATCCGGTCGTCTCGCCAGCACGTTCCAGGCCAATCCGCTGACGCCGATCCTCGCCTTGATGGGCCTGATGCTCGGCCTGGTCGCAGTGCTGATCACGCCGCGCGAGGAAGAGCCGCAGATCGATGTGACCATGGCGAACGTGTTCGTGCCATTTCCTGGTGCGAGCGCGCGCGATGTCGAACAACTGGTGAGTTATCCGCTGGAACAGAAACTGTCGGAGATCGAAGGCGTCAAGCACGTTTATTCGATCAGCCGTCCGGGCATGGCGGTGCTGACGGTCGAGTACACCGTCGGCATCGAGCGCCAGCCGGCGATCGTGCGCCTGTACAACCAGGTGTTCTCGAATGCGGATTGGTTGCCGCAGGGCGTCGGCATCGGTCAGCCATTGATCAAACCGAAGGGCATCGACGATGTGCCGGTGATGGCGCTGACGTTGTGGTCGGACGATCCGGCGACCGGCGTCGAATCGCTGGGCGCGGTTGCGCGCACGCTGGAAACCGAAATCAAGCGCACGCCGGGAACACGCGATGTCTACACGATCGGCGCGCCGGATCGCGTGGTCGCGGTGACGCTGGATCCGGCGCGTCTGGCCGCGTTCGGGATGACCGTCGGCGAGGTCGCGCAGTCGCTGCAGGCGGCGAACGTGGTGCAGCACGTCGGCGAACGCGTCGGCGGGAATCTCGCCACGCCGGTCACCGCCGGCCGTTTCCTCGCGAGCCGCGACGAGGTCGCCGAATTGATTCTCGGCGTGCACGCCGGAAAACCGGTGAAGCTGGCCGATGTCGCCGAGGTGCGCGCAGGCATCGATGTGCCATCGAGTTATGTCTGGCACGGTGCGCCCGCGGGCATGCCGGGGCCGAAGGCGGGCATCGCGCCCGCGCTCACGATCGCCGTGGCCAAGAAGCCCGGCAGCAACGCCGCCGACATCACGACATCGGTCGCCGAACGCATCGAACAGTTGCGTGGCGAACTCATTCCCGAGGGCATGCACGTCGAAGTCGTTCGCGACTACGGCCAGACCGCGACCGACAAGGCGCAGAAGCTGATCCAGAAACTGTTCTTCGCGACAATGTCGGTGGTGCTGCTGGTGCTGTTCGCGCTGGGCAAGCGCGAAGCGGTGGTGGTGGGTGCGGCGGTGGTGCTGACGCTGGCGTTGACCCTGTTCGCATCCTGGGCGATGGGCTTCACGCTCAACCGCGTGTCGCTGTTCGCGCTGATCTTCTCGATCGGCATCCTCGTCGACGACGCGATCGTCGTGGTCGAGAACATCCATCGGCACATGGCGCGCGGTGGCAAGACGCTGCGCGAAGCGATTCCGCCCGCAGTCGATGAAGTGGGCGGCCCGACCATCCTCGCCACGTTCACGGTGATCGCGGCGCTGCTGCCGATGGCCTTCGTCAGTGGCCTGATGGGCCCTTACATGCGGCCGATTCCGATCAACGCATCGGTGGGCATGGTGCTGTCGCTGGCGATCGCTTTAATCGTGACGCCGTGGCTGTCGCTGAAACTGCTCAAGCCGCATGTCGAACATGCCGCAGACAAGGGCCCCAGCCGTCTGCACCGGCTGTTCGGGCGGGTGTTGACGCCATTTCTGGATGCCGATGAGAACGACGGCAAACGCGCGTCGCGCCGACGCCTCGCGCTGTTCGGCGGGATGGCGGTGCTGGTGGCGCTGGCGGCGAGTCTTGCGGTGGTGCAGCTGGTGGTGCTGAAGATGCTGCCGTTCGACAATAAATCCGAACTGCAGGTCGTGGTGGACATGCCGGAAGGCAGCACGCTGGAAACCACCAACGCGCTGTTGACCGATCTGGCCACGACTGCGTCGACGTTCCCGGAGGTGCAGAGTTTCCAGGGCTACGCAGGCACGTCGGCACCGATCAATTTCAACGGTCTGGTGCGCCAGTATTTCCTGCGCCGCGGCGCCAATGTCGGCGATCTGCAGGTGAATCTGGTCGACAAGCATCATCGCGACCGCAAGAGTCACGACATCGCGCGCGCGATGCGACCGAAGCTGGACGCGGTGGGCAAACGTTACGGCGCTTCGGTGAAAGTGGTCGAAGTGCCGCCGGGTCCGCCGGTGCTGTCGCCGCTGGTGGCGGAAGTCTACGGGCCGGACTACGCGCACAGTCGTGATGTGGCACTGGCGCTCGAACAGCGGCTGCGCAGGACCGACGGCATCGTCGATATCGACACGACGGTCGAGACGCCGTCGCCGCGCGAAGTGCTGGTGGTGGATCGCGAACGCGCGACACGCCTCGGCATCGCGCAGTCGACCATCGCGAATACGCTGGCCGCTGCGGTTGGCGGCTACGATGCGGCCTATGTGCAGGATGGGGGCTCGCGCTATCCGAAGGCGGTGCGGCTGCGTACGCCGATCGCCGATCAGTCGGGACTCGATCGTCTGCTCGCGCTGTCGGTGAAAGGCGGCCAGGGGCAGACGGTTGCGCTGTCGGAAGTCGTGAAGGTGGAACGCACACCGTGGGACGGTGCGATCCATCACAAGGATCTGTTGCCGGTGGTGTATGTGATGGGCGATGAAGCGGGCGAACTCGACAGTCCGCTCTACGGGATGTTCGATATCGTCGGACAGGTCTCCGACAACGATATCGACGGTCGCAAGCTCGCGCAGTTCTTCATCCGCCAGCCCGCCGAAACCGCCGGTTACGCGATCAAATGGGACGGCGAGTGGCAGATCACCTACGAAACCTTTCGCGACATGGGCATCGCCTACGCCGCTGGTCTGGTGCTGATCTATCTGCTGATCGTCGCGCAGTTCCGCAGCTATCTGGTGCCGCTGGTGATCATGGCGCCGATCCCGATGACCGTGATCGGGGTGATGCCGGGGCATGCGCTGCTCGGCGCGCAGTTCACCGCGACATCGATGATCGGCATGATCGCGCTGGCCGGCATCATCGTGCGCAATTCCATTCTGCTGGTCGACTTCATCAATCAATCGGTCGCGGAAGGGCGGGAGCTTCGCGAGGCGGTGATCGATGCCTGCGCGGTGCGCGCGCAACCGATCGTGCTGACTGCCGCCGCAGCGATGCTGGGCGCGTTCTTCATCCTCGACGATCCGATCTTCAACGGGCTGGCGGTGTCGTTGATCTTCGGCATTCTGGTCAGCACGGTGTTGACGCTGGTCGTCATCCCGCTGTTGTATTACGTCCTCATCCGGCGCAAGGCGGCTGCAAGAGCCGAAGCCGTGCCGCAACACCAGGGAGCTGCGACATGAGCGAAGACGACGGTATCCGCATCGTGCTGGAGCAGGAAGGCCCGTACGCCTTCAAGGTGAGCTTCGAGGGCACCGCGCTGGAGGCCCTGCACACCGACGAGCCCGCACCGCTTGGCGCGGGCAGTGGCCCGAATCCTTCGGCGCTGCTGTTGGCCGGCATCGCGAACTGTCTTGGCGCCAGCCTGCTGTTCGCGCTGCGCAAATTCAAGAATGCGCCGGGCCCGATCCGTGCCGAGATCGTCGCGAAGAAGGGCCGCAATGCGGAAGGCCGCTGGCGCATCCCGCATGCGGATGTCGCGATCCATCTGTCCGACAAGGCCGCCGATCTGGAACATTTCGATCGCGTCCTCGCCCAGTTCGAGCAGTTCTGCATCGTGACCCAGAGCGTGCGCGATGGCGTGTCGGTGGATGTGCGCGTGATCGATGCCGACGGTGCGGTGCACGTACCGGCGACGCCGGCTTGAGCGCGTAACCACAGGGAGAAGGCCATGATGTCATCGTCGCTGCCGCCCGGCACCGTTTCGCCGATCGCCAGAAGCATCCGTCTGCTCGAATACATCGGCCTGGTCATCGTGTTGCTGGTGACGATCGCGGCTGGCGCGAACCTGCTGTTGACGATGCTGCGCGCTCGAGAGGCCGGCATCGCCGATCTGCTGTTGCTGTTCATGTATCTCGAAATCGTGTCGATGGTCGAAACCTACTGGCGCATGGGCAAACTGCCGGTGCGGATGCCGCTCTACATCGCGATGGTCGGCATCGCCCGCCACCTGATGGCCGATTCGGCCTATCACTCTCCGCTGCTGATGATCAGCGGTGCGGGCGCCATCGTCCTGCTCGCCCTTGGCGTGCTGATTGTCCGCTTCGGGCATACCCGCTACCCGTACGAACAGACGCTGGGCCCCGATATCGAGGACGAACCTACAGTCCGGAGTCGGGCATGAACGATAAGCGCCTGCCGAAGCGCTGGTTTCCCTGGATGTTCGCGTTATTGATGGGCGCTGGCATGACCGCCATCGTGACGCTCGTGTTGACGCTTGCGCAGGATGCCTGGCAACTGCCGTCGCTCCTGCGCTGGCTGCAGCGCTGGGCGCTGGCCTGGGTGGTGGCGACGCCGGTCATCGTCTGGCTGGCGCCGCGTGCGCGCCATATCGCTGCCCGTTTCGCCATTCCCCCGGAGGCTTGAATCATGTCGCACGACGCGTCTGTCGAAACGTTCGAAATCGCCTGCCCGCATTGCGATGCGCTCAACCGCTTGCCCGCTGGACGCCTCGGCGACGACCCGGTCTGCGGTCGCTGCAAGCGCGTGCTGTTCGAGGCCGCGCCGCTGGGGTTGTCGGCAGCGAAGTTCGAGGCGCACGCATTGCGCAGCGATCTGCCGCTGCTGATCGATTTCTGGGCGGCGTGGTGCGGCCCGTGCCAGATGATGGCGCCGCAGTTCGAAGCCGCTGCCGCGCAACTGGAGCCGCAGGTGCGGCTGGCCAAGCTCGATACCGAGGCCGAGCCCGGTCTGGCGCAGCGCTACAACATCCGCAGTATTCCGACGATGGTGCTGTTGCATCGCGGGCGCGAGATCGCGCGTATGTCGGGTGCGTTGTCGCTGGCGCAGATCGTCGGATGGACGCAGCAGCATCTGCCGCTATGAATCGTTCGTACCCATCAGGAAAAACCGCCATGTCGTTCCGCCATGTTCTCGTCGTCGTGCTGATATCGGCTGCGACTTTCGTGTCCGTGCTGTCCGCGCGCGAGCCCGAACCTGCAATGTCCGCTTCGGTCGCCAGTCCAGGCGCGTGGCTGCGCGTGCAGGGCGATGGTCGCTATTCCGCAGGACAGCCCACCGCCGAACAATTGCAGACACTGTCTGCGCACGGCATCGGCGTGGTGATCGATCTGCGCGCCGATTCCGAAACGCCCGGGCTCGACGAAGCCGCCCTGGTGCGTTCGCTCGGTCTGGATTACCACAATCTGCCCGTGGGAGGCGCTGCAGGGTTGACGCGCGACAACGTGCAGGCGCTGGACCGGCTCATTGCCGATGCCGGCGATCGACCACTACTGGTGCATTGCGCCAGCAGCAACCGCGTGGGTGCGATGATGGCGTTGCGCGAGCACTGGCTGCGCGGCGCGACACCGGAGCAGGCGCTGGCGATCGGACGGGAGTGGGGGATGAAAAGTCTCGAACCCGACGTCGATGCCTTGCTGCGGGCAGGGCAGCCGGGCGTGCAATCTTCTTCGAGTCAGCCGTAGGCGCCAGCTTCCATCAGTCACGCCGGCAAGCCGCGCCGAGCATTCCGACTGGTGCGACAGTAGCGGCTGTTCCGCTTCAGGTCGAGGACGGCGGTGCGCGAACCGATCAGGATTGCAGGTGCTTCGCCAGGGTGTCGGCCATCGAATCCAATTGCTGTCGATCGGTTTTGCGGCCGAACAGGCCGAATGTCCGTGAGAGCAGCCGCGTACCGAATGCGAGCTGATCGCCGCGCTTGCGCGGAATGCAGTGCAGATGCAGATGCGGCACATGCTGATTCGCAGCCACACCGTCGTTCAGCAGAAGATTGCCGCCATCGGCGGAGAACCCTGCTTTTTCCTGCGCGGCCATCACCCTTGCCGCGAGGCGCATCAACCCGGATCGCGCGTCGTCGTCGAGCTGATTCAAATGAGCGAGATGCGTTCTCGGGATGATCAGCGCATGTCCCTGCCGGATGGGGTGGATATCCATGAACACCAGCCAGCGCTCGTCGCGATGGACGATGCTCGCGGACAGGCGTTCTTCGCAGATATCGCAGAAAATACAGACTGGCTTCGATGTCGAATTCATTCGCGCGCTCATGCTGTTGTCGGGGGCGTCGGTGATGATTGCTTCCCATCGATTCCGGTGCGCAGCGGTGCTTCCGACGGAGTCGGTCGGGCTCTTCCCGGTGCTGCCATTGGCATGTTCCGCAAGCGCTCAGCGAGTTGTCCGTAGTCGGTCTTGCCGTTCGCGTTGAGAGGCAGTTCGCTGACGCAATGAATGTCGGAGGGCACCATGTAGGCGGGGAGGTTTGCTTTCATTGCGGCGACCAGAGCGCCTTTGGAGGCTTCGGCAGCGACGACGAATGCGGCGATCCCCGAGAGCGGCTGCCCGTCTCCAGCGGGCACGGGAAGAGCGGCCACTTCGCTGGTTCCGCAGGCCTCGCGCAACAGCGATTCGACCTCCTGCAGTTCGATCCGATAGCCGCGAAGCTTGATCTGACGATCCGCGCGGCCGCGAAAATGCGCCACGCCGGTCGCGTCCAGCATCGCGAGATCGCCTGTCCGGTACCAGCGGGTGCTGCGTTTGTCCGGAAGGTCCTGCTCGACGAAACGCTGCTGTGTCTGCGTGTCGTCGTTCCAGTAGCCGAATGCGAGCTGATCGCCGCCGAGATACAGTTCGCCCGTTTCTCCACCGGCACACACAGAGCCGTCGCTGTTGAGCACGGCGATCTCCATGTTCGGAAACGGTGCGCCGATCGCGACGACAGCGCCATCGGTATCCGCCGCTTCGATGCGGTGCGCCGTGCAGGCGATGGTGGCTTCGGTCGGTCCGTAGAGATTCTCGCTGCGTGCATGCGGCGCGGCCAGCAGCCATTGGCGCACGAGCGCGCCGGGCAGCGCTTCGCCGCAGAACAGGGCGAGTCCGAGTGTCGGTAGGCAATCGGGCTTGAGCAGACGATAGCGTTGCAGTGTCGCAAGCATCGACGGCACCGAAAACCACACGGTCAGCCGGTGCCGGTTGACGAACTCGACGGGCAACAGCAGTTCCTTCTTCGGAATGCAGTAAAGACAGGCGCCAGCGGCCCAGGTCACGAACAGATCGTGCATCGCCAGATCGAAGGTGGGCTCGAAAAACTGCGAGCAGCGCTGGTGTTCGTCCATCTCCGGATAACGGGCCAGGGTCGCATCGATGTAGGCGCACAGCGCTGCATGGCCGACCGCGACGCCCTTGGGTTGGCCGGTGCTGCCGGAAGTGAAGAGCAGGTAGGCGACGGGTTGCTGCTCTTGCGTGCACGAATGCGATTCCGCGGTGTCTGTCGCGCACGTCTGCGCTTGATGGTCCGCATCCGGAGTCGTGAGGGCATATCGATGTTGCGATGGCGGCACGGGGTACGCTTCCAGCGATGTCGATTCCGGAAACAGCACGCACATCGGATGCGCGGTTGCTGCCAGCAGCGCCTGGAGTCGTATTTCGCTGCCGCGATCGCAAAGCAGCGCCGATGGCATGGTTCTCGACAGGATGTTCGCCATCCGTGCAGTCGGAAAACTGGCGCCCAACGGGACATGGATCTTGCCTGCCAACATGCAGGCCAGTGGCGCGCAATACGCAGTCAGGCTGCGCTCGCCGAGCGTGGCGCAGAGCGTGCCATCCACTTTTCGCAAAGCGTCCGCCAGTCTGACCACATGTTCACCGAGTTCGCGATAGCGATAGGTGCATCCGTCCAGCCAAAGCGCCGGGCGCTCGGGAAAGCGCTGGACCGAACGCATGAAGTCGCTGGCGGCATTGCGAAAAACCGCCATCACGCCGCCTGCAACTGGTGCTGTCCGACGAAGGCGCGGATCAGATCGGCGATGCGCGTTTCGTAGTAGTGGCTGAAGTGATCGCCGTCGCCGTCGAGATGCAGTTGTCCGCCGCGCAGGCCTCCGTGCAGCGCCCGCCCGATATCCGGGTGGGTCACGATATCGTGTTCGCCCACGTAGATCAGTACGGGTTGTTCGACGTCGTGGGTCCAGGCATCCGGCCGCTCCGAAAACAGGGTATGCATCATGTTGGCGTAGCGGAACAGCGATTCCGGCGTCCTGAAGGGCATGCTGGTCATGTACAGCAGGTAGGGATCGGTGCTGGTCAGGATGTTGTTGAGCATCCTGTTGTCGCTCGCGTCCGGGCTGGCCGCTCCATAGATCAATTCGCAGTACTTTTCCGCCATGCGATAGTTGCCGGATACTTTCTGGAACAGCGAACGGATGCCGGTTTCGAAGCGCGTCACGCGGACATGTTCGGATGGAGAAATCGATACCCCCGGGTTGAGAACCACGCCTGCATCGATGCGGTTCGGGAACGCCGCCATCGCGCGTAGCGTCACCTGGGCACCGCTGCTCCAACCAGCCATGCTGAACGATTCGACGCCCAGCGCGTTCGCGATATCGATCACATCCTGCGCATGGACCAGCGAGCTGCAGTCGCGTCCGTCGAAGGGGTGCGCAGCTGTCGGTGCCCAGCGGCATTCCCAGGTCACCACGTGGAAATCGTCTTTCAATCGCTGCGCCAACGGCCACATGAATTCTGCGGGCATGCCGTATGCGTTGGCCAACACCAGCGCCGGTAGCGCCGGGTTGCCGACGCTGAAGGTTTTCAGCGCCAACCCGTCGCGGCTGGCGATGGTCTGCAACCTGAAGCCGACACCGCTTCCGCTGGCCTCTTCCTGCTTCAGTTCCTGCATGAAGGCGGACAGATAAAGATCGACATCGCTCCAGTCGACCTGGTTCTGCGGAGGCGCTTTGCGGGCGAAATGCTTGTCGGCGTTGTAATAACCCGCATAGAACCTGGTGCGCTTGTCGAACAGCTTCTGAAGCGGTCCGATTTCGAGCGTGCGTTCCGATACGAAGGCGAGACGGTTCGCTCCCGTCTTGCTGTCGATCATCCCGATCAGTTTCGGCAGACTGACGCCTTCGGGATTGCTCAGATGGAAAAACCGCTGTTCGCCGAATCCCTGGGCGGACAACGCAAGCATGTCGTGGACGCATTCGTCGACCGGCGTGAGGTTGGCGGTAGCGCGCGGATGACCGACCAGTTCCAGCGGATGCTTGAGCTTGTTGAGCGTTTCGCGAAGGCGATGCACTTCCTTTGCCAGGCCATACACGCCGAAGCGGGTGGTGCCGCTGTGGTGGCTCGCGCGCGGCCCCATGACGATGGTCGGTCGCAGCACCCGATAGCTCAGCCCGTGCGCTTCGCAGAATGCGGCGACCAGATTTTCGGCGCGGTTCTTGCTCTCCTCGTAGGCGTTGTTGTATTCCCGCTCGGGGTCGTGCAGCCTTTCTTCGATTTCGCCCTGCGCCTTGCCCGCGCTGTATGCGGTCGAGATGTGCACGAATTCCCGGGAAGGACTGTTTTTCGCCGCATCCCCGGCGCAAACGGCCCGGAAAAGATCCAGCATGTGTCCGGCGCCGTCGATGTTCTGGCTGAAGATTTCCTTGCGATGCCGATCCTCGAATTTCAGGCTTGCGGCGCAGTGCCAGAATTCGCGGATATCGGCGTTGCGCAGCGTTCTGGTCGTTGCTTCACCCACGCCGCACAGCGGCAGGGTGATATCGCCGACCAGAACGGTCAGGCGGGCATCAAGGTGCTCCACCGGCAGCGCCATGCCGTAGGACGCAGCGCATTCGGCAAGATGCGCATAAAGACGCGCGCGCGCCTGCTTTTCGGACTCGCCGCGGACCAGTGCGAACACGCGGCCCGGCCATGCGATGCGTTGGAGCAGGAAGTGCCCGCCCAGAAAGCCCGTAGAGCCGGTCAGGAATATGTTGTTGCCGGGAATATCCGAAGGGATCGGGTGGCGGGCATCTCGTGTTTCGAAGCGTTGCACAGTAGGGATTCCTTTCGCTTGGTGGGCAGGATCTGATCGGTCTGCGGTTGCGCCCGGTTCGCCTTCAAGCAGTTGTCCGCGGGCACAGGTAATTCTCGGAAACGAGGCGAAGCGTGGAGGTTTTCGCGACCAGATCGCTGGATGCCGGAATTTCCCGGTCGATCAGCTCTTCGATGATCAGGATGAATTCGACGAAGTTGATCGAATCGATCAGCTTGCTTTCGAACAGATCCAGGTCGTCGTCGATCGCATCGAGATCGGGGTTTTTCCCGAGCAGCCAGTCGCGAAGAATGTCGATCCCTTGCAGTGCGGTATTCATGCGCGGTTCCCGTGCAGATGGATGCCGATGTCGTCCATGAATTTTAGTGGGCGTTTGAGCAATGTTGTCGCATGATGTCTTTGGCGAAACGGGTGATCGAGTAGCGCGCGGCGCATGGCCACACCGCCTTGCAGCCCTGTGTCGCGATACATCGCCGGTTGATACAGCGCTTCGATCGAAATCTGCACATAGCGCCGCAGGTGGCGCACTGCTGCCTCGCGTTGGTCCGCGCTGGATGCCGGGAACGCGATCTCTTTGATCTGTGCGAGCAGCGCACGGCCGAACGTGATGTGGCGGGATTCGTCGTCGTGGTGAATGCGATGGATCAGGCGCACGAAAGGCGAAACCCGCTCGTCTCCGCCGGCAACGACGTTGTAGTAGCCGCCGATTTCCTCGAAGATGAGAATCCTCGCGAACAGCAGGAAATATTCCATTTCCCTGGAGAAGCGCTCTTCGACGATGTTGGCTTTCTTGCTGGAATATATTTTCCCGCCATAACGCCGGCAGAACTCCCCGAAGAACCACATGTGCTTGTTTTCTTCGTCGATGAAATGGTGGATATAGGTTTCCAGCCCCGGAAGATCGGGAGCATAGAGTTGCGCCGCCAGCTTGCTCACCAGTTCGCGTTCGCCTTCCACGTTCAAACTGAATGCGTTGATGCACTCCCATTTCGAGAGTACTTTCAGCTGACTCTCCGACAGCGCATCGGCGTAAGCGGTGCCGTGCACCGTCAGCAGTTCCGGAGGCAGCCACCATTCGTCTTCCGGAATGTGCGCAGGCCATTGGATGTCGGAGAATGCGTAGGAGTGCCTTTCCCTGGAGAGCTGGATCAGGGTGCCTACACGGGACGAGAATGAGGCGTCGCTTTCGATTTCGCTCAGGGAAGTGGGCGTGCGCGTCG
Source organism: Lysobacteraceae bacterium (assembly GCA_049296025.1). GTDB lineage: Bacteria > Pseudomonadota > Gammaproteobacteria > Xanthomonadales > Xanthomonadaceae > Lysobacter_I. Next base: position 6,403 of record JBAQRU010000204.1, on the reverse strand, counting down.
ACAGTGTGTTCATGGCGATCCATGCCGGTGATGTGATGCAGTCCGAAGGCGGAAGGTCGCGTTGCAAGCGACTTGCAGCGAAGTGGTGCCGATTCTTCGGGCTCGCAAGGGGAGGTGGTGGTGACGTGTCCTTGTACTCATGACGCTCCTCGTGTCCATCGCGACGTTATCGATCGCGTGGTTTCATCGCCGTGCCGCGAAGACGCCCGGCGTATTCGACGACCGGCCCGCATCGTCGTCGACAGGGTACTTCAATCGTTTGATTGAATGAAGCGTCGTCTCTGCGGCACGGTTCCGGAGCGCTCGAGAAAAACGGGGGATTTATGGACTGTTACCGTTTTCATCCGGAGATACTGTCGATGGTGCGCTGCGGCATCGAATCGCGCGTGCAAGCGACTTGTCCATGCCAAGCGCCCGTGGTCAGAACGGATGAGCGCCAATCCGCCGGCAATGCGGACATGAGCCCGCCTGCATTGTCGAATTCCCGATTGCGCCGACCGCGCATCCGGGGATGCGCTTATCGGGCAACGCCCCGATGGAGAGTGGCTTCAGAACTGGTCTAATGGCAGCTTCAGATAGCGCACGCCATTGTCTTCGGGCTCCGGCAGCTGGCCGGCGCGGATATTGACCTGCACGGACGGCAGCAGCAACGCCGGCATAGCAAGCGTCGCATCGCGTGCGGTGCGTACGGCGACGAAGTCGTCTTCGCTCACACCAGTATGCATGTGGATGTTGCTGGCCTTCTGCGCGGCGATCGTGGTTTCGCAGGCATAGGCGCGGCCGCCGGGCGCGTAGTCGTGGCAGACGAAAACGCGAGTATCGTCCGGAAGCGCGAACAGGCGATGGATCGAACGGTACAGCGTGCGCGCGTCGCCGCCCGGAAAATCGCAGCGCGCGGTGCCGCCGTCGGGCATGAAGATCGAATCGCCGACGAACAGCGCATCGCCGATGCGGAAGGCCACGCTGTCGTTGGTGTGTCCCGGCACCGCGATCACTTCGGCTTCGATACCACCCAAGGTGAAGCGTTCGCCGTCCGCGAACAGATGATCGAACTGGGAGCCGTCGATCGGAAAATGTTCGCCGAGATTGAAAATGGGTCGAAAGGTCTTCTGGACCTTGCGGATGCCTTCGCCGATCGCCAGTTTCGCTTGCGGGTATTGCGACTTCAGCCAGTGCCCGGCGCTGAGGTGATCGGCGTGCGCATGGGTTTCCAGCAGCCAGCGGACCTCCAGCGACTGCGCGCGGACGTGATCGACGAGCTGCTGTGCCGATGTCATCGACGTGCGCCCGGACTTGGCGTCGAAATCCAGCACCGGGTCGATGATCGCGGCCTGGCGGCTGCGCGGATCGGCGACGACATGGCTCCAGGTCCAACTGTCAGCGTGGAAGAATGGCGTGACGGCGAGGGTCATGGTGGGCTCCTGCGTATCACGCGATTCTATCGCCAGTGCGCATCCGCATCGCATGCCGCCGCGCCAGCCGGCATAATCGGTCGATGACGAACACACTTCCCCTGCTGATCGATACCGACCCGGGCGTGGACGACGCGCTGGCCCTGCTGATGGCCTTCGATGCTCCGCATCACGAGGTCGTCGCACTCACCATCGCCGCCGGCAATGTCGGCCTGAAACACACGGTCGCCAACGCGCTGAAGCTCTGCGAAGTCGCGGGCGTGGATGTGCCGGTGTTCGCCGGCTGCGATGCGCCGTTGCTGCATCCGGCGCCGGACGCGTCGTACGTGCATGGCCGCGACGGGTTCGGCGATATCGGCTACACGCCTGCGATTAAACAGGCTGAGGCTGAGCACGCCGCACAGGCGATGATCCGGCTCTCGCATGCGCACGCCGGCAGGCTCGTGGTCTGCATGCTGGGGCCGCTGACCAACCTCGCGGTGGCGCTGAAGCTTGATCCGAGCCTGCCGCAGCGAATCGGCCGCATGGTGGTGATGGGTGGCGCCGTGACCGGGCAGGGCAACACCACGCCGACGGCCGAGTTCAACATCGGCTTCGATCCGGAAGCCGCGCATCTGGTGTTCGATGCGTTCGCCGCTACCGGCAAAATGGTCGAGGTCGCGGACTGGGAGGCGGTGATCCGCCACGGCTTCCTGCATACCGAAGTCGAGCGCTGGCTGCAGGCAGCGCATCCACGGGCGAAGTTCTACGAGGCGATCTCGCGCAAGACCCGCGAATGGTCCGCCGGGCTGCGCGGCGAGCGCTGGCATGCCGCCGATGCGTTGGCCATGGCGCTGCTGGTGGCGCCGGAGGGCGTGCGCGAACGCGCGGTCCGGCCGCTGCGGGTGGAACTGACCGGCGCGGAGACCCGGGGCGCCACGGTGGTCGACTGGAACCGTCGCAGTGGCCGTCCGGACAATGCCGAGATCCTGATGACCTACGATCAGGCGGCCTTCGAGGCCTTGATCCGCAGCGCTTTGCGCGCCGATTGAGGGCTGGCGCCGGCCGTGTGCCTGGTGGAGTGAACCAAGGCTTGAGCAGGGAGCAGTGCGCCGCTATAATGCCCGGCTTTCCGCTCAACTCTGGTGCCGCCATGAAGGCCGACATCCATCCCGAATACCGTCAGGTCGTGTTCCAGGACGTGACCTCGGACTTCAAGATCCTCACCCGCTCGACCCTTGGCAGCAAGGAAACGACGAAGTGGGAAGACGGTAACGAATATCCGCTGATCAAGGTCGAAATCTCCTCGTCCTCGCATCCGTTCTACACGGGCAAGCACAAGTTGATCGATACCAGCGGTCGCGTCGACAAGTTCCGCAAGCGCTACGGCAAGTAATCGCGCTTCGCGGATCCGGGTCGCCATTCCGGCGAACCTTTGCATTCGCGACGTGTACCGTATGCACGCCATAACGGCCGCCACCAGGCGGCCGTTGTCGTGTCCGCCCGTTACGCACCGCGTCGCGTCTTCGACCAAAGTCCAGAGCCGGTGCTCGAATAGCGATATGCAATAATCGCCGCTCGTCGCGACTGCGGTTGCGGCTTCCTTCCCCGAACGTTCCGCCGCCCCAGCGCAGGCCGATGTTCACGTCATTACAAGCTTCAGTGGGAGTGCGCCGTGTCTCAACAGGATTCTTCTGCCCCAACCCAGGTCACCGTGACCGCCGGCGAGAAGTCGGTCATCCTGCCGGTCCATACCGGCACCCTCGGTAATCCCTGCGTCGATATCGCGAAGCTGCCGAAAGAAACCGGCCTGTTCACCTACGACTCCGGCTTCATGGCCACCGCGTCGTGCCGCTCCGCCATCACCTACATCGATGGCGACAACGGTGTACTGATGTATCGCGGTTACCCGATCGAACAACTCTCCGAGCATTCCAGCTTCCTCGAAGTGGCCTATCTGCTGATGAACGGCGAATTGCCGAACCAGCAGGAGTTCTCCACGTTCGAGCACGAAGTCACGCATCACACGATGATGCACGAGGCGTTCCGCACCTTCCTGTTCGGTTTCCGCCACGACGCCCACCCGATGGCGATGCTGGTCGGCATGCTCGGCTCGATGGCCAGCTTCTATCACAACACCCTCGATCTCGAAGACGCCGAACAGCGGCGCATGGCCGCGATCCGGTTGATCGCGAAAGTGCCGACCATCGCGGCCTCGTGCTATCGCTATTCCATCGGTTGGCCGATCCGCTACCCGAAGAACAATCTCGAATACGTCACCCGCTTCCTGCACATGATGAAGGAAGTGCCGAGCGAGCCGCTCGCGCTCAGCCCGGTGGCGGCCAAGGCGCTGGATCTGCTGTTCATCCTGCATGCCGATCACGAGCAGAACGCTTCCACCTCGACGGTTCGCCTGGTCGGTTCCACCGGCGCCAATCCCTACGCCTGCGTCGCCGCCGGCGTGGCTGCGCTCTGGGGCCCGGCGCATGGTGGCGCGAACGAAGCCGTGCTCAAGATGCTCGAAGAGATCGGCCGCCCGGAGAACGTGCAGTCGGCGATCGACAAGGCCAAGAACAAGGAATCGGGCTTCCGCCTGATGGGCTTCGGCCACCGCGTGTACAAGAATTTCGACCCGCGCGCGAAGATCATCCGCGAGATGTGCCACAAAGTGCTGAACGAACTGGGCGTCAACGACCCGCTGCTCGAAGTGGCGATGAAGCTGGAAGAGGCCGCGCTGAAGGACGAATACTTCGTGCAGCGCAAGCTCTATCCGAACGTCGATTTCTATTCGGGCATCATCTACAAGGCGCTGGGCATCCCGACCGAGATGTTCACGGTGATGTTCGCGATCGCCCGCACCGCCGGCTGGGTCGCGCACTGGCTGGAACAGCAGACCGATCCCGAAGCCAAGATCGGTCGTCCGCGCCAGATCTACACCGGCTACGCCGCGCGCGATTACGCACCGCTCGACAAGCGCTGAAGGCACCGCCGCGAAGCGATCCCGCTTTCGCTCTGTCTGCGTTGCGACACGCATCTGAACCCCGCTTTGGCGGGGTTTTTTTTCGGGTCCCTGTCGACAGCTAGCGTCAACGTACCCGCTGCCGGTGCGTTCCTGTGCGTGTTTCGGCATGGTGCCGGGGCATTCTCTAGTCCAAGGAAAAGACATGATGTGGAAAACGACATTCCGGTGGCGCGCGTGCGCGGCCATCGCGGGCGCATGCCTGTTGGTGGGAGCGACCGATGCGCTGGCCTGCAAGCCCGAGCCTCTGAGCATGAACGCGCAGGGCGCCGATATCTGCTATGGAAAAGAAGTCTGGCAGGAGCCGACCCTCGGCGGCCGGTGGCTGGATCAGGATTTCAATTTCTACCGTGTGCCATCGACGGTGCCGGTGCCGCTGATCGTGTGGGCGCATCCGAACGGTATGAGCAAGGGGCTGTCCCCCACTTCGCCGACCTACCAGGCGCTCGTGGTGCCGGCCTTGCAGGCGGGATTTTCGTTCGCATCGATCGAGTTCCGACACCCGGTCGTGAACGAGGATCTGCAGAACAGTCCGAAATCTCCGGGCATACCGCAATACGATATCGCCCGGGCGTTGCAGTTCATCCGCGCCAACGCCGATGCCTTGGGCATCGACAAACGCAATATCTTCATCGTCGCGCAGTCGCGCGGCACGCTGGGGGTATGGACGGCGCTGCAGGACGATATGAAGAAGCCGAACAGCAGCGAGCCCGTGCTGCGTGAGTCCACCCGTGTCAATGCGGTGTACGCAGTGAAAGGGCAGACAACCTACGACGGCGTCGAATTCGCGGATCTTTTCATCGTGAAGTCGGACCGGGAGGCATTCGTCGCTGATTTCCAGAGCCAATACTCGAACGAGGACCAGTTCGGTAGCGCAATCGGAAGTGTGAGCGCAGGCATCGATCCCGACCCGCCGGTGCGTCTCATCTACGATGCACCGGTGATACCGCGCAAACTCACGCTTGCGGAGATGGCGCTGCAGGACTCGATTCACTACCCGAACTTCGGTCCTGCGCTGTGCAATGCCTATGTCGTTGCTTTCGGCAACAGCGCGCGCTGCAGCTACGATGCCGACCTGCGCTATAAGGACGATCCGATCGCCGCGTATGCCGGCTACGTGCAGTTCTTCCAGGCGCACCTGCAGCCGTGAGCCCCGCTGCGTGAGTTCGGCAGCTTCAACGAACAACCCCGCCTCGGCGGGGTTGTTCGTGATCGGATCGACGTGGGTGTATGCGTCAGGCCAGCAGCGACCGCAGCATCCACGCGTTCTTCTCGTGGATGTTCAGGCGCTGGGTCATGAGGTCGGTGGTGGGGTCGTCCCCGGCGTTGTCCGCAGTCTTCAGCACCTTGCGTGCGGTGCGGCAGACCGCTTCGTTGCCGGTGACGAGCTGGCGCACCATCTCGCGCCAGTCGGCGGTGTCGGTGAGACCCGGTTCTTCGGCGATGGAGCTGAGTTTGATGAATTCGGCGTAGGACCCGGGCGCATTGAAGCCCAGCGCGCGGATGCGCTCGGCGGTCTCGTCCAGCGCGGTCCACTGCTCGGTGTACTGGCCCTCGAACATCACGTGCAGGCTGTTGAACATCGGCCCGTTGACGTTCCAGTGGAAATTGTGGGTCTTCAGGTACAGGGTGAAGCTGTCTGCGAGGAAGCGCGACAGGCCCTCGGCGACCTTCTTGCGATCGGATGACGAGATCCCGATATCGATCTCGCCCGCGCTGGCGTCCGCATGCGCTTTGGTGGAGCTCTTGCTGGCGGAAAGGGATTTGGCGGCTTTTTCGGTTTTCGATGATTTGGCCATGACTCGTCTCCGGACGGGGGATCAATCACACTATCGTCCCGCAGGCCACATTAGAAATCCGTTTTTTCGATTGCAGCGAGACATGACGACGATCGAACCCGCGAAAAAGGGCTCTGACCCCGGCAAGCCGCACGATCGCGCCCTGCAGAATGCACGGCGCGCGGTCGATGGCGCGCTGGCGCGCGACCGTGGCC
>JBAQRU010000203.1:0-13289 GCA_049296025.1 Lysobacteraceae bacterium | reverse complement strand
GGCTTCGCACCGCGCGGGCCGATCTGGTACGCGGTCGGGATCGCGCTGCTGCTGGGCCCCGGCCTGGCGCTGCTCGGCAGCGCGCCGCATGCGGTGGTCGGAGGGATCTGCGCTTCGGCGGTGGCGCTGTGGGCATTGGATCTGCGCAAACAGCGCGCCGCGTCGAAAAGCTGAATACGAAAAGTCGGTGAGGTGAACAGCCGCGATTCTGCTGCGGTTGTCACACCGTGACGCTGGCGACGACGATATGGTGGACAGTCCTGCCGTCGCCATCGGCGTATCCGGAGTTTGCAGCATGGCCATCTTCAATCAATCCAGTAGCGGCAAGAAAGACGCCGCACCCGCTGTGGCGGATACACCGAGCTTCGCCGCGCGCGAGGCCTCCGCGCCGCCCGCGAACACCGATTTCGCGCCCGCCACCTTCCCGCGCACCAGCGCCGCGCCTGAGCCGGCCGCCGCACCCGCTGCGAAAGAATCGCTGATCGCTGCCGACCTCACCATCGAAGGCAAGATCGAAGGCTCCGGACACGTCCGCATCGCCGGCAAGTTCAAGGGCGACGTCAACGTGCAGGGCGATCTGTCGCTGGAACGCGGCGCCAAACTCAATGGCAGCGTGCGTGCGAAGAAAGTCACGTTGGCCGGCGAGCTGGAAGGCAACGTCGAAGCCGCCGCACGGGTCGAACTGCTCGATACCGCAGTGGTGATCGGCGACCTCAAGGCAGGCACGCTGACGGTCGCTGCGGGTTCGAAGATCCGTGGCCATATCGACTGCGGCTGGGAAAACAGCGGCACCCCGAAATCGGCCGGCAAGAAAGTGGAACCGACGCCCGAGTCATGAGCACCCGTCCGGGCATCGCGGGCGCCACCCGCGAGTGCCCGCACTGCAAGGCGAAAATCCTCGAAAGCGCGGTGATCTGTCCCGCGTGCAAGCACTACCTGCGCTACGACTCGACCGCACACCCGGCCAAGCCGGCGCAGATCCCGCTGCAGGTCGAAGGCACCATCCGCCATCCGGCGGGTGGCGACCCCTGGGAATATTCCGTTGTGCTGGTGATCCGCGACGATCGCGGCAATGAAGTCACGCGTCAGGTCGTCGGCGTGGGCGCGATGCATGCCGGCGACGAACGCAGCTTCACGCTGTCGGTGGAAGTATTCGAGGCGAAGGGCGCGAAGCCACGGAAACATTGAGCGCCGCAGCACGACGCGCCCGCATGCGACTCAGGATGCGCTTCCCGTATCGCAGTTGTTGCAGCCGCCGCAAGCATCCCCCGCAGGCTTCGGGGCGGGCGCGATCCGTTTGCCCACTGCACGCACCCAGGCCGGGCGGGTTTCACGCACCAGCGGCAGCGCAAGCGCAATGCGAACGCGCCGCGCCGCGCCCGGCGCCTGCTTGAGGAACACCACCCACGCGCTTGCGGCCACCATCGCCGCGACGACGATGTACTGCAACGTCAGCGAGAACGATGGCGACATCGTCATCCCGCTCCCATCGCGACGGCGACCTGATAGGTCACCAGTGAGGCGGCATACGCCAGGACGAACAGATACACGGTGGCGAAACCCATCTGCTTCCACGAATTGGTTTCGCGCTTGATCGTCGCGAGCGTGGAGATGCACATCGGTGCGTAGATGTACCAGACCAGCAGCGACAGCGCCGTCGCCAGCGACCAGTCCTGCGCGATCAGCGGCGACAGCGCCTGTGCGGCGGCAGTGTCGTCGGTTGCGGACAGGGCGTAGACCGTCGCCAGCGACGACACCGCGACTTCGCGCGCAGCCAGGCCGGGAATCAATGCGATGCAGATCTGCCAGCCAAAGCCGAGCGGCGCGAATACCGCCGTCATCGCGTGGCCGATACGCCCGGCGAAGCTGTAATCGATGGCCGGTCCGATGGCGTCGGCAGGTGCGACCGGGAACGACAGCAGGAACCACAGCAACACGGTCAGTGCAAGGATGATGCCGCCAACCCGCTTGAGAAAGATTGCCGTGCGTTCCCACAGACCGATCATCAGGTCGCGCAGGTTCGGCAAACGATACGATGGCAGTTCCAACAGCAGCGCGTGCTCGCCCTTGTCGCGACGCCAGCGCTTCATCACCGTCGCCACCAGCAGCGCACTCAGGATGCCGGTCGCGTACAGTCCGAACAACACCAGCCCCTGCAGGTTGAATACACCCCACACTTCGCGCCTTGGAATGAACGCGCCGATCAGCAGCGCGTACACCGGCAATCGCGCCGAGCAGGTCATCAGCGGCGCGACCAGAATGGTGGCGAGACGGTCTCGCGGGTCCTGGATGCTGCGCGTGGCCATGATGCCCGGCACCGCGCAGGCGAAACTCGACAACAGCGGGATGAAGCTGCGCCCGGACAGACCGGCCTTGGACATCAAACGATCGAGCAGAAACGCCGCGCGCGGCAGGTAGCCCGACTCCTCCAGCGCGAGAATGAAGGCGAACAGGATCAGGATCTGCGGCAGGAAAACAATCACACCACCCAGGCCTGCGACGATGCCATCGACCAACAGACTCCGCAGCGGTCCTTCCGGCAACTGCTCGCCGAGCGCAGCGCCGAACCACACGGTCGCCGCATCGATCGCGTCCATCAGCGGCGCGGCCCACGCATAGACCGCCTGGAAAATCAGGAACATCACCACCGCAAGCGTCAACAGACCGATGACCGGATGCAGCAACCAGCGGTCGAGCACGTCGTCCACGTGCGCCGTGCGCGTGGGCATGCGCACCGCCAGCGTCAGCAGGCGCCGCGTTTCCTCGTGCAGCTTCTGCTCCGGGCTCGATCCGGAGCCGAGTTCCGTCACGTCCTGCAGCACCGGCGGAGACAGCCGGTCGGCCATCGCATCGAGCTGCGCCAGCAGCGCTTTGCCGCCGTCGCGACGCACGGCCACGGTCTCGACCACCGGCACGCCGAGTTCGCGCTGCAGCACCTGCGGATCGATTTCGATGCCTCGCCGCTTGGCGGCGTCCATCATGTTGAGGGCGACGACCATCGGCCTGCCCAACGCGCGAACCTCCAGCGCGAAGCGCAGATGCAGGCGCAGGTTGGTGGCATCGACTACGCACACCAGCAGATCCGGCGTGGGTTCGCCGGGGTAGAAGCCACGGCAGATATCGCGGGTCACCGCCTCATCGAGACTGGCGGCATGGAAACTGTAGGCGCCGGGCAGATCCAGCAACACGCATGTCCGGCCAGCCGGGGTCAGCAGCCGGCCCTCTTTGCGCTCGACGGTCACACCGGCGTAATTCGCCACCTTCTGGCGGCTGCCGGTCAGCAGATTGAACAGCGCCGTCTTGCCGCAGTTGGGATTGCCAACCAGCGCCAGCCGCAGCGGTTTTACTGCGGAACCACTCACGACGATGCACCCGCGCACAGGATCACGCGCGCGGCCTCGCTGCGGCGCAGCGCGAACCGGGTGTAGCCGATCTGCACCAGCAACGGCTCGGCGCCGAACGGGCCGGTCGCGACCACTTCCACGCGCTCGCCCGCGACGAAACCCAGCTCACGCAGGCGCCGTGCAATGGCATCGTTCGGCGTCAGTTCCTGCACGGATTCAACCCGAGCTTCGACGCGTCCTGTCAATTCGGTCAAATTCAAAGACCGTTCCAAGGTAGGGGTTCCAAATGGGAATTGTTCTCATCTTATAACATGCCGCCGGGCGGGAGGTCGACCCAGATCAAATTCCGCCCTATCCGGGTGAGCGGATATCATTCATATCTTCGCATTCCGGACAACTCCAGGATCAGGGACATGACCGACTCGCTGCAGCACTATCGCAATGGCGCCGTTGTCCATCTGCGCCTGTATCGACCGGCGCTGCACAACGCCTTCGACGCAGAACTCATCGAAGGCCTGACTGCGGCATTGGTCGCCATCGGCGCGGACAGGACGGTGCGGGTCGTGGTGCTGGAAGGCGCGGGCGCCAGCTTCTCGGCCGGCGCCGATCTGAACTGGATGCACAGCATGATCACCGCCAGCCAGGACGAGAATCGCGTCGATGCGCTGGCGCTCGCCCGTCTGATGCGGACGCTGGACGATCTGCCCCATCCGACCATCGCCCGCGTCCACGGCGCGGCCTTCGGTGGCGGCGTCGGCCTGATCGCCTGCTGCGACATCGCCATCGGCAGCGACGAAGCGAAATTCGGCTTGACCGAAAGCAGGCTCGGGCTGCTGCCTGCGGTGATATCACCCTATGTCATCGCCGCGATCGGTGCGCGACAGGCGCGGCGGTGGTTCGCCACCGCGGAACAGTTCGACGCCGCCGAAGCGCAGCGGATCGGTCTGCTGCATGCGGTGGTCCCTGCCGATGAACTTGATGCGGCGATCAAGCGCCAGATCGATCTGCTGCTGAAAGCCGGCCCACTGGCCGCCAGCCACGCGAAGCTGCTGGTGCGGCGCGTCGATGGCGAACACGACCGCGAGAAGCTCGATCGCGACAACGCCGATCTGATCGCCCGCCTGCGCGTCTCGCCCGAAGGCCAGGAAGGCCTGGTCGCATTCCTCGAAAAACGCAAACCCGGCTGGGCACCCTGACCATGACCTCACCCATCCTCAACATCGCCGATGTCGAACTGATGGATCTCGGCGAACGGTCGCGCCAGCGCGGCAGCGAAATGCCGGCTGCGCGCTTCGGCGGACGCATCGGTCCGATCGGCCCGCACATCGGCGCGCGGAAACTCGGCTACAACCTCACGGCAGTCGCACCGGGCAAGGCGGCGTTCCCGAAGCATTCGCACCGGGTCAACGAAGAGATGTTCTTCATCCTCGATGGCACCGGCGAGCTGAAACTCGGCGATACGACATACCCGATCCGCGCAGGCGATGTCATCGCCTGCGCGCCGGGCGGCCCGGACACCGCGCATCAAATCGTCAACACCGGCAGCGACGAACTCCGGTTCCTCGCCGTGAGCACCATGGCATTTCCCGAAATCTGCGAATACCCGGATTCGGGCAAATTGAACGCGATCACCGGCACCGGCCCCGATGACTTCCGTCATCTCGCCCGCCACGGCGAAAGCCTCGACTACTGGGATGGCGAAGCTTGAGCAATCTGCAGCGCACGATGTTCGACAAGATCCTGATCGCCAATCGCGGCGAGATCGCCTGCCGGGTGATCCGCACCTGCCGGCGATTGGGCATCCGCACGGTCGCGGTGTATTCCGATGCCGACGCCGATGCGCAGCACGTGCGCCTGGCCGACGAGGCGCGGCACATCGGTGGCGCGCGTCCGCAGGACAGCTATCTGCGCGGCGATGCGATTCTGGAAGTCGCCAAGGTCACAGGCGCGCAGGCAATCCATCCCGGCTACGGCTTCCTCAGCGAGAACGCGGACTTCGCCGATGCGGTGGAAGCGGCGGGCATCGTCTTCATCGGCCCGAAAGCCGCGTCGATGCGCAAGATGGGCAGCAAGGCCGGCGCGAAGCAACTGATGCAGGCTGCGGGCGTGCCGGTGGTGCCGGGCTACACCGGCGAGGACCAGTCGCCCGGACGCCTGCAGCGGGAAGCCGACGCGATCGGCTATCCGCTGATGATCAAGGCCGCGCACGGCGGCGGCGGCAAGGGCATGCGGATCGTGCGCGATTCCGGCGAGTTCCTGCCGAATCTCGAAAGCTGCCAGCGCGAAGCGCGCAACGCGTTCGGCCGCGACCGCGTGCTGCTGGAGCGCTACGTCGAAAAACCCCGGCACATCGAGATCCAGATCTTCGGCGACGCGCACGGCGAGGTGATCCATCTCAACGAACGCGAATGCTCGGCGCAGCGTCGCTATCAGAAAGTCCTGGAAGAATCGCCCTCGCAGTTCCTCACGCCGGAACTGCGCGAAGCGATGGGCGCGGCGGCGGTGCAGGCCGGGCACGCCATCGATTACCAGAACGCCGGCACGGTCGAATTCATCGTCGGCCAGGATGGTCACTTCTATTTCATGGAGATCAACACGCGCCTGCAGGTGGAGCATCCGGTCACCGAATATGTCACCGGGCTCGATCTGGTCGAATGGCAGCTGCGCGTCGCCGCTGGCGAGCGCCTGCCGAAAGCGCAGCACGAGATCGCGCAGCGCGGTCACGCCATCGAAGTGCGGCTGTACGCGGAAGACCCGGAAGCAGGCTTCCTGCCGGGCTCGGGCAAACTCACCCGGCTGCGCCTGCCCGCAGCGGACGCGCATACGCGCATCGACGGCGGCGTGATCGAAGGCGACACCGTCACCATCTTCTACGATCCGATGATCGCCAAGCTCATCGTCTGGGACGAGGATCGCCCGCGCGCCCTCGCCCGCCTGCGCGACGCGCTCGCGCAGTGTTCGATCGACGGCCCGAAATCGAACGTCGCCTTCCTCGAACGTTTGATCCGTCACCCCAGCGTCGTCGACGCGACCATCGACACCGGCACGCTGGATCGCGATCTCGATGCCTTCATGCCCAAGCCCGCAGGCGAAGCGCGCGCGCGCGATGCACGCATGGCCGCAACGACGGCGCTGCTGCTGATCGAAGAAGCGCAAACCCGTGCATCCGCAGCGATCAGCAGCGATCCCAGCTCACCGTGGGCCATCGCCGACGGTTGGCGTCTGGGCCACGCCGGACATCGGCGCCTGGTGTTGGACGACGGCAGCGAACGACACACATTGATCGCGCACGGCACGGCCGGCGACTACCGTTTCGAGGACGCCGATGGCGCGGTCGAAGTGCGCGGCGCGCGGCTGGCCGATGGCATGTTGTTTGCCCGTTTCGATGGTGACGGCCGCCGTTTGCGGATGGATGTCGATGACGCTCCCGATGCGTTCGCGCGTGTGGATGTGCACGACGGCGAACGTCGCTGGCGGTTCTCGCGGGTGCCGGCCTATCAGCCGGCGAGCGAACAGACCGATGCCTCCAGCGATCGCATCCGGGCGCCCATGCCCGGCCGCATCGTGCTGATCAAAACGCAGGTTGGGGACCATGTCGAACACGGCCAGGAGATTCTGGTGATGGAAGCGATGAAGATGGAGCTGGCGCTGAAAGCGCCGTGCTCGGGCATCGTCACCGAAATTCGAGTGGCGGTCGGCGATTTCGTCGAGGCCGATACCGCGTTATTAGTGCTGACGCCATGATCGTACGCGTCGCGACGTTCCTGCTTGCGCTGTCGCTGCTGCCCGGATGCGTCGCCTTCGAACGCGCACCCGTGTCGAAGTTGCGCTGCGATCCCGCGCTGGCGGGTCGCTGGCAGCCGGTGAAGGATGGCCCGCTCAACAACACGGTCGAGATCGGAGCGGACTGCACGCTGCGCTGGCCGGACGAGGCCGGCGGCTTCCACCGCGCCACGCTTGCTGGCTTCACGCTCGGCGGCGACCGCTACCTCGTGTTCAGTCCCACCGACGCGGACCGGCTGCTGGCAGCGGAAGGCGATCTCATCCGCAGCACGCCGAAGGGCAGCGTCTTCCTGGCCCGCTACCGCATCGAAGGCGACAGCGCCCTGCTATGGCTGCCCGACCCGCAGATCGCGCTGGAGGCGGGAACGAAGGGCGAAGCCACCGGCCGCCGGATCGAAGACAAATTCACCTACGTCGAGGGCGACCGCAAGGCCATCGCGAGCCTGCTGCGCAAGCGTGGCGACGCGATATTCCGCATGACCGAAGCGCGCGGCACGCTGGCGCTGCGCCGCCTCCCGCCGGACACCGCCCCATGAGCGACTTCGTGCGTATCGTCGAAGTCGGCGCCCGTGACGGGCTGCAGAACGAGAAGACGCTGGTGCCGGCAGCGACGAAGATCGAGTTGATCGACCGTCTCTCCGCCACGGGTCTGCGCAGCATCGAGGCGACCAGTTTCGTCAGCCCGAAATGGGTGCCGCAGCTGGCCGACGCCGCCGAGGTCTACATCGGCATCGCGAAGCGGCCCGGCGTGCGCTATCCGGTGCTGGTGCCGAACGAACAGGGTTACGAGCGCGCACGCGCGGTGGGCGTGGACGAGATCGCGGTCTTCTCCGCCGCGTCCGAGGCCTTCAACCGCCGGAACATCAACGCCTCCATCGAGGAATCGCTGCTGCGGTTCGAGCCGGTCGCTGCGCGCGCGAAGGCCGACGGCGTGGCGGTGCGCGGCTACGTGTCCACCGTGCTGGGCTGCCCGTACCAGGGCGATGTCCCGGTGGCCGATGTCGTGCGCGTAGCCAAGGCGCTGCACACGATGGGCTGCTACGAAATTTCGCTCGGCGACACCATCGGCGTCGGCACGCCGACCAAGGCCGCAGCGATGCTGCGCGCGGTCGCGGATGAAGTACCGATGGCCGCGCTGGCGGTGCACTTTCACGACACCTACGGCCAAGCACTCGCGAACATCCTCGCGTGCCTGGACGCAGGCGTGCGCGTGGTCGACGCCGCCATCTCCGGCACCGGCGGCTGCCCGTACGCACAAGGCGCCAGCGGAAACGTCGCGACCGAGGACGTGGCGTATATGCTGCAAGGCATGGGCCTCGACACCGGCATCGACCTCGACGCACTCAGCGCCACCGGGCGCTGGCTAGCGCAGTTGCTCGGCCGACCGACCGGCAGCAAATTCACCCAGGCACGGACCCCAGCCGGCACGGACCAGGCACGATGACCGAGACCTGGCCCGATCCCACGCTGCCGCCATCCCTCGAAATGATGCAGACCCTTGCCGCACTGGATCAGGCACGACAGAACGCCGACCTCGACGCCGACACCCGCGCGCTGCTCGGTCGCGCCCACGCCGCGCTGGACAGCGCCATCGCCGACACCGAGTCCGAACGCCTGCGCTACTCCGCGCTGTTCGACGCGGTGCCCGATCCGGTCAGCATCATCGCCTGGGACGGCACCGTCCTCGACCTCAACAAAGCCGGCATGGCCGCGTATCGACGCTCGCGCGCGGAAATCGTCGGGCAACCCATCGAAGTGCTGAATCCCGATCTGCCCCCGGACCACATGGTGCCGGTGTGGGAAGCGCTGAGCCGCGGCGAGACCTACGTGGTCGAAGTGGCGAACATGCGCGCCGACGGCACCCGATTCCCGGTGGAGGTGCATACCGCCGGCTTCGACTATAAAGGCAAGAAGGTGATGGTCGCGGTGGCGCGCGATCTGAGCAATCGCTGGCAGGCGGAAACGCGCTATCGGCTGCTGCTCGAATCCATTGATGTCGGCGTGATCCTGTTCGACCGCGAGATGCACGTGATTTCGGCGAATCCGGCCGCGCATCGCGCGATCGGCGCCGAACCCGGCCAGAGCGTGCATACGCTGCTGTTGCCCGAGAACTGGAATATCGTCGACGCCCGTGGACGGCCGCTGAGCTTCCACGAATGGCCGACGACCCAGGCGCTGGAACGTGCCCAGGTCATCAGCAACACCGTGGTCGGCCTGTATTACGTGCCGAACCGGCGGATGTCGTGGATCTCGGTGACGACAGTGCCGGTGTTCGAGGCCGGCGGGACCACACCGCAGTACGTGTTCGCGATGTTCAGCGATGTCACCACGCTCAAACGCGACAACGTGCTGTTCGACCGCGCCCAGGGCCTCGCGCACATCGGCGGTTGGGAATGGGACCGCGGCCGCCAGCGGCTGTACCTCACCCGCGAGGCGCAACGCATCCTCGGCCGTGTTCCCACGCCGGAAACCATGGACGACATGCTCGCTGGTGTCTACGGCCCCGACCAGCGCCACATCCGCGCCGCCATCGAGCGGTTGATCGAAACCGGCGGCAGTTTCGATCTGGAACTGCAGTATCTGCGCAACGACCATCATGCCTGCTGGATCCGCGTGATCGGCGAAGCGGATACCGGCGACCCGGGCGCATCGCGCATCGTCGGCACGCTGCAGGACATGACCGAGCGCAAGCACGCCGAAGAAACCCTGCGGGTGCAGGCGCGCACCGATCCGCTTACCGGGCTGCTCAACCGCGACGCGATTCTCGTCGAACTCGAAGTGCGGATGCAGGACCCGACCCACGCCGCAGTCGCGGTGCTTTACGTCGATCTCGACCGCTTCAAGGTCATCAACGATGTGCTCGGCCACGCGGCCGGCGACGAACTGCTGGCCTCGGCCGCGCAGCGCATCGCCAATGCCGTCGGCACCGAAGGACTGGTCGCGCGTTTCGGCGGCGACGAATTCCTGGTGGTCTGCAATCTGGCCGACGACCAGCAGCGCCCGGAGCGGATCGCGGGCGCGATCCTGCAATCGCTGGCCGACAGCTTCCGCTTCGACAACGAGGAATTCACGATCACCGCGAGCATCGGCATCGCCCGAGCGCCCACCGACGGCGAACGTCCGCAGTCGCTGATCCAGAACGCCGATGCCGCGATGTACGACAGCAAGCGCCGCTCGCGCAACGCATGGCAGGCGTTCACGCCCGCGCTGGCGCAGACGCAGGCGGACCGGCTGTGGATGGAAACCCATCTGCGCCGCGCGGCCGACAACGGCGAATTCCATCTCGTGTATCAACCGCAGGTCGATCTGCTCAGCGGACGCATCGTCGCCGCCGAAGCGCTGATCCGCTGGCAGAACCATCTGCTCGGCGAGCTGCGTCCAGACCGGTTCATCAGTCACGCCGAAACCACCGGCGACATCGTGCGTATCGGCAGTTGGGTGCTGCGCGAAGCCTGTCGCCAGGTCGCAGCGTGGCGCGACGCCGGACTCGGCATCGTCCGCGTCGCAGTGAACGTGTCGTATCGCCAGTTCGTCGGCGAGGATCTCGCCGAAGGGGTGCGACTCATCCTCGACGAATTCCACTTGCCCGGCGCCGCGCTCGAACTCGAATTCACCGAACGCGTGCTGATCGAGGACGCGCCCGACACCCTGCGCACCTTCGCCGATCTGCGCGAGATGGGCGTGATCCTGACCATCGACGACTTCGGCGAAGGCTACAGCGCGTTGAACTATCTGCGCCGGCTGCCGATCCACGGCTTGAAGCTCAGCCAACTGTTCGTCGAAGGCGTGCCGAACAACAATTCCGATGTCGCCGTATGCCAGGCGGTGTCCGGCATCGCGCGCAGCCTCGGCCTGGGACTCGTCGCCGAGGGCGTGGAATCCGAAGCGCAGCGCCAGTTCCTGTTGCGATTGGGAGTCCCGATCGCACAGGGCTTCCTGTTCGCGCCCGGGCTCAAACCCGATGAATTCGCGCGCCGTCTCGAACAGGGCGGCCTGCATCCTTCTCCTGCGCATTGAACGTTTCCGCCCATGCCGATCTCCTCTACACCGACGTTCCGCATCCGCCCGATCGAAGCCCGCGACGATGCGGCCATCGCCGCGATCATCCGCAGCGTGATGCCTGAATTCGGCGCGAGCGGCTGCGGTTTCGCCATCCACGATCCGGAAGTCGACTGGATGCATCGCGCCTACGCGCAACCGCGATCGGCGTATTTCGTGATCGAGCGCAACGATGCTTCCGGACATCCGGCCGTGGAAGGCGGCGGCGGCATCGCCCCGCTGTCCGGCGGGGATGCCGACACCTGCGAGTTGCGCAAAATGTATTTCCTGCCGTCGCTGCGCGGCCTCGGCGCGGGCGCGGCCTTGATGGCGCGCTGTCTCGACGCCGCGCGCGCGTCCGGCTTCCAGCGCTGTTACCTCGAAACCCTCACCGGCATGGACGCCGCGATGCGCCTGTACGAACGCAGCGGCTTCCGCCGCATCGACACGGCGATGGGCGCGACCGGCCATGGCGGCTGCAATACCTTCTACCTGCGGGAACTCGCGGCGACCTGAGCCGCAAGAACGAAACGTTGCGAACGGAGACGCACCGATGCGAGCGCTGGGGACACTCACCAAATGGGATGCGGATCGCGGCTTCGGCTTCGTCCGGCTGCGCGACAGCGGCGTCGATGTCTTCGTCCACATCACCGCCTTTCCGCGCAGCGGGCGACAGCCGCAGATCGGCGATGCGCTGTCGTTCGAGATCGTGACCGCGACAGACGGCCGCAAACAGGCCAAGGCCGTCACCTACGATGTGCCGCCCGGGCGCGCAGACTTCATGCTCGCTCCGATCGAGCCGAAGCCGATCGAGCAGCGGCCGCTCGCGCGGCAGCCGAACGAGCGCGCATCACAGCCGACGCCCGTACGCACATCGGCGCAACACCCGGAACGGCATCGCCGACGCGAATCGCACCGGACATCGACCGGCGGGCTCGGCACACTGATCTTCGGCGCGTTGCTGATCGGCGGACTGTTCTTCGGCTACCGGAAGTTTCTCGAATACCGCGCCGTCGCCGTCGACACCCTGCACGGACGAGGCGCGGAAACGAGTCTTGCGCCAGCGCAGCACAACGCACCAGCAGCAACGCCATCGCCGGACTACCGCTGCGATGGGCGCACGCATTGCTCGCAGATGCGCTCATGCGCGGACGCCACCCAGGTCCTGCAACACTGCCCCGGCACGCAGATGGACGGCGATGGCGACGGCATCCCCTGCGAGCAGCAATGGTGCAACTGATGCGGCGTTTTCGTCACCCTGTTGTTTTCTGCCCGGAATTGACTCTCCGTTTTCATCAGCGGCTGATTCACGAAAATGCAGGAAAAACATCAAATCGCAGGCGAAAAACTGCTTTCCAAATGGTCATTTGCAAGCGGAAATAACAACCCGAAGTGAGTCAGTCTTAGAGCGTCATCAACAGACTCGCCGATTTGCCCAGGCTGCAGGCCTCATTTAAAACCTACAGCATTGGCAATTTCCATTGACTTTTTGTCTACCCAGTAAGTTGCGCCTCCAACCTCCATTCCTTCCTCATTTTTTCTGAGCCTGATAACTACCACATAGTGGTCGCGCGACTCTGACAGTCCAATATCATAATTATTAATTTCGAATACATAATTAGCGAGCCCTGATTTTTCTTCATTTTTTTTCCGGACATCTAACCTAGCCTCGTAATCACCCAATGCTGCCATACCCGCCTGAAGTATTAGAGGCACATCAGCATCTGCTGGTCTAGCTGAAAAAGAAGAAGCAAAAAAAAACATACATAGGGTTGATGCGCATAATTTTTTCATGCGACTAATCTCCAGAAATAGAATTGAACACTCGTGTCGCAATTGTTTTTTCTGCGAGCAACCACAAGCATTCGCATTGTTAGCCAAAGGCGGCGCTGCTGCTTTCTGCCAAGAATTGACCCTCCGTTTTCATCAGCGATCGACTCACGAGAATACAGAAAAACCTAAAATCGCAGCCTAGAACTGGCTCCCAAAGGGTCATTTTCGGGCGGAAATCACAGCCCGAAGCGGGTCAGTTTTAGAGCGTCACCAACAGCACCTTATCTAGTCTTTGCAATCAGTCGATGCAAGATCACGAAACTTTAGACAAGTGGAAGCGCTACCTTCTTC
>JBAQRU010000202.1:0-3004 GCA_049296025.1 Lysobacteraceae bacterium | reverse complement strand
ACCTCGACCCCACGCATATCGATTCCCTGCGCCGGACCTCGCCGCTCGGCGCGCTGCTGGCCGCCGCGCTGGATGTCCGTCACCGCCCGCGCGACCAGATCCGCGAGCGCATCGAGGACGTGGGCCGGCATCTGGTGCATCGGATGGAGCGCTTCCTGAACGGCCTCGGCACCATCGCCGCCGCCGGCCCGCTGTTGGGACTGTTCGGCACGGTGGTCGGCATGATCCAGATGTTCCTGGGCATCCTCGACAGCGGCCTGGGCGATGTGAACCAGCTCGCCGGTGGCATCGGCAAGGCGCTGATCTGCACCGCGACCGGCATGATCGTCGCGATCCCGGCGCTGATGTTCCACCGCTATTTCCGCGGGCGCATCGCCGGCTACATCGTCGATATGGAACACGAGGCGATCCAACTGCTCGACACCCTCGATACCCGGCAGGTGCCTTCGCCGACGGCGGCCGGCGCACGTGGCATCACACCGTCGACGCAGCTGGATTGACCGCGCGGACATGGCCAGACTGATCGTCGCCCTGCTGTTGTCGATCCTGATCGCATACCCGGTCGGCTCGGCGATGGTTCGGGGCTTGCGCAACGGCAGGCTGGCGCATTCGGATACGCGGGCGTCCGTCGACCGTACCCGGGCGCCGGTCCGTTTCTGGCTGCTGATGATGTTCTACGTGTCGCTGCTGGGCCTGTGCGCCTGGTACGTGGCGTTCGCCGCACGGCATGCGTTCTTCGCATGAGCGGCGAACGCGCGACGACCGAATTTCCGGAGATCTGAATTCCCATGCGCATCCGCGACTTCCGCGCCGACGACGAGCCCGAGATCAATCTCGTGCCGCTGATCGACGTGATCCTGGTGTTGATCATCTTCTTCGTGGTCACGACCACGTTCGACGCGCGGTCGGTACTCAAGCTGCAGTTGCCGAAGGCGAATGGCGAGCCCAGCGAGACGTCTTCGAAGGCGCTGAGCGTGCTGGTCAACGCGGAAGGCCGCTATTTCGTGCAGGACCGCGAAGCGCTTCGGACCGATGTCGAATCGCTGAAGCGCACGATCGTCGAGGTCGCGGGCGAGGGCGCGAACCACGAAAGCCGCAAGCGCCCGGTGCTGCTGCGCGCCGATGCGCGCACGCCGCACCAGTCGGTGGTGACCGCGCTGGATGCCTTGGGGCAATTGGGGTTTCGCCAGATCAGCATCGCGACTGCCCCTGAGCAGCGTGCGCCTGTCGCGTCATCGAAAGCGGCGACGGAGGCGCGCAAGTGAGCAAAGCCGACCGCGCCCCGGCGTGGCCGATC
Source organism: Lysobacteraceae bacterium (assembly GCA_049296025.1). GTDB lineage: Bacteria > Pseudomonadota > Gammaproteobacteria > Xanthomonadales > Xanthomonadaceae > Lysobacter_I. The sequence goes on along the minus strand of JBAQRU010000202.1, from coordinate 1,707 downwards.
TATCGCCGGCTGCTGGGTTTCGCCGGGCCGTATCGCAGCCTGCTGTTGTTCGCGCTTGCCGGCATGTTGATCGAGGCGGCGGCGGGTTCGGCGTTCATGAAACTGATGGAGCCGGTGGTCGATGAGACCTTCATCAGCAAGAACGCGCAGCTCAGCATGCTCCTGCCGCTGACCATCGTCGGCCTGTTCGTGGTGCGCGGCATCGCCGGTTACATCACCGATGTGTGCATGGGCCGATCCGCGCGCAGCATCGCCCGCGACCTGCGGGTGCGCGTGCTCGGCAAGTATCTGCGTCTGCCCGGGCTGCGTTTCGACAGCGAACCGGTGCCGGGGATGCTGATGCGGCTGGGTTCCGACAGCGACCAGGTCGCGAATGCCGCAGTCGATGCCGCCAAGGTGATGCTGCAGCAGTCGCTGCAGATCATCGGTGCGCTGGTGGTGATGCTGTGGACCAGTTGGCAGGTGACGATCGCGATCTTCATCATGGCGCCGCCGCTGGCGCTGCTGATGGGCAAGGTCGCGAAACGCTATCGCCGTTTCAGCCATCGCGTGCAGGAAAGCGGCGGGCGTCTGCTGCAGGCGGCGGACCAGACCCTGAACAATCAGCAGGAAGTGAAGATCTACGGCGCGCAGGCGGCCGAGCTGTCGCGCTATGCCGCGCTGGCCGACGAGAATCTGCGCCTGGCGATGAAGGTGGAATCCACGCGCAGCATTTCCTCGGCGGTGGTGCAGCTGATGGGTGCGATCGGGCTGGCGCTGCTGCTGTTCTTCGCCGGGCGCGAAGCGGCGGCCGGGCGGCTGACCGCAGGCGGTTTCGTGACCCTGATGATGTCGATGATGGCCATGATCCCGGCGCTGAAGCAGCTCACCAACGTGCAGAACATGCTGCAGAAGGGCATCGCCTCGGCCGAGCGCCTGTTCGGCGTGCTCGATGCCGACGAGGAGCGCGACACCGGCACGCAGGCGCTCGACCGTGCGCGCGGCGAACTCGAATTCCGCGATATCGACGCGCGTTATCCCGGTCAGAACGAGCCGGCGCTGCGCGACATCCGTTTCGTCGCGAAGCCCGGCACCGTCACCGCGATCGTCGGCCGCTCCGGCAGCGGAAAATCGACGCTGATCAAGCTGATTCCTCGTTTCTACGAGCCGGCATCGGGCGGGATCCTGCTCGACGGTCGCCCGCTGTCCGAGTATCGGCTGTCCGATCTGCGCCGCCAGATCGCGCTGGTCGGGCAGCAGGTGATGCTGTTCGACGGCAGCGTCGCCGCGAACGTGGCTTATGGCGAGCTCGCCGATGCCGGTGACGATCGGGTGCGCACCGCGCTGGATGCCGCGAATGCCAGCGAGTTCGTCGACAAGCTCTCCGATGGCGCGGAGACCGGCATCGGCAGCAAGGGCGGGCGTCTGTCCGGTGGGCAGCGCCAGCGTCTCGCGATCGCGCGCGCGATCCTGAAGGACGCGCCGATCCTGATTCTCGATGAAGCCACCGCCGCGCTCGATACCGAATCCGAACGGCTGGTGCAGGATGCCCTGAACCGGTTGATGCCGGATCGCACCACGCTGGTCATCGCCCACCGGCTGTCGACGATCGAGCATGCCGATCAGGTCCTGGTGCTCGATCAGGGTCGGCTGGTGGAGCAGGGCACGCATGCCGAACTGCTGGCGCGGGATGGGCTCTACGCGCATCTGCACCGGATGCAGTTCCGC
>JBAQRU010000201.1:0-12051 GCA_049296025.1 Lysobacteraceae bacterium | reverse complement strand
GCGCGGTCGCACTGACCGAACACCCGCCCGCGCGCTGAAGCCACGGGCGTCCTTGCGGTCGCCGGCCGGCCTTTGGACGCCGTCCCGGCGACGGATGCATCCCGGTTGCATGTCGAGACAACACATCGGCATGCGCCGATGTCGTGCTGCCCTCAATGTCGAGCCCGGTCGAGCCGTCGATTGGGGCAGCGATGTACATCCAATGCGAGAGCGCACCCAAGCGCTTCGGTTCGTCCGGCAGCGAAAGCGGGAGTCCGGCATATCCCCCGAGCCTGGACCGCCCGCTTCCGGCCCTCCGCGACAGCTGGCCGCAACGGTGCCGGCGGTGGTTCGACCAGGCGAAAGCGAGGTCGCTCCCGTCGATGGTGCCCGGGGCGGCCTGCCATCGACCGGTCTCGATCGCGATGGTGGCCCTTTCGCCAGCGACCGAGGCGCAATTGCGCGCGGCCTGCCTCGATGTCGCCGCCATGGGGCTGGGGTACTCGGTGGCGCTGGCGCAGTGGAACGGTCAGTGCGCCGATGTCGTGATCGCGGAGTGCGACGACGTGTATGGCGGTCTGGTCTGTGCGCTGGCGATCAGATACAGGAGCCGCATCGTCCGGGTGAGCGCAGGCGCGCGGGCGATGGCGCAGCGGGGCGACGACGGCGTCTTCCGGACCCTCTCCCATGCGGACCTGACCGCGCTGCTCGCCGGGCTCTGCGCGGAGGCGCTGGCCCACGACCGTACCGGCGGCGCGCCGGATGGCACCATGCCGGAGCTGTCGGGCTTGCCGCGCACCTGCCTGTTGTCGCAGACGATCCTGCAGGAGACGACCGGCTGGATCGCTTCGGTACACGAACGCAACCGCGTTCGTCTGCACCGCATTTCCTCGCGAATCCAGGCGCCGTCGCCATGGCACCTCGAGGAGGCCGGCCGGCAATTGCTGAGTCCCGCATGGCGGCCCATTTCGGACCATGGCGCCGATCCGTCCTGGGTGGAAACGAGCCTGGATCTGTTCCTGTTGCGGGCATGCCTGTCGCAGCAGGCAGCGTTGCCCCGATTGGACGCCGCGCATTTCCGCCTGGCGCACTGGCCCGATCTCGACGGAGAGGAGCCGCAGCATGCCTGGGTACTGCCGTTGATGGCCAAGGTGGTGCGTCAGGCGCCAGTGAACGTCCCGACACTGGCCGGGCACAAGGCGCCGCCATCCGGGCAGATCAACGCGATGTTCTGGGCGTTCTGGGCCAGCGGCGTGCTTGAACGGATCGCGATGCCCCGGGATCACCAGTCGCCCTGAAGCGCAGGGATCGTTCCTGGATTTCGACGCCGACAGTCGTCGGCAGGGCCATCGACACTGGAAAAACAACGGCTTGCATGGCTTCTGCACGCGGCCAGCATGGCGCGCGCATGCGCAGCCGCAGGGACGACCGGCAAGCTTCGCCCGCTTTTCGAGGATTCCGGACAGGGGCGGACCGTCGACATGAACGCAAGAACGTATGGGCGTGGTTTCACGCTGCTCGAAGTGATGGTCGTGCTGGCCATCCTGGCCATCCTGGCCGCGCTGGCGCTGCCGATCTACATGAACTACATCACCCGCAGCAGGATCCGCATCGCACAGTCGGATCTGCTGGCGTTGTCGGCCAGCGTGGAGAACCACCGCCAGAGAACGCTGCTGTATCCCACGGCGACATTGAGCGGGACGGCGGCCGTGACCGGTCGTTTCACGGGCTGGACCCCGGCGTCCAAGCCGACGGACTTCAGCTTCACCTACGCCACCGACGCCAGCGGTTACCGGATCACAGCGGCCGGCGTGAGCAGCCAGTTGACCGGTTGCAGCGCGTCGCTGACCGCAGCCAACGCCCGCACCACCGCCGGCTGCCCCGACGTAGGAGACCTCTCATGGTGATCCGACGCCGAGCCGCCGGGTTCACGCTGATGGAGCTGATGGTGACGATCGCCATCATGGCCTTTCTGCTGCTCGCCGGCCTTCCCTTCATGAACGACTGGGTCGACGGCGTGCGCCAGATGCAGGCGCGCAACCAGTTGCTCGACGGCATCGGCCAGGCTCGCGCGCTCGCGCTGCGCAACCCCGCGTCGCTCGCCGCCGACCAGCCCGTCGCGATGCTGCGGATGGTGGGCCGCGAAGCGCAGGTGGTGATGCCGCCTGCGGGCGCCACGGTGTGGACCGCGCAGCTTCACGAGGCCGTCGTGCTGAACACGGCCGGGAAAGCGGTTCCGTCGACGCAGGCCCTGAAACACGGAAACGGCGAGCAGTTCCGCTGCGTCGCATTCAACAGCCGCGGCATTCGCCTGCCCAACGCCAGCACTTGCATTCTTCCGTTGACCATCGACCGCATCGCGATCGGTGCCGGGAAACAGGATCCGATCCATGTCGAACTTCTATAAGCCGCGGCGCGCCGCACAGCGCGGCGACATCCTTCTGGAGTCGCTGATCGGCGTCCTGCTCACCGGAATCCTGGGCGCGGGCATCGCCCATGTCTCCTCCCGCATTTCGGTCGGCCAGCACGACGCGAAGCTGGAGAACATCGTCGTGGAACGATTGCGCGACCGTCTGCAGCGCGACGGCCTGACGCTGTGCGACGCCCCGGCGTTGCCGATCGCGCTCACGCAGGAGGTCAAGGCCGCGATATCGGTCGACTGCAAACGCATGGAAGACGCCGAGGTCGGCGTGGCGGGAGCGCTCAAGACGGTGCCGGTGCCGCGCGAAATCACCCTGCAGGCGAGCGCCGTCGGCAGCGCCGCGATCGAACTCGGTACGCATCAGCTGCCGGAGGAAACCCGATGACCGTGGCACGGACTCCGCGGCGTTCGCAGCAAGGACAAACCCTGATCGGCATGATGGTCGGCCTGCTGATCTCGCTGCTGACCATCGTCGCGATGGTGGCCATCTACAAGACGAGCATCGGCATCGCCACCAACGCTTCGCAGACCGCCCTGCGCGACGGGCAGGTATCGGCCGCGATGCTGGCCGCACAGATCGAAATGCAGCAGGCCGGCTACGGCATCGACGCGGACGCGTCGGGCGTGGTGGCGGTCTCCGGGGACGGCAAGCAGGTGCTGTGGCGCTACCGCGACGCGTCGGCGTCGGACAGCCGGTGCGCCGGCCTGCGGCTGGTCACCGATGCCGCGGACGCGAGCATTCCGGTCATTCCAGCGGAAGCCGGAAGCGATCTCAGGGGGCTGTATTGGCTGCCCGAGAAACCATGCACCACGGTGGAACCGGCGCCGACCTGGGGAAGCGCTGCGGAGGAACGGCCGAGATTGCTGGCGTCTTCGTCGGGATTCTTCGCGCCGATCGATACGCGCGGCGGAAAGCTGGGCGACGAGGACGGCGGCGGAAGTCTGGAAGGCCTGCGCTTCGTGCGCCTGTCCGGCGGCGCCTGTCTCCCGTACCTGCAACAGACGGACACCGAAGAGCTTCCGAAGCGATCGCTGCGCATCGCGTTGCGGAAGGACGCAGCGCATGAGGTTTTCTCGGCATGCCTGCCGAACGTCCAGGCATCCACCAGCACGGGGAACGAGTGATGAAGATGCGGAAAAGATATTCGACGCCGAAGCACCGCCAGCGCGGCGTCGCCACGATCCTGATCATCCTGCTCATGGCGCTCGCCGTCGCGGTGACCGTGCTGTGGGTGGCCTCTTCCCTGCGCAATACGCAACAGCGGCAGCTCAGCGCGCATGCGGCCACGGCCGCGCAGGGCGCCGCATGGCGCGGGGTGGAAGTGATTCGCGTCTATCTGAAACAGGTGCCCGAAGCCACGCTCACGCAGTGGGGGCCGAAAACAAGCACGAAAACCACGCCGACATCCGATGCGGCGGCGAAGACCGCGTCCGCGTCTGTCGCGAAAGCGACCACAGCCGCCGCGCCGGTCTGCCGCAGCTATCCGCAAGGTTTGAACGTGGGCGGCCTGGCCACGTTGGGCGCCACCGGAAAACTCACCCGGGTGTGCGCGGCCGACGATGAGGGCGTGTACCGGATCACCGCCCAGGTCACGGGCAAGGCGGGCAACGGCACGGCGACCACGACCAGCACGGTGGAAGTGGTCTACGACGTCCGCCCGGGCGCCGGTTCGACCGGGCCGCCGACGGACGGCAGCAGCACGCGCCTGCCGGTGCCGACCGCCAGTTTCGTCGGCACGCTCAATTTCGACGGCAGCACCCTGAACATCGTCAACGGCGACGTCGCGACCGATGTCGCCGTCGATGGCGATATCAACTTCAACGGCGCTGCGCTGTTCTCGGCCTGCTCGACGAAGGACATTCATTTCACCAGCAACCAGTACTGCGGCAGCTACTACCGTGCCGAAGGCGCGATGACCGGGAGCGGCGCCACATTCGGCAAGTACGGCGGCGGGTCCTGCGGCGCCAGCACGGTCGACGGCGTCAGCCTGCATGCGGGCACGGGCATCGATCTGTCCAGCGGCGGCGCCAACAGCAACGGCCGCTTCTGGACGGTGCAGACGGCGGCGGGCGACATCCGCATCCTTGGCACCTCGGAATTCCTCTCTCCGGTGGCGTCGCTGTGGAGCGGCGGCGGCATCGGACTGGGCTCGGCCGGCAGCAGCGCGAAGCCCGTGGGCGGCGTCCTGTCGATCGGCGACCTCACCCTGGGCGCGGGCAACCAGCTGAGCACGATCGAGCGGGCGCAGATCGGTGGATCGCTTTACATCGACTCGTGGAACAACCGCATCGACGGCGGCACCATCGGTGGCAGCGTGGTCGTGCGTGGCGGTAATCGGGACCTGGTGAATCTGACCCCCGGTGGCCGCGCCCCCGCAGCGCCGCCGGTCCCCGAATGCGAGGTGCCCGTACCGTCCATCGATGTATCGGCACTGCGCGGCGCCGCCAACATGGTCTTCGACTTCAGGAACGGCGATCGCGCGCAACCGATCCTGCAAATCCAGAACATGGCGCCAGCGTCGCTCAACCGGACCTACGACCTGGGCACCAGCGACAGTCTGGCACAGACGCAGATCGCGTCCTTCTTCGGTTGCAACGCGGGCTGGTGCCGCAGCCAGGCCATTCCCACCTACGATTCGGCCAACGACATCTGGCGTCTGCCCGCGTTCGAGACCATTCAGCCGGGCGTGCTCTGGGTGAACGGGTCGCTCAACGTGCAGCCGAACAGCGCCTTCACCTTCTTCAACACCTTCGTGGTGACCCGGGACATCACGCTGAGCAACAACGGTTTCGTGCTCAGGGCGCCCAACTTCGCGCCCGCCGATGGCGACGTCTGTCGTGCGGACGCCAATCCTCTCAACCTGTGCGGCGAGGACCTGAAGCGCCGTGGTGTCGCGCTGGGCAACATGGCCATGGTCATCGCGAACAACGCGACGCTCAGCGGCAACACCATCCACGGCAACGTGGTCATCGGCAATTCGCTCGCCGGCACCAGCGGCTCGATCCGCGTCAGCGGACGACTGATGGTCGGCAGCAACGCGGGCTCGCAGATCAATTTCTCCGGCGGCGGTTTCCACATGACGGTGGATTCGTCGGGACTGACCGGAGAACAGACGGAGATCGAAACCGGAGGCGATCCGGGCGAAGGCACGACGCCGACGACATCGACCAGCAGCCGCGTGCGCTGGTCGAGATATCTCTAGCGTGCCGTCTCCGAAGAATGGATGGCGTCGATCGCGCCGCGCGGCGCAACTCACCAGGAGAATCCAGACATGTCGTTCGACCAGGGCCGCAGGGGGACTGGTGTTCGCGGATGGCGAAGCGAGCGGCGAGGACGAATACGTCGCGGCGCGACTCACGAACGGCGGGGCGCGCCCCTGATGACGGCGCTGCGGACGGTGGGTGTCGCGATTCCCGGCTTGCCTGCGGGTGGAAGCGTTTCCGTGACGGTTCAGTGCCAGGTCGAGTGATTCCACGGGGACCGTCTTCGCAACACCTCGACCGTCGCGGATCGCGTTGACGCGGCACCGGGGGTTTCCATCAGGGGCGGCCGCTCAGCGCGTCGCCGCCCGCGACAGTCGCCATTCCCGCGGCAACTGGCCGCTCTGGGCCTTGAACGCCCGCGACATTGCACATCCTTGCCCATCAATCCTCCATGCGTCATCGCTGAGAGGTATCCCGCAGGCATCGGGGAGGCAGGGATGGCGAAGATCGCCTCTATGTTAGGCATCCCCCTTGCCCGCTCCCGGTCTAGCCGCATCAGTCACCGGTTCAATCGTCGCTGGAGACCGATCGCCAGCCACCCCACCGCCGCCCCCGCCCCGCCCGTCGTACACTCGACACCTCCATTCGCCCGCAAAGACCGAGATCTGTCCGATGACCCGTTCGTTGCCCAAGATGCTGCTGTTATCCCTCGCCGCCACCGCCGCACTCACCGCCTGCAAGCCGGGCGCCGAAGCGCCCGCTGCGCCGTCGGTCGAAACGCCGGCCCAGCCCGGCTTCGCATTCAAGGACGCGATCACACCGGACGATTTCGCCGAGCACGTGCGCGTGCTGGCGTCGGATGAATTCGAGGGCCGCGCGCCGGGAACGCCGGGCGAGGACAAGACTGTCGAATATCTGAAGGCGCAGTTCCAGCGCATCGGCCTGAAGCCCGGCAACGGCGACAGTTATTTCCAGACCGTGCCGATGATGGAAACCACGGCCGATGAAGCGACGACGATGACCATCGACGTCAAGGGCAAACCGCATACGCTGAAGTTCGGCACCGACATGGTGATCGGCACGCGCACGGGGCAACCCGAAGTGAAGATCGACGCGAGCGAGCTGGTGTTCGTGGGCTACGGCGTCGATGCGCCGGAGCAGCAGTGGAACGATTACGCCGGTATCGATGTGAAGGGCAAGACCGTGGTGATGTTCGTCAACGATCCGGGTTTCCACGCCAAGGATCCGAATCTGTTCGACGGCAACCGCATGACCTATTACGGGCGCTGGACGTACAAGTTCGAGGAAGCGGGGCGCAAGGGTGCGGCGGCGGCGCTGATCATCCACGACACCGAGGGCGCGTCGTACGGTTGGGACGTGGTGAAGAATTCATGGTCCGGCGCGCAGTACGACCTGCGCGTGGCCGACGACCCGGCGCCGCGCGTGCCGCTGCAGGGCTGGATTACCGGCGAGCAGGCGAAGGTGCTGTTCGCCGACGCTGGTCTGGATCTGGAGAAGATGCGCGCCGCGGCGGGGAAACGCGGTTTCAAGCCGATGCCGCTGCCGGCGAAGGCGAGCGCCTCGCTGAAGAGCACCATCGCCGAGAAGGAATCGCGCAACGTGCTGGCGCTACTGCCGGGCGCGGAAACGCCGAACGAAGCGATCGTCTACATGGCGCACTGGGACCACCTGGGCCATCACACCGACGAGAAGAATCCGGACGGTTCGGGCGACACCATCTACAACGGCGCGGTGGACAACGCGACCGGCGTCGCCGGCATTCTGGAAATCGCCGAACTGTTGGCGAAGGGCGCGAAACCGAAGCGCTCGGTGCTGTTCGCTGCGGTGACACTGGAGGAATCCGGGCTGCTGGGTTCGAAGTATTACGTCGCGCATCCGAGCATTCCGCTGGAAAACACCGTCGGCGTGATCAACCTCGACGCGATGAGCGTGGCCGGCCGCACCCGCGACCTCACCGTGGTCGGCATGGGCAATTCGGAACTGGAAGACATCCTCAAGCCGATCGCCGAGCGTCAGGGCCGCAAGCTGGTGGAGGAATCGAATCCGGCCGGCGGCTATTACTTCCGCTCCGATCATTTCAACTTCGCCAAGGCCGGCGTGCCGGCGCTGTATCCCGACGGCGGCACCGATCTGCTCGACGGCGGCACGGCGGCGGGCGAAGCGGCGGGAAAAATGTACAACGAAAACCACTACCACAAGCCCAGCGACCAGTACGACGCGGCGACCTGGAAACTCGATGGCACGATGCAGGATCTCGCCGCCGTGTACGAAGTCGGTCTGGCCTTGGCGTTCGACGACAAGTGGCCGAACTGGCATGCCGACAACCCGTTCCGCGCGGCGCGCGACAAGATGATGGCGGCGAAGGCACCGCCTGCGGCGACGGCTGCAGCAGCACCCGCGAAGTAATCCGTCGCGATGCGGAGACGACAACGGCGCCGAAAGGCGCCGTTGTTTTTTGTACTCAACACAGTTCCAAGATGCCGACCGCTACGGCCCGGCTTCAGTCTTGCATCAACGCCTGATCGCCGAATTCGACGACTGCACCCGCGCCATCACCTGGTCTTCGGTCGCCTGCAGGGCGTTCATCCGCTCGTGTTGGTTGTTGTCCTGGTTCTGCTGGTGCATGGCGATGTTCTGTTCGGCGGCGGACTTGCCTTGCAGGCGCTGATTGGCCTGTTCGATCTGGGCCGCGCTCTGGTCGAACGCCGGTGCATCCTTCATCCGCACATCGTTGGTGAAGATCGGCTCGCGGTCGCCGTACTTCATGTTCTCCATGCGCACGATGGTGTCGCCGTTGGCGTTCACCGCCTGCACCCGATCGACGCGCGTATCCGGCTTGCGGTCTTTTTCGGCGATGAACTGCAGCACGCTGAACGCGGCGATGCGCTGCACGTCGTCCTTGGCGATGCCCAGTTCCTGCACTTTCTCTCTGACCGAATTGAAGACCTTCTGCTGTTCCGGGGTCCATTTCTCGATGGCATGTTCGTCGATGCCGCGCGCGCTGCCGCCGGAGGTTCCGCTGGATGCGCTGCTCGATGCATTGCTTGAGGTACTGCTCGACGTCGTACCGCTCAGCGGGCTGTTCGATGCCGTGCCTTCGGTCTCGTCGTCCTCCGCCTCCGCCTCGACACCGGTCTCCGCATCGGCATCGGCAGCCATCGCGGACGCTTGTGGACGCAGATCCTCATCTTCGGGTGAAGGGGGCTTCGGATACTCGGTCGGATCGGGCATGGCGCACCTCCTCGGTAGCTGGGCAGGTCGCCCGGTGGGCGCCCCGCGAACAAGAAATTCCGCCGATCGCGACAACCTCAAGCGGATATGCCGACGCCCCCTACGTCAGACCACAAGCATAGCGCCGAACACGCGACGACGGTCCCCGCACGCCGGGACCGCTGCAAGCATCAGCCTGCCGCGCGCTCCGGCCAGACCGTCTTCGCCAGCAGCTCGTCGTTCCAGTCGAAATGCAGCGAGCCGTCCTTCTTCAGCAACAGCGACACGAAGTTGAAAACGTTGCGCGCGAACATGTCGCTGGCGTGCATCGCGCCGCTGCTGGCGAGGTTGAGCGGGCCGGACACGGTCACGCCGCCGTGGACGACGTTGTCTCCCGGCACGGTGAGTTCGCAGTTGCCGCCGGTTTCCGCAGCCAGATCGACGATCACGCTGCCGGGTTTCATGCCGGCCACCATCACCGCGCTGACGATCTTCGGCGCCGGGCGACCGGGCACGGCGGCGGTGGCGACGATCACGTCGATGTTCTTCAGATGGTCGGCGAGGCGCTGCTGCTGCAGGGCGCGCTCTTCGTCGGTGAGCTGGCGGGCGTAACCGCCCTCGCCTGCGGCGCTGACGCCGAGATCGAGGAATTTGCCGCCGAGCGATTCGATCTGTTCGCGCGTTTCCGGGCGCACGTCGAAGCCTTCGACCTGGGCGCCAAGGCGCTTGGCGGTGGCGATCGCCTGCAGACCGGCGACGCCGGCACCGATCACCAGCACCTTCGACGGGCGTATGGTGCCGGCGGCCGTGGTGAGCATCGGGAAGAACCGCGGCGCGAGCTGCGCGGCGATCAGCATCGCCTTGTAACCGGCCATGCCGGCCTGCGAGCTGAGGATATCCATGGCCTGCGCGCGAGTGGTGCGCGGCAGACGTTCCAGCGGAAACGCGACGATCCCGCGCGAGACGATGGCCTCGCCGCGTGCGGCGTCGCCCTGCGGCTGCAGCATGCCGACCAGCACCGCGCCGGGTTTCATCGAAGCGATCGCCTGCGCCGATGGCGGCTGCACGCAGACCACGATATCGGCGGATGCCAGCACCGCATCGGTGCTGTCGACGACTTCGGCTCCGGCATCGGCATACGCGGCGTCGGGTGCGTGCGCGCCGTCGCCGAGGCCGCGCTCGATGCGCACGCTGGCGCCTGCGGCCACGAGTTTCTTGCAGGTTTCGGGCGTCAGCGCCACGCGCCGCTCGCCGGGGGCGGTCTCGCGCACCGCGCCGATGATCACTTTTGCCACAACGGCGTCGATGGCCGTCTCCGTTACTGTGTCCGCACCTGCTGCCGCCATTGCCTGCTCCCCATCGATCCGCGTCGGTTGCCGGCATCGTAGCAGGTGGATCCGCCTTCACGATCCGGCCGCAGCCGCAAAAAACAGAGGCCGCCGACGGTTCGCGTCGACGGCCTCCAAATAAACGCTTGTCGCGCGCGCTCAGCCGACGGCGGCGCGGGTCTGGCTCAGCTGTTGCCACATGTCGCGCAGGGCCTCGTCGAAGGGGGCCTCGGAGGAGCGCAGGCTCACCCGACCCTTGGCGACCAGCGCGGCGAGCTCTTCCGGCGAAACCACCAGCTTGCGCATGCCGCGACGGTTGACGATCAGGAAGCGCGACGTGAGCGGACTGACCCAAGCGATGCGCGCGGCGCTTTCGCGACCGTCGTCCTCGATCAGGCGCAGATTCTGGCCGACCCGCAGACGGCGCATGCGGGCCGCGATCGACAGATCGTAATCGACGCTGTCGGTACCGCCGACCACCCGCAATCCGCCCCAGTTGGCCGCATCGCTGACTTCGACCGCAGAGTCTTCCACCGGCACCGGGTGCAGCGCGCGCGGCTGGTCCGGGAAGGCCAGCGCGGTCACGATCTTCGCCAGCGAATCGCGCGCGGCGACCGCATCGAGACCGCAGCTCGCATAGCAGCGACCGAGCGGCCCCTGCAGTTCGAGGATCTTGTCGGCCACCCTTGCCCCCTCGGCGCGCGCGGCATCGGCGTCGATCTGGATCAGACTCTCGCCGACCGTCACCGCTGACAGGTATTGGGCCGAACTCGGGCCTTCGCGCAGCCAGGTCTGGACCAGATGATGGCGCCAGTGGCCGGTGAGGAACTCGGCGATGCCGTCGGTCAGCGGACGCTGTCCGAGGCGCGAGCCCAACAGCTCGTCGACCGCGCGGCGCGCATGCTGCAGGCGCTCGCGGCCGCTGACCGCATCGGCGGCGCGCTGCTCGGCAACTTCGCGCATCCGCTTCTGCTGGTCGAGATGATCGCGCAGCTCGCTGGCGGCCAGCTCGAAGATCGCCTTGTCGTCGCGGTAATTCTCGACCACGCGCTCCACCGCCAGTTCGGCGTGGGTCAGGGTTTGCTGATCCTGCGGCGAATCGCCGGTATTGCCGTCGCAGGCTTCGCTCAAGGCTTCGAGCAGCTTGCGGCCGGGATGGGCGCGCTGATCGAACACGCTGTCGTCGCTCAGCGCCAGCTTGAGGTACGGCGCCACCAGGCGGCCGTACAGCGCACGCGAGCGCTGCAGCGTGGCATGGCTGCGGGAAAGGGTCTGCAGAAGGATGCCGACGAGGTCGATCGTGTCCTCGTCCAGTTCGCTGAAGCGGGTCTGGGTGGGGTCGTAGCCGAGCTGGCGCGAACCGCTGACGATCTGGTCGCGGATCACCGCCGACAGCGGGCGGGAATCGTCACCCGCCAGCGCACGGACGTAAGGCGCCGGATCGTCGCCCTGCAGCATCGAGGCGATGCCGAGCAGTTCCTGCGGCGCAAGCACGCGCACGCCGGCCACGGATGCGGCGGAAGGCACCATCGAACCCGGGCGCAGCACGGTCTGGCGCCATGCGCGCAGTTGCTGATGGACGTCTTCGCGATAGCGCAGCGACCGGCCATTGCCGTCGGCAAGCAGGCCGCCAGCCATGGACTGACCACCGTCCGGCGCTTGACCGCCGAAGCCCCACGGCAAGCTCGGCGTCTGGCCGAAACCGGCCTGACCGCCCTGTGGATAGTTGTTCTGCTGCTGATTGCCTTGCTGGTGGTTGCTGCCGCCCTGCTGCGCGCCGCGACCTTCGACCAGACCGCCGTCGGGGGTCCAGCCCGCCGCTGGCGCCATGGCGGGCGCGGGGGGCGCCATCGGCATGTCGCGCGGCGCGAAGCCCTGCTCCAGCAC
>JBAQRU010000200.1:0-6978 GCA_049296025.1 Lysobacteraceae bacterium | reverse complement strand
CGCCGAGGCCATCGCGCGGCAGGCGCGGACGCTGGAGCACGTGATCCTGGCCGGCGTCTCGCATGCGCCTGCGGTCGAGCTGGCGGAGCGTCTGCTCGCCATCGCGCCGCGCCAGGCAGGACGCGCTCCGCTCAACAAAGTGTTCTATGCCGACAACGGTTCGGCCGGGGTGGAAGTGGCGCTGAAGATGGCGTTCCACTGGTTCCGCAACCGCGACGGCCACGACAGCCGGCGCACGACATTCATCGCACTGGAAAACGGCTATCACGGCGAAACCATCGGCGCGCTGTCGGTGGGCGACATCCCGCTGTACCGCCGCGTCTACGCGCCGCTGCTGCTCGAATGCCTGTTCGCGCCCTCGCCCGATGCCTACATCGCGGCCGATGGCATCGATGCCGCCGCGCATGCGCAAGCGGCTGCGGCTGCGCTCGCCGATCTCCTCGACCAGCATCGCGGCGAAGTCTGCGCCCTGATCCTCGAACCGCGCGTGCAGTGCGCGGGCGGCATGCGCATACATGACCCGGTCTATCTCAAGCGCGTACGCGAACTGTGCGACGCCCACGGAGTGTTCCTGATCGCCGATGAGATCGCGGTGGGTTTCGGCCGCACCGGACCGATGTTCGCGAGCGAGGATTCGGGGGTGATGCCGGATCTGCTGTGCCTGTCCAAAGGCCTGACCGGCGGCGCGCTGCCGCTGTCGGCGGTGCTGACGACGCAGACGCTGTACGACGGCTTCCTCGACGACTCGCGCGACCGCGCGTTCCTGCATTCGCACAGCTACACCGGCAATCCACTGGCCTGCGCGGCGGCGCTCGCATCGCTGGACATTTTCGCCAGCGATGACGTGCTTGCGCGCAACCGCGACACGTCGAAGACGATGCGCGATCTGGCAGCGGGTATCGGCAGGCATCGGCATGTCGCCGACGTGCGGCAGGCCGGAATGATCGTCGCATTCGAGCTCACCCGCGATGGCGACAAACGCACGCCGTTCGACCCGGCGCTGCGCATCGGTCTGCGCGCGTATCGCGCGGCGCTGACGCGCGGCGTGCTGCTGCGGCCGCTCGGCGACGTGCTGTACTGGATGCCGCCCTACTGCATCGACGCGGCGCAATTGCAGCAGCTCGCCGAAACCACCCTCGCCGCAATCGAAGAGGCCACCGCATGCGCCTGACCCGCGTTTTCGTCGACTTGCCGCTCGCGCCCGGCGCGCGCATCGTGCTGCCCGAAAGCGCGGGCGCGCATCTGGTTCGCGTGCTGCGCCTGCGCGAAGGCGAGGCCTGCGTGCTGTTCAATGGCGACGGCCACGACTACGACGCCACGCTGCTCAGCGCGGGCAAACGCGGGGTCGAAGCGCAAGTGAACGACGTGCGCACCGTCGACAACGAATCACCGCTGCGCCTGGTCCTGCTGCAGGGCATCGCCCGTGGGGAAAAGATGGATCTGATCCTGCAGAAAGCGACCGAGCTGGGCGTCGCCGCCATCGCGCCGGTGTTCGCCGACCGCACCGAAGTGCGGCTCGACGGCGACCGTCTGGAAAAACGCGTCGCGCATTGGCGCAGCGTTGTCGCGTCGGCCTGCGAGCAGAGCGGACGCGCGCGCATTCCGGAACTGCTCGCACCGCGAGGATTGTCGGAAGCCGCCGCTGCGCTGGATGCGGATGCGTTGAAACTCACGCTCGATCCGCTCGGCGAGCACCGCTTCGACACGCTGTCGCCGGTGAACGCTGCGGGGATCGTGATCGGGATCGGGCCGGAAGGCGGCTGGTCGGAGAAGGACCGCGTGATTCTGCGCAGCGCAGGCTTCACCGGCCTGCGTCTCGGCCCGCGCGTGCTGCGCACGGAGACCGCAGGCTTGGCCGCGATCGCGGCGCTGCAGGCGAAATTCGGGGATTTGTAGAGGGGCGTGGCCCCCGTTGCGTGAGCAATCATTCACTGTTGCAACGATCAGGCAAGCATTTCAATCATCGAAAATGCTTCGATCGAGTTTCAAAGCAGTAATGGCGGGCCCGGGGCCTGAGGTATTCCCACTTTTCCCGCAAGAAAATCAAGCGGATCGACTGATTGGCAGCCACCGTTCTTTTACCCGTCGTTCCCGCGAACGCGGGAACCCAGTGCCTTTGCGCTGCGCGGAAGCTTGAAAGCCACTGGATCCCCGCGTTCGCGGGGATGACGACGCTTTTTGAAGCACTCGAAAAAGTGGGGATACCTCAGACCCTGCGACACCGCTACGCTGCTTGGCGCAGGACCTCGACGATCATCCGCTCGGCGGCATCGAGATCGGGCACAAGGGCCACGTCTTCGTTGAACATCACGCGCAGGCGGATGCCTTCTGGCAGCGTTTCCATGTGCTCGCTGTCGACAATGAGATTGTCGCGGGAAATCGTGACCAGGCGCGGGAAGCCCTGCGCCACCAGCGCGAAGTACGGCAATTTCGGGTCGCCGCCGAGCGCCTTGATCACGATGACCTTGGTGCCGATGGAGGAGCCTTCGGTGTGGGTGCCGGCGATGCGCGCGAACGACACCATCGGCAGACGCCAGCCGCGCCAGCGGATCTGGCCTAGCAGCCAGGCCGGCGCGTGTTCGATCGGTTCCGGGTCGGCGTACGACAGCACTTCGACCGTCGCCGCGTTCGGCAGCAACAGCTGCGAGCCCGCGATCTGGATGAGGACGCCACGGATGTCGTTGGTGTTCACGGCAATACTCGTCTGTGCGTGTCGGTGGAGCCGGATCAGCCGGGCCAGCGCGACGCAAGTCGGCCGGCGAGTTCTGCGGGCAGCCCGGAGGCGGCGCCGCGTTTGCGCAGCTCGGCGCAAGCCGCGCCGTCGTAACAATCTTCCGCCGACTGTGCGATCACCAGCGAGCCGCGCGCGGCTGCGGCCATTGCAGTGTCGACCAGTTGAGGATCGCTGCCGCTGAGAAACACGACCGCGCTGTCGCCCGGAGGCAATGCGTCGAAAATCGCGTCGGCGGACGCGCCATCCGCCGTGAATTCCAGTCCGCTGCGCTGTGCGGCCAGACCGATACCGTCGGGCAGGAAATAGATGGTCCCGGGCGTCGCGCCGGCGCCGTTCTGCGCCAATGCGACCGGCAATGCCGCCGCACGCTCCATCTGCGCGACCAGCCGGTCGTAGCGACCGCCCTGCAGGTGCAGACGCACCAGCACGACCGCAGGAAATTCGGCGGGAATCGACGACAGCAGCTGACGAGCGGGATCGGGGCCGCCAAGACCGGCTTCGACCAGAACGACACCGATGACATCGCCGGCTGAGCCGGACATGCCCGGTTTGCCGGCCGTGCCGTCATCCAGATCGACCAGCGACAGGCCGGAAATACGCGCTTCCAGCGCCGAAAGATCGTGCACGCGGGACGCGGCTGCCGGCTTTTCGACGAGGGCGGGCGACTCATCCACTGGCGCCAGCGACATGTCCCCCGAGAGGAATGCGCCAAAGCTGTCCGACGGCGGCGTGCGCTCGGCCATCACCGCTTCGAAAGACAACACTTCTTCGGACACGCGCGGCGCGGCGACTGCGGCCGGCACCGCGTCGAGACCGGACTCGGCATCGTCGGCGAAATCCAGACCCGTATCGAAACCACCATCGAACTGCATCGGCGGGATGTCGCGGTCGTTCGACACCGGAGCGTCGGCCGAGAGTGTTTCGAGGAAGAACGCATCGTCGTCGAAATTCATCGGCGACACGCCTTCTGCCGGTGGTGCCCTATCAGCATCGTCCTCGAACTGCACCGCTTCCAGAGGCATGCTTTCAGTTCGCGTGTTTTCCAGCGACAGGCGCCCGGGGGACGCACTGTCCATCATCGATGCGTCCAACTCGACCGCGTCGAATTCAACCGGTTCGGAAGCGACCGGCGCGAAAGATGCGGCATTCCGCGATGCGGCTTCGAACGATTCGATCTCGAAGGTGTCGATCTCCAGCACTGCAGGCGGTGGGGGCGCAAGCGGCGAGACCGAATGCAGTCCAGGGATCGCGTCCAGCAGCGCCGTATCCAGCGACAGTGCGTCGTGCATGCTCGGCGTGTACTCCACCGGCACGCCGTCGCTGGGCACACTGTCCGCAGTGGCCGCAGCTTCACGGGTGAAAGCCGCGAGATCCATGTCGGCATAAGCCGTCGCCTGCTTCGAGGTCCATCCCGGTGACGGTTGCCAATCCTGGTCGCTCTCGGTTCCGGGCGGCAGCACGTTGGTGTCGTGACGGAGTTTCGCCGACAGATGGCGCACCCACCGCGCGGCATCCCAGCCGGCGCGATGCGCGGCGAGATCGGCCTCGTCGTAGATGATGGTCAGCGTCGGGTCCATCAGCAGCGCATCGAATTTCTCAAGCGTGTGTTCGATGCTCGGTTCCAGCGCGATCAGAACGACCTGTGGGCCGTGCGCGCGCAGCGCGGCTTCATCGGTCTGCGACGGATCGGCGGCCAGCACCAGCTCGGCGCCCGCCTGGCGGAGGGCCTCGGCGATGTTGTCGGCGGCCTTGCCCGCGCGCGCCAACAGCACGACCCGCGGCATTGCTTCCTTGGAAAACTGGTCAGGCATCGGACCTCACCACTTCCAGCAGGGAGAACACGTTGCGCATCAATTCGTTTTCCTGGTAGGGCTTGCCGAGATAGCGATTGACGCCGATATCCATCGCGCGCTGGCGGTGTTTGTCGCCGGTACGCGAGGTGATCATGATGATCGGCACATTGGCCAGACGCGGATCGGCTTTCATCGTGGTCGCCAGCTCGTAGCCGTCCATGCGCGGCATTTCGATATCGAGCAGCATCAGATCCGGAACGCGATCGACCATGCGCTCCAGGGCGTCGATGCCGTCCTTCGCGGTGACCACTTCGAAGTTGTTGCGTTCGAGCACGCGGCTGCTGACCTTGCGCATGGTGATCGAGTCGTCGACCACCATGACCAGCGGCACCGCGCGCTGTTCGGCGGGCTGCGGCGCTTCCTCTTCAACCTCCGGCAGCAGCGCGGCCTGACGGCGCACCAGCGGCGCGATGTCGAGGATCACCATGACGCTGCCGTCGCCCATGATGGTGGCGCCGAAGATGCCGGGAATCGACGCGACCTGCGGTCCGATCGGCTTCACCACGATTTCGCGGTTGCCGATGATCTGGTCCACGGTCACCGCGATGTGCAGATCGCCCGAGCGGGTAAGCAGCAGCGGCATCTGCAGCTGGCCTTCGGCCTTCGCAGGCGCCTGGCCGAGCAGCTTGCCCAGGTCGTGCAGCACGTACTCTTCGTTGCCGTAGCGGTAATTGGTGAGGTCGCCCTTCGTCAGTTCCTCGCGACGGATGCGGCCGACGCCGCGCACCGAAGCGATCGGCACCGCGAACGTGGTTTCGCCGATGCGCACGAACGCCGCCTGGGTGACCGCGAGGGTCTGCGGCAGACGCAGCGTGAAGACCGTGCCGACGCCCCTTTCGGACTGGATGTCGAGCGTGCCGCCGAGTTGGCGGACTTCGCTGGCGACCACGTCCATGCCGACGCCGCGACCGGCGAGCCGGCTCACTTCCTCGGCGGTGGAGAAGCCCGGCTCGAGGATCAACGCATCGAGTTGCGCGTTGGACAGGGTCGCGCCCTTGCGGACGAGACCACGGGTTTCGCCGCGTTCGCGGATCGCCTTGCGGTCGAGGCCGGCGCCGTCGTCGCTGATCTGCAGCACGACTTCCGAACCTTCCTTGCGCACCGCGATGGTGACCGCGCCTTCTTCGGGCTTGCCGGCCTGCTTGCGCTGGGCGGGCTTTTCGAGACCGTGCGCCATCGCGTTGCGGAGCATGTGCTCCAGCGGCGCGGTCATGCGTTCCAGCACGTTGCGATCGAGTTCGCCCTGCGCGCCGTCGAGCTTGAGCTGCACCTGCTTGCCGGTATCGGTCGAGGCCTGGCGCAGCACGCGGCGCAGACGCGGAACGACGGTGTCGAACGGCACCATGCGGGTGCGCATCAGACCTTCCTGCAGTTCCGAACTCACGCGCGACTGTTGCAGCAGCAGGGTTTCGTAACCCTGGGTCAGATCGTCGAGCGTGCTGTGCAGGCTGCCAAGGTCGGCTGCGGTTTCGGCGAGCGCGCGCGACAGCTGTTGCAGGTTGGAGAAGCGGTCGAGTTCCAGCGGATCGAACGTCGCGTCGCGGGTTTCGCCCTCGCGCTGGTAGCGCGCGATGATCTGCGCTTCGGTTTCGATGTCGAGACGGCGGAGCTGGTCGCGCAGACGGGTATTGGTCTGCTCCATTTCGGCGGTGGCGCCGCGGAACGCGCCCAACTGCTGTTCGAGGCGCGAGCGGTAGATCGCGACTTCACCGGCGTAGTTCACCAGACGGTCGAGCAGTTCGGCGCGGACGCGCACCTGTTCCTGCGAACCGCGCAGACCGCCGTCGTCGTCGGCGTTGCCACCGAACTCCATCGGCACGGACAGCGGTTTCAGCACGGGCAGCGATGCATAACTCTGGGCCAACGGCGCGGCGGCTTCGGCAACCGCTTCATTTGCGGCGTCGGCAGCGACCACTTCCGGCGGCGCGACGAATGCAACGATGGCATCGTCGACGATGGCGTCTTCGACGAAGCCCTGTTCGACCAGCGTCTGCTCGACGAGCTCGTCGGCTTCCGGCTCGTTTCTATCGGCAGCATCCGTATCGACCGCGCCTGTATCGGCAGCATCCGCTTCGACTTCAACCACCGTGGTATCGACGCTGTCTTCGACAAAGGCGATGTTGTCTGCAGGCACTTCCCGCGCGGGCGGTTCGAAGGTGAAATCCTCGAAAGCGTAGTCGCCCAGGGAAATCTCCTCCACGGAGATCGCTTCGGCAGAGATGACTTCGGCATCGGGCGCAGCGGGCACATGCGTTTCTGCGGCCGGCGCATCCTCGGATACCGCGTCGAGGACAGTCTCTTCGACCTGAATCGCCTCAACGTCGCCCCGTTCATCAAGCGGCAGCTCGGTGGGCAGCTCGACGGGAATGCCGATGGCGCGGGCATCGAAAG
>JBAQRU010000199.1:0-6868 GCA_049296025.1 Lysobacteraceae bacterium | reverse complement strand
GCGCATCGCCGGCCTCGGCGAAGCGCTGAGCGCGCGCGGCGTGGACGTGACCGATCGCGGCAACCTGCCCGGCCCCTCCAATCCCTGGCTGCCGCCCACCGACGGTTACCGCCATCTGCAGGAAGTGGTCGCCTGGAACACAGCGCTGATGGATGCCGTCGGCGCCGAGTTGCGCGCGGGCCGGATGCCGATCGTGCTGGGCGGCGACCACTGCCTGGGTGTCGGCTCGATCACCGCCGTCGCCCGCTACTGCCGCGACACCGGCAAGAAGCTCCGCGTGCTGTGGCTCGACGCCCACGCCGATTTCAACACCAGCGACGTCACCCCCTCGGGCAACCTCCACGGCATGCCGGTCGCCTGTCTCTGCGGCATCGGCCCCGAGCCGCTGGTGTACCTGGGCGGCAGCGCACCGGCAATGCGCCCCGACGAAATCCGCCAGATCGGCATCCGTTCGGTCGACGCTGGCGAGAAACGGCTGGTGAAAGACTACGGACTCGACATCTACGACATGCGCTACATCGACGAGGTCGGGATGAAGCGCGCGATGGCCGAAGCGCTGGAAGACATCGACGACAACACCCATCTGCACGTCAGTTTCGACGTCGATTTCCTCGATCCCAGCATCGCCCCCGGCGTCGGCACCACCGTGCCCGGCGGCCCGAACTACCGCGAAGCGCAACTGGTGATGGAAATGATCGCCGACACCGGACGCATGGGTTCGCTGGACATCGTCGAACTGAACCCCGCGCTGGACAACCATAACGGCACCGCCGAACTCGCGGTGGATCTGGTGGAAAGCCTGTTCGGCAAGTCGACGCTGATGCGGGATTGAGCGTCGTCGGTGCGCCTTGCCCGCACCGGCATCGAATGCACGCTTATGGACCGCATGCCTATCGACTGCAGGCGTGACGATCAACGTTATTCGGAATCTTCGCCCGGCAACAGCGGGTAGACCTGTCGGATCGTGCATCCATACTGCGCCGCCAGCGAGCCCTCGGTCCGGGGCCGCAGGACACCACCGATGTTTTCGTCGCGCGTGAACAGCGCGCGATCGCCGATGTTGCCGCAGATCGCGTTCGTGCCCACACCCGAGACCAGCTGCATATGGTTGGATGAAGACATCTCGTTGCAACTGCCGCCCAGTTCCATCCGGTAATACCGGTTGCCGCCGCTGCGCTTCGCCGACATTTCGACGATGAGATCGCCCTTGTCCTCGCTCCAGCCGCGCATATACCGCGCATCCACGCAGTAGGCGGTCGTGCCGCCGAAACCGCGCCGACGCTTCCCGCGCACTTCGAGTGTGGCCAACTCGGCAACGTTGCCGCCCTGTCGATCGCTGCGCAGGGCATGTTCGGCGTACTCGCGCGCATCGATGCGCGCCAGGCTGGCGACCGCACACCGGCGTTCGCCCATCTCCAGGATTTCCTCGTTGCTGCCGCAGATCCAGCCTTGTCGACTGGTCAGCCGCAGGCCCTCCGCGCGCATCGCGCCGGGACAGGCATCGGCCAACTCCAGTCGATAGCGCGCGCCATCGCCCAGACGGATGGCCAGCGTCCGCGGATCGCTCTGCCGCACTTCCCGCACGTTGCGCGCGCTGAAGCAGTGCGGTGCTGGCGGCGGCGCCTGGTTCCTGTCGGAAGCCGACAAGCCCACGACAGGCATGAACGACAGCAGCAGCGCGAATAATGCGGATTTCGTCATGCGCATTGCCCGTTGTTCGGCCGATGCCGGGGTGGGAAGACTCGCCGGGACTCTATCATCCACGGACGCGACACCGGCACCGACCGGAATCGCGATCGCGATCGCTTCGATGCCGCTTTACGCAAGCCGTTGATCCAGGCCACGAACCGACACCGCGCCCTCCACCACATCCACCGCCACCGCGCGCAGCGAGTCGCCTCGACAAGGGCCGGCCACGCAGGCGCCCGCATGCAGCTCGAAGCTCGCGCCGTGCGCGGCGCAGACCAGCAAACCGTCTTTCGACATCAGGAACTTGCCGGGCGCCCAATCCAGACGCCGGCCCGCGTGCGGGCAGATATTCAGCCACGCGCGCACGCTGTCGCCCTTGCGATGCAGGATCAGCGATTCGGCCACGCCGTCGATCTCCGCTTCCACCTCCAGCAAACCACCATCAGGCAGATCGTCCAGCGCCAGCAGCGGCTTGGCTGCGGCGTCCCTGGGGTTTAACGAAGTTCTTACACCTTCGGTCATCGAGCGTCCGATACTGCGGCAACCGGCCGCTGGCCCATAGTGTGTCACGACAATATCCGCATGCGCGCTCACCGTTTTTTCTCGATTCCCGCATTCCGTTCCGGACGTCGCCGCGCCGGTGATTTCTTCGCCCCCCGCAAGCCGCGTCATCGCGTGCTGCGCGTGGCGCTGGCGCTGTTCGGCGTGGCGCTGCTCGCGGTGCTGCTGGTGTTCGGACTGATGATCGGCGCGGCCATGCTCGGCGGCGGCCTGCTGTATCGACTGTGGCGTCAGCGCGGCAAACCGGTCGCGAAGCAGACACGCCCGCTCGATGCCGAGTACCGGGTGCTGCGCAAACCGATGCTGACCGCCGGGCGCTGAGTCCTCCGCCCTGCGGCGCTCGACGCACCGCCATCGCGCGGGCGATCATGCGGCCATGAACGATCACATCCACGACCTCATCCCCGCGCCGGCAGCGGCGCGCGTTCCCGTACGCGGCGCCACCGTTTCCGGGCCGGCGTTACTGGGCATGTTCCCGGTCCACCGCGTCTACTGCGTCGGCCGCAATTTCGCCGACCACGCCCGCGAAATGGGCGCCACCGCGCCAGCCTCAAAAGCCGATCGCGGCACGCCGGTCTTTTTCCTCAAACCCGCCGATGCGCTGGTCATCGATGGCGTCGCCGCCTACCCGCCGGGCACGCAGGATCTGCACCACGAGATCGAACTGGTCGTCGCGCTCGGTCGCGACGCGCCGTCGGGCGTGCTCGATCCGGCGCAGGCCGAGGCGCTGATCTTCGGCTATGGCATCGGCCTGGACCTGACCCGTCGCGACCTGCAGACCGCCGCCAAGGCCAAAGGCCTGCCGTGGGACACCGGCAAGTCCTTCGACCAGTCGGCACCGATCAGTGCGCTGCTGCCGGCGAGCGAAGTGGGCGGGCTCGCATCGCGCACGCTGTCGCTGCGGGTCAACGGCACCCTGCGCCAGGAATCGCGCCTCGATCAGCTGATCTGGGATGTCCCCGACATCCTGCACGAGCTGTCGAAACTCTACGCCCTGTGCGCGGGCGATCTGGTTTTCATGGGCACGCCGGCGGGCGTGGCCGCGCTGCGGCCGGGCGACCGCTGCGAAGGCAGCCTGGACGACCTGATCCGCCTCGAATGCCGGATCGCGCCGCCGCGCTGAAAAATACCTGCATCCACCTGCACAAGGCTGTTTCCGAACGCTAGACTCGCGCCCACATCCACCCCGGGGAGAGCGGCTTCATGGGCATGATCAGTGAATTCAAAGAGTTCGCGATGAAAGGCAACGTCGTCGACCTGGCGGTCGGCGTCATCATCGGCGGCGCATTCGGCAAGATCGTCAGTTCGCTGGTCGATGGCGTGATCATGCCGATCGTCGGCAATCTGGTCGGCGGCGTGAATTTCAGCGATCTCGCCTACGTTCTGCAGGACGCGGTCCTCGGCCCGGACGGCAAGGAAACCGCCGCTGCGGTCGCGATCAAATACGGCGCGTTCCTGCAGACCATCATCGATTTCACCATCATCGCGTTCGTGCTGTTCATGGTGATCAAGGTCATGAACCGGCTGAAGAAGGCCGAAGCCGCCGCGCCGCCGGCCGAGCCCGCCGAGGACGTGCTGCTGCTGCGCGAGATCCGCGATTCGCTGAAGAAGTAAGCCCGATCGCAAGTCCTATCGGGAGATGGCTCGCGCGACATGACTGCGGAGGCCGTGGGCTGATACGCTCGCGGCCTCTTGTTTTTCCGGCCGGGGAATCCGCAATGCGTTCGAGTCCGATCCGTTTCGTCCTGCTCGCAGGCATGCTCGCCTCCACCATCGCACTGTCCACCACCGCACTCGCGGCGGAGCCGCGCGAAACCCGCATCCCGAACGAAGCCATGGCGAATGTCGCGCAGCTGCGCGAACGCACGCTGCAGGACAAGACCGCATGGCAGGTGGTGGAATCGCTGACCACCGAAGTCGGGCCGCGTCTGGCCGGCAGCGAAGCCGATGCGCGCGCGGTGCGCTGGGCCGAAGCGACATTCAAGGCGCTGGGCTACGACAAGGTCTGGCTGCAGCCGGTGGGTTTTCCCAAATGGATGCGTCGCAGCGAACGCGGCGATGTGGTCGGCGCGCACGCGCAGCCGCTGACGCTGACCGCGCTCGGCGGCAGCCCCGGCGGTACGGTCGAAGCCGAGGTGGTGCGCTTCGCCGATCTCGCCGCGCTGGAGGCCGTACCTGCAGGTTCGCTCGCCGGCAGGATCGCCTTCGTCGATTACCGGATGGAACGCGCCCGCGACGGCAGCGGTTACGGCATCGGCAGCAAAGTGCGCACGCGCGGACCATCGGCGGCGATCCGTGCAGGCGCCGCCGCGTTCGTGATGCGTTCCGCCGGCACCGACAGTCACCGCAACCCGCACACCGGCGTCACCCGTTTCGACGACGGCCTCACGCCGATCCCTTCCGCCGCGCTGTCGGTACCGGATGCGGAACAACTCTCGCGACTCGTCGCATTGGGGCCGCCCGTGCGCCTGCGCGTCGCACTCGACTGCGGCTGGGACGGCACGGCGGAGTCGTTCAACGTGATCGGCGAGATCACCGGCAGCCATCGCAAGCTGCGCGATGAAGTGGTCGTCATCGGCGGCCATCTCGATTCGTGGGACCTCGGCACCGGCGCGATCGACGACGGCGCCGGTGTCGCGATCACGATGGCGGCCGGACATCTCATCGGCCAACTGCCGAAAGCGCAGCGGCCCGCACGCACGATCCGGGTGATCGCCTTCGCCAACGAAGAACAGGGCCTGTACGGCGGCAAAGCCTATGCCGCGCAGTACAAGGCCGACGTGGCGAAGCACCAGCTGGTCGCCGAAAGCGACTTCGGCGCCGGCCGCATCTACGCCTTCAATACCGGCGCCGCAGCGCATGCGGCCACTGCCGTCGCGCAGATCGCCGAAGCGCTGAAACCGCTGGGCATCGACACCATGACCAAGGGCGCCGCGGGCCCGGATGTCGGCCCGATCGCCGCCGAAGGCGCGGCCTGGGCATGGCTGGGACAGGACGGCACCGATTACTTCGACCTGCACCACACGCCCGATGACACCCTCGACAAGATCGATCCCGCAGCGCTGGCGCAGAACACGGCTGCTTACGCGGTGTTCGCGTATCTCGCCGCATCGGCGGACGGTGGTTTCGGCAGCGCGCCGAAGTCGGCGCCCGCGAACCCCTGACCGTCTTCGCTGCGGCGCATTCCGCACCACGCATCACCACGCCACGCATCAAAACCGCAGGATCTAAGGAGAGAGCCATGGCATTCCCGACCGCCGTCAATTCGCAGATCACCGATTCTGTCACCC
The DNA here is from genome assembly GCA_049296025.1 of Lysobacteraceae bacterium. Taxonomy (GTDB): domain Bacteria; phylum Pseudomonadota; class Gammaproteobacteria; order Xanthomonadales; family Xanthomonadaceae; genus Lysobacter_I. The sequence continues at coordinate 1,328 of JBAQRU010000199.1, read as the reverse complement.
AGAGCAACGTGAAGGTGCTCGCCGAAGCCCCCGCGTTCGCGATGGGCTCGATCTACCAGGCGATGGCGCACTCGACCGGCATCCTGTTCGAGAACGCGGTCGCGGCGCAGCAACAGCAGAACGTGCTGGCGCAGGCCGCCGCGAACCAGGGCGTGATGCAGATCTACTCGCTCAACACCACCGCCGCAGCCGGTGCGACCGAGAAAGTCGCGCAGACCGGCGTCGCCGACAACCTCACCAGTCTGTTGACCGTGCTGAACGCCTTCCGCCGCGATGCCGAGCCGAAAGCCTCCGCTGTCGCCATGGCGCCGGAAGCGATGGCCGCCGATGCCGACATCAGTGGGCATGAGATCGTGGACCAGATCCAGGCGTCGGTGAAGTTTTCCAATGATGCGGTGTTGGGCAACGTGCATGCATTCGTGACCGGTCTGCACAGCGCCGTCGATGCGATGGCGCATGCGATCGAGACGGTGAACCGGGTCAGCCACGACAATCTGTTGTTGATTCTGCAGGAATCGGCGCTATCGGCTGTGTTGGCGGCGATGATCCGCGAGCCGGACAAGGCTGAGGATTACGCAAAGGTGCTGCAGGCGATCAAGCAGTTGGCTTGATGCTGCTTGGCTGTTTCGTGGCGCTGCTGATAACGGTGTTTGATGGTGTTCGGGTAAGGCCTGGCGCCTTTTTCGCGCTGGTGCGCGAGTTACTTTCTTTGGCGCAAAGAAAGTAACCACTGCGCCGCTTGCGGCGCGAACGGCGAAGCCGGCCCGAAGGGCGAGCGCCGTAGGCGCGAGTCAAGAAAACATTTCACGTCCAATTCCAAACTACTGCCTGAGGCGAAGCCGGGATTTTTCGATGAGACATCCCTGTCTCATCGAAAAACGATGCACTTCCTGTGCATCGCCCTCCGGGTCTACGATCTTGGTCCGGCTGTGCGATAGCCAGAATGTAGATGGGACGAAAAAGACTCCAGACATTCAGGCAAAAGAGCTTGCGTTTGCATGTTTTTTTGGAAATTCATGTAGGTCCAATACGGTTTCAAATAGAAGCTCTATTGATCGCTTGTCACCTGATGGTAAACGTCCTGGCGATCTTGCAGGCGCAGCGCGCCATCCCCTGATTGGAGACCCGTAGGGCGGCGCACAGGACGTGCGCCGTTTTTCGATGAGACAGGGATGTCTCATCGAAAAATCCCGGCCATCTCGCAGATCGCTGTTTCGAATTGGACTTGGAATGTTTTCTTGACTCGCGCCTACGGCGCTCGCCCTTCGGGCCGGCTTCGCCGTTCGCGCCGCAAGCGGCGCAGTGGTTACTTTCTTTGCGCCAAAGAA
>JBAQRU010000198.1:0-5032 GCA_049296025.1 Lysobacteraceae bacterium | reverse complement strand
CGTGCGGGGCGCTCGGCACCGCCGCCACCTTCGCCGCGACCGCCGAGCATCTGCATTTCGTCGGCGATGATGTCGGTGGTGTACTTCTCGACGCCGTCCTGGCCGGTGTATTTGTCGTAGCGGATCGAGCCTTCGACATAGACCTGGCTACCCTTGCGCAGGTACTCGCCGGCGATTTCGCCGAGCTTGCCGAAGAAGGTCACCCGGTGCCACTCGGTGCGCTCCTGGGTGTTGCCCTCTTTGTCCTTGCGGACCGAGCTGGTCGCCAGACTGACTTTGGTGACGGCCATGCCGCCCTGGGTGTATTTGGTTTCGGGATCGTTGCCGAGGTTGCCGACCAGGATCACCTTGTTGACGCCGCGTGCCATGAACAGTTTCCTGCTGAGTCGCCGGTATTGGCGACGAGCATTGGATTATAGCCGGCCACCACCCGGGTATCGGTCTACTCCGCAAAGCCGTGTCGGAAATCTCCGAATCCACGAGGCCGGGCCTCTTATAATGCGTGCCTCACCCGTCTGGACCCCCCATGGAAGCGACTTCGGCGCCCGTTTCGCTCGACTTGCCTGCCACCCAGGCCCTCGCCGCCGCCGATATGGCAGCAGTCGATGCCCTCATCCGTCGGCGCCTGGGCTCCGACGTCGCCCTCGTCAATCAGGTCGCCGAGCACATCATCGCCGCTGGCGGCAAACGCCTGCGCCCGATGCTGCTGTTGCTCTCCGCCCGGGCACTCGGCCATGGCGGGTCGGATGCCCACCAGTTGGCGGCGGTGGTCGAATTCATCCATACCGCCACCCTGCTCCACGACGATGTGGTCGACGAGTCGGACCTCCGTCGCGGCCGCAAGACCGCCAATGCCCTGTTCGGCAACGCCGCCAGCGTGCTGGTCGGCGATTTCCTCTACTCGCGCAGCTTCCAGCTGATGGTCGAACTGGAGCGGCTGCCGGTGATGAAGGTCCTCGCCGACACCACCAACGCGATCGCCGAAGGCGAGGTGCTGCAGTTGCTGCATATCCGCAACCCGGACACCGATGAACCCGCCTATCTCAAGGTGATCGAGCGCAAGACCGCAGTGCTGTTCGCCGCTGCGACCCGGCTAGGCGCTTTTCTCGCTGGTGCCGATGACACCGTGCAGCAGCGGCTGCACGATTACGGCATGGCGCTGGGCTACGCCTTCCAGATCGCCGACGACGTGCTGGATTACAGCGCCGACGAGGCCACGCTGGGCAAGCATCTGGGCGACGACCTGGCCGAAGGCAAAGCGACGCTGCCGTTGATCCACGCGATCCAGCATTCCGATCCGGGCGTACGCGATCGCCTGCGCGCCATCGTCGAAAACGGCGATGTCGATGCGATGCCGGAAGTGCTGGCGGCGATTGATGCCACCGGGGGATTGGACTACAGCCGTCGGCGCGCGGAAACGTACGCGGCAGCGGCCGAAGCCGCGCTGGACGGACTTGATGAGAACGACGCCATTGCCGCCTTGCGCGGGCTGGCGCGCTACGCCGTCCGTCGCGACCACTGACGCGATGGGATTTTCCGCCGACGAACGCGCATTGCTGCTGGCCGTGAAGGGCATCGGGCCGACCGTGATCGACCGCCTCGAGCAGATCGGATTCGATTCGCTGGAAACGCTGGCGAGAACCGACGTGGATGGCATCGTGAAGCAGATCGCCGCGATGCTCGGCACCACCTGCTGGCGCAACAGTCCGCAGGCGCGCGCGGCGATCGCCGGAGCGATCACCGCTGCGGAAACGGCGACTCAGCCGCCGAAACGCTCGTAGAAGAACTGGTTCATCATCGTGTATGCGCGCTTGGCAGCAAGCGCGTTGTAGACGCAGCCCGGCGGGCTGTTGGCGTTCTCCAGCGCGAAGCAATGCACCGCACCGCTGAAGTTCACGAACTGCCAGTCGGCGCCCGCACCCTTCATTTCGCTCTGGAAACCGTCGATCTGCTCGGCGGGGACGTAGGTGTCGTCCGCGCCGTTGAGCACGAGGACGCTGGCCTTGAGGCCGCCGGACTGCGCAGGCATCGTCGTGTCGAGACCGCCGTGGAAGCTCACGACACCAGCGACATCGGCACCGCTGCGCGCGAGTTCGAGCACGGTCTTGCCGCCGAAGCAGAAGCCGATCGCACCGATGCGGGCGATATCGATCGGCGCGTTCTTGGCCTGATCGCGCAACGCATCAAGCGCTGCGGCGGCACGCGCGCGCAAACCCGGCAGGTTCTCGTAGAGTTTGGTCACCTGCGCACGCGCAGCCTTGTCGTCCTTCGGGCGTACGCCCTTGCCGTAGACGTCCGCGACCAGCACGACATAGCCGGCACTGGCGATCTGTTTGGCATTCTCGACTGCAGCCGGGGTCACGCCTTTCCAGTCGGGCACCATCATCAGGCCCGGGCGTTTGGTCGTGGTGGCATCGTTGTAGACCAGATAACCGCTGAAACGCTGCTTGCCCTGCTTCCACTCGACTTGCTTGGCCTGCATCGCGGCGAAGGCCGGCGAGGCCATCAGGAAAAGGGACAGCAGGGCGAACAGACCCGTCCATCGCATCGAACGCATAACCGGACTCCTTGAGGTGTTCTGGGGGTAGCGCTCAAGACTACCCGGAAACCACGACGAATGCCGCCACGACCGTCGGCCGTATGACCGCGCTCAACCGATCCCAAGCCCCGGGATGGCGGTGATCGTCTCCGGGTCGAACCCCGCAAGCGTCGCGAAATGGCGGCCGCGCTCGGTATAGTCCCGGTAAGCGCCGAAGCTGGGCGCGCCGGGCGAAAGCAGAACCACACCTTCACCACCGAGCAGGTCGCGCGCCGTGGCGACAGCTTCACCCAGATCCCCGGCTTCCGCGAGCGCGAAGCCCGCCGCCGCCGCGACCGGCGCCAGCAGCGCATGGATCTTCGGGCCGTTCTGACCAATGGTGATGACGGCCGCAGGCGCCTGCGTACGCATGGCTTCGGCGAAGCCGGTCCAATCGATGCCGCGATCGTGCCCGCCCACGATCAAGGCGACCCGCTGCGTGCGGAAACAGTCCAGCGCCGCGAGGCTGGCATGCGGCGTGGTGCTGATCGAATCGTTCACGTAGGCGACGCCGTCGCGCGTGCCCAGCGTCTGCAGCCGGTGCGGCAACGGCTGGAAACTGGCGGCATACGGCGCCAACCCGGCAGCGTCGAGACCCAGCGCCTCGATGGCCGCGAGTACCGCGCACAGATTGCCGCGATTGTGGCGTCCCGGCAGCGGCAGGCCGCTGGTATCGAAGACCGCCTGTTCGCCGCGATGGACCACGTCGCCGCGCAGATGCCAACCCGTCGGGCCGCCGAAAAAACGTATTTCGCTGTCCGGCAAATCCAGCGCAGCCAGGGTGCGGTCGCTTTCGTTGAGGATCGCGATGCGCGGCTTCGCATCGACGAACAGCGCAAGCTTGTCCTCGACGTAGCGCGTTTCGCCGCCGTGCCAGTCGAGATGTTCGGGGAAGACATTGGTCGCCACCGCGATCTCCGGCGACACGCCGGACGCCGCGACATCGCGGGTCTGGTAGCTCGACAGTTCGATTGCCCAGAATTCCGGCGCTGGCTGGATATCCAGCAACTCCAGCAGCGGCATCCCGATGTTGCCGCACAGCGCGGTGCGATGCCCGCCGGCGCGCAGCAGATGCGCGAGCAGCGCGGTCGTGGTGCTTTTGCCCTTGGTGCCGGTGACGCAGACCGTGCGCGCACCGCGGTTGTCGGCGAACCACAGCGCGGTGCCGCCGATGAAGCGCGTGCCGCACTGCGCCGCGCCGAGCGCTTCGGGCCTGTACGGACTGATGCCGGGAGATTTCACCACCACGTCGAAGCGCGACAGATGCTCGACGCTGGCGTTGCTATCGATCGTCAGCAACGCATCGTCAAGCGTGCGCGCTTCTTCGACTTCGCTGGCGCTGCAGAACAACGTCAGCGGCAGCGTCGGCAAACGGCGCCGCAGTGCGCGATATGCAGCACGACCCTCGCGACCCCAGCCCCAGAGCGCGACCCGCAAACCGTCGAGCCGCGAAATGCCAATCGGCCCGATGTCAAACGGCGAATTGCGCACGCAGGCGTTCCCAGACAGCGGCCGGCACGCGATGCTCGTCATCGATGATCAACAGCGGTGAGATCTGCTGTTCGATCGGCGAAAGCTGCGGGAGGATTTCGCGGGCGAAGCGCGCGACGATCTCGTCCTCGCGCCACTCGGGACGCTCGCTCAGCGTCGCCATCGCTGCGCGCGATTCCCTGCCCTCGCCCACGCACTCGAACGGCTTGTGATCCTGGTATTCCAGCAACGCATCGTAGCCGCCAATCTGCACGACATCGTCGAGCAGATTGCGGCCGAAAATACCGACCAATCGCGGCTTAGGCATGAACGGCGCCAGCGCCAGGAACACGAAATGGCATTTCGGACAGACACCGCACCAGCGGTTGACCGGACGCTCGCCGAGAATATGGAAATTGCGGTTGCAGCTGGAGAAATGCGCGTCGTAGCGGTCGGTCTTGGCGAACTGCCGCGCGACCGCCAGTTCGCTCAGCGGACGCAGCAGCGAGTAATACTTCAGGTCGACAGCGACATGCCGCTGCACGTAGTCGCCGAACGCCTGCTCGAACGCCCAGCCCTTCGACCACTGGTGGTTCACCTCGCCTGTCCCTTCGATCATGCTGCCGTAACTGGCCGAGCGCTCGTTCGAGAACACCACCTGGTCCGCATCCAGCAGAACCGCCGCGAACACCAGGATCGCCGAGTTCACAGCAGTCACCGGAATATGTCCGTTCCACGCGCCTTGACGGTTGTATTCGAACAGCTCCGGCGCAAGTTGACGGCCGATATTGAGCGTCGACAGTCCGGTGCGCTCGGCGCAGGACTTGATCAACTGCGAACCACCGATCCAGGTCACGCTTTGTTCGACGCCGATGCCGCGCAGGGCTTCGATGCTCACCAGCGAATCCTTGCCGCCGCCGATGGCGACCAGCGCGTGTTCGCGCAGGTCGAGCGAAGCTGCATGTGCGGGAAATGCTTCAGCCC
>JBAQRU010000197.1:0-1933 GCA_049296025.1 Lysobacteraceae bacterium | reverse complement strand
CCTCGGCAGCGGCGTGGCCGGCGCGTTTTCTCGCCGACGACTGGCGCGCGCAGCGCGATACGCTGTCGAAGCTGCAGCGCGTGCTCGACGGCATCGACGACAGCCGCTGCGTGCTGCCTTCGCACTGCGCGGACAGCTATGCGCGGCTGCCGCCAGCGATGCGGGGCACGCCATGAAACTCATGCTCACCGGCGCCTCCGGTTTCATCGGCGCGCGCTTCATGCAGCGTTTTCGTGGAGCGCCGGGGCTGGAACTGCTGGGCATCGGTCGACGCGAACTGGCCGCCATCGACTATCGCGCGGTGGATCTGTCGCAGCCGTTCGCAATCGATTTCGAGCCCGATGTGGTGATCCATGCCGCCGCGCTGTCGTCACCATTCGCGCCGCGTCGCGACTATCTTCGTCACAACGTCGACGCGACGCGCAACGTGGTCGAGTGGTGCCGTGCGAACGGGTCGCCGAAGCTGGTGTACATCTCGTCGAGCTCCGTGCACTACCAGCCGCGAGACCAGCTCGGCATGCGCGAAGACGACCCCATCGGCCCGGTGTTCGCCAACACGTACGCCGAAACCAAGGCTGCAGGCGAAACGCTGGTGCGCGCTTACGAAGGCGCCTGGACGATCCTGCGCCCACGCGCGGTGTTCGGACCCGGCGACACCGTGCTGTTCCCGCGCCTGCTCGCCGCGGCGAAGCGCGGCAAACTGCCGAAGATCGTCCGCGATGCCGCGCCTGCGGTCGGCGACCTGATCAGCGTCGACGCGCTGGTCGACTACATGCTGCGCGCCGCGCAGCGACCCGATGCGGTGGGCGCATTCAACCTCAGCCACGGCGAGCCGGTGGTGATGCAGGCGTTTCTCGCCGAAACCTTCCGTCGGCTCGGACTGCCGCCGCCGACGCGCACAGTGCCGTATCGCGTCGCGCACATGGCAGCGCACGTGGCGGAACTGGCGTGGACGCTGCTGCCGCTGCGCGGCGAACCGCCGGTGACGCGCTTCGGCATCGATGTACTCGCCTTCAGCAAGACCTTCGATATCACCAGGGCGCGCGCGATCCTCGGTCCGCCTTCGCAGACGCTCGCCGAAGGCCTGGATGTATTCGTCGACTGGCAGCGCAGGCAATCCTCATGATGATGTGGCTGGACTGGCTGCTTTGGTTGCTGCTCTGGCTACCGCTCGTGCTGTGGCCGCTGCTGGAAATAGTGCGACAGCTCGCCGCGTGGCGCGCGCTGCGCGCAATGCCCTCGCCGCCCGTCAACGACGACGATGCGCGCTTCACCGGCGTGGATGTACTGCAGCCGATCCGCAGCGGCGATCCCACACTGGCCGAAGCGCTGGGCGCATCATTGCGTGCGCTCGGCGCGCGCGGCGCGATGCTGCACTGGCTGATCGACAGCGACGATATTGCGGCGGCGCGCATCGTGCGCAGTGTCGTCGAAGCGCAGCCGACGCTGCGCGCACAGGTCGCGATCAGCGCGCACCCGCCGTGTCCGCCGGGGATCAATCCGAAACTCTTCAAGCTCGACCGCGCGCTTGCGCATTGCACGGGCGACACCGTGCTGGTGCTCGACGACGATGCGCGCCTACCGGCGGCGACACTGGATGCGTTGCTCGCAGCGCTGACCGACAGCCGCGTCGATGCACCGGTGATTTCGACCGCACTGCCGATCTATCTCGGCACGGACCCATCGCTACAGGGCTTCGGCGCGCGTTTGCTGGCGCGCTTCGTCAACGACAGTGCGGCGATCACATACCTGCCGCCACGACTCGGCGGACGCGCGCCGACGATCAACGGCATGGCGTGGGCGATGCGGCGCGATGCGCTGGCCGCGATCGGCGGCTTCGCGCCGCGCTTGCGGCATCTCACCGACGATCTGGCGATGGCGCAGGCGGTGCTTGCCGCAGGCGGACGCATCGACCAGCGTCGCGAACCGGTCT
>JBAQRU010000196.1:0-2738 GCA_049296025.1 Lysobacteraceae bacterium | reverse complement strand
GGGCGACGATGGGCGGCGTCGCCGGTGCGGGCGGAATGACCGCTGGCGGCACCGGCGCGGGGTCCGGCGTCGGTGCGGGCGTCGGCGGGATCGCCTGCGCTTGAATCTGCAAAAACGTCTCTTTCATGGGGTCGTCTCCAAGGGCCGCGACAAGGGCGGTCTGCCGCGCGGCCGGAAGCGCCACGAAGCGGGTGGGGGTGAGGGTGGCGAGCAGCCGTGCGCGGGCCGCAGCGGCAATGGGTGTCGGGGCATGCGCGGTCAGCGCTAGGTGGCGCACCAGCGCATCGACGTGGGCCTGGGCGGCGTGCGCGTCGCTCGGCAGCGTCGCGGTGTCGTCGTCGACGCGATCGGCATAGCCCGCAGCAACGGCATCGCTGGCGGTGTAGTAGTGATCGCGGTAATCGCGCAGCAGTGCGAGCACGGCGTCGATGGATTGATGGCTTCGCGCGGCATAGCTCTCGGCCATCGCACGCTCGTAGGTCTCCAGCATCGCGACGGCTTGGCGCAGATCGTCGGCGTTGCCGCCGGCATAGGCCCACGGCGCGTGGATCATCATCAGCGTGTTGACCGGCATGACGATCTCGTCGCCCGCCATCGCGATCAGCGAGGCGATGCTCGCGGCAAGGCCGTCGATGGTGACGACGATGCGCGCGGGGTGGCGCTGCAGCGCGTTGTGGATGGCGAGGCCGTCCTGCACGCTGCCGCCTTCGCTGTTGATGCGCACGCGGATCGTCGTCGCGATCGTCGCGCCGAGTTGTTCGACCACCTGTTTGGCGGTGACCGACTCGCTCCACCAGTCCTCGCCAATGGGGCCATAGATCAGCAGTTCCGCTTCGCTGTTCGCCAGCGCCTGCACGCGCAGCAGCGAAGCGACGCCGCTGCTCGGTCGCGGAAGCGAGGCAGGACGCACGAGCGGCGGTTGTGCCGATGCGTGGACGTGGGCGACGGCGCACGTCATGCGTCCTCTCCTGCCGCCACGGCTGCGGCCTGCGTTGCATCTGCTTTTGCCTGTGCCGCCGTGGGGGCCGGTGCCACGGATTTACCCACGCGCACCAGCCCCCACTCCCGCAACTTCTGCTGCCAGCTCGACTCCTGGTCGAGCACGTCGCGCGGGTTCGCGCCGCGACGGCGGATGATCTCCGGCGCGCTCATGAAGACGTTGTCCTCCATGAGCGCCAGCGCCTCGGCCTCGCGCATCGGATCGATCCACGGCATCGCCGGAGCGATGTAGAGCGCGTCGGTGAGCGCGGCCGGATCGGAATCGGCGGACAGCACCAGTTGGCCGCTGGCGTAGGCCATCGCGACGAAGCGTTCGGTGATCGGGCGCGCAAGCTGGTGGATGAACTCCATGCTCAACACGCCATACGCGCCGTACTGCTCGACCAGTTCCTGGCGCTGCGCCGAGTAGGTGCCGTTGTAGTTCTTGGCGAGGCTGGAAAAACTCACACCGAAGCCGCCCGCGACCGCGCGCAGCTGACCGTTGCGATGCGGTTCGAGGTTGGCGTTGGGGCGATCCGACGAGATCGTTTTGACGTCTTCGCCGGGGCGCAGGTCGTCGAAGACCATGCCCGGTGCGAAGCGCATGCGTCGCTGCGCCACCGGCTGGCCCTGACTGTCGAGATAACCTGCTTCCGGATAGAGGTTCGGGTCGCCCTTGATGATGACCGCCGCCATCGAGGCGGCGATCTTCGCGGCGATGCGCTCGGACTCTTCGTAGTCCTTCAGATCGTCGAGCCGGGTCAACACCGACGCGAACAGGGAGATGCCGCGCACCTGACCGATGCGGTCGATCAGCTTGAGGTGGCGAATGCGATCAGCAGAGACGCGCTTGCGCTCCGGCAGCACGAAACCGCTCGGATCGCCGGGGTGTTGTTTGTAGAGGTGATACGCGATGGGACGGCCCCATGCGTTGCGCTCGACGCCGTGCAGCAGGCCGCGCGTGAGGTCGGTCGCCTCGAACGGCAGCAGATCGGGCTCAATCAGTTCCAGCGCATACGGCACCGGGGTGGCGTGGTCGAGTCCGAAGACGCGGCCCATCAATTCCTGCACCAACGCTTCGCCGTCGCGAATCCAAGTGCGACCGAGCAAACGCTGCGCGCTCGCCCAATCGTGCTGCCACGTCACTTCCGGGCGCTTGCACCACTGCGCGTGCAACGTGCGCAATTGCTCGGCGACCGGCTCGTCGATGTCGCCCGAACGGGTGCGCGGCTGGAACTCGACGCCGATGCCGTTGGGACCAATCACATTCTGGACCAGCACGTTGATCGCGTTACGAGCGAGGTCGTGGTTGCGCTCCAGCGCACGCGCCTGTGTGCGCACCGCCGCACCGCCCTGCGCCACCGCCGTGTTGCCACTGCCGTAGTCGCGGTGCCGGGTGCGCAGGCGGCCGGGATCGGCGGCCTCATAAGCGGCGGCGAGTACGCGGGCACGATGGCGACGCAGCGCCCAACCGGGCGAGACGTAGGCGATGGCGCGGTCGAGTCGGTTCGCGACAATGCGGTTCGGGACGGCGCTCATGCTTCGCCCCCAAAGTCAGCGAGCGCGACACGCGGATCGCCGCGCCCCACGGACGCGGCGGCGGCTTCCGCTACAACACGCTGCTCCCACTCGCGGCGACCGGCGCGGATCTCCGCCAGATCGGCGCGCGTCAGTTCGCGCTCCCCCATCCGAAACCGCTGTCCCGACAGGACGGCGCTCTCGGCGGCGAAGTACAGGTCACGCATGTGGGTGGCGGTGGA
>JBAQRU010000195.1:0-1934 GCA_049296025.1 Lysobacteraceae bacterium | reverse complement strand
GCGCGCAGCCGTCGCGAGATTCTCGGCTATGCGCAGCTTGAGATCGACGCGCGCTTCGACCCGCAGCGGATCGAAGCGGATATCAGCAGCGCGCTGAAACCGAACGGTCGTGTCGCCGGCAATATCGCCACCGGCTGGGACGACTACGCGCCGCTGCGCGGCGAGATCGAGATCGACACGACCGAACTGACCTGGCTCGAACTGTTCTCGCCGGACATCGTCGATCCGCAGGGCCGCTTGAACGGACGCATCGCGCTGGGCGGCACGCGTGCATTGCCGACTTTGGGCGGACAAGCGCAGCTCACGGCGTTCCGCGCCGAAATGCCGGCGCTGGCCTTGAGCCTGCGCGACGGTGAAGCGCGCCTGGACGCGCAGGCCGACGGCACCGCGCGCATCTCCGGCAGCGTCAACAGCGGCGAGGGCACCCTGCGGCTGGACGGCACATTGGGTTGGCAAAGCGACGACACGCCGCTGCGGCTCGCGCTGGTCGGCGAGAAGGTATTGATCTCCGACACCCGCGAACTGCGCGCGGTGGTCGATCCCAATGTCGTGGTGCGCTACGCCGCAGGCCAACCGATCGCGGTCGCCGGCAGCGTGCACGTCGCCAGCGCGAAGATCGATCTGGAAGGACTGGATTCGGGCGTGTCGGCATCCGAAGACGTGGTGGTCCTGGACCCGGCGAATCCCGAGCGCAACGGCAGCACGCCGCTGGATCTGGACCTCGCGCTCACGATGGGCGACGACGTGCGCCTGCACGGTTTCGGCCTCGACGGCACGCTCGGCGGCAGCGTGCGCATGCGTGCGCGCCCGGGCCGCGAAACGGTGGCGACCGGTTCGCTGGATGTCGATGGGCGCTATCGCGCCTACGGCCAGAACCTGCGGATCACCCGTGGTCGTCTGCTGTGGTCGAACACCGCGTTCGGCGATCCGGTGATCGATATCCGCGCCGAACGCGAAGTGGGCAGCGTCACCGCCGGTATCGATGTGCGCGGACGCGCATCGGCGCCGATCGCCGAAGTGTGGAGCGACCCGGCGACCAGCGAATCCGAGGCGCTGGCGTATCTCACCCTCGGCCGCCCGCTGTCCAGCGCGAGCGCCGACGAAAACCGCCAGCTCAGCGCCGCGACCGCCGCGCTGTCCGCCGGCAATCTGCTGGCCTCGCAGCTCGGCGCGAAGATCGGCCTGGACGATGCCGGCGTCAGCGAATCGCGCGCCCTCGGCGGCACCGTGGTCGGCATCGGCAAATACATCTCGCCGCGCCTGTACGTGAGTTACGGCGTATCGCTGCTCGGCACCGGCCAGGTGATCACGCTGAAGTATCTGTTGCGCAAAGGCTTCGATATCGAAATCGAATCGAGCACAGTGGAGAATCGCGGCTCGGTGAATTGGCGCAAGGAAAAATAACCGTTTGTCCGACCACTTCGGATCACGCGGACTGCGAAGTATCCGCACGACCGAAAGCACTCCGGCGGCCGGAAGTAGGCTGGACTGAAAAGCCCAGCACGATGTTGACGGAGGACGAAAAAATGCTGGGCTTTTCAGCCCAGCCTACTTGACCGAAGTATCGATTGCGCGCGGGCTTCGATACGAATAGCGCTTTCGGGCCAGAGTAGACACTCCAGCAGAGCCAAGAAAGACACACTGCCCCCGATAGGTTTCCCCAAGCGGTTTTCCACGGTGTCTCCCTTCTCCCCGCTGTGCGGGGAGAAGGTGACGCGAAGCGCAAAAACGTTGCGATCGACCTATGCCGACAATTCGACCCGCGATCGGACGTTCACCGCATTGTCCACGCCATAGGGTTGCTGCCTTGGCGCACCGTTTGCGGTGAGTGGATGGGGGCGATGAAGCGATGGCGGCTTTCGGCCAGGAGTGGACGCACGCGAAGCAGGCCGAGCCACGTTTTTCGTAGCCCGGGTCTCGCCGCAGGCGAGACC